>NZ_JBNCAQ010000006.1:134363-230948 GCF_049808595.1 Streptomyces aurantiaciflavus | reverse complement strand
GGCGCGAGATGGGGTGCGGCCGCGCGGGGTGGGGGGGCCCCCCCGGGTGGCCGCCCCGGGGGCGGCCCGCCTCATGAACGAACGGGCCGCGGCGGCCGTCCGTCATGTCACGCCATCTCCTCACCGAGCGGGTGCGGATTGGGGACGATCTTCTTCTGGGCCGTGGGCCGGCCCGGGGCCTTCAGGAAGAGCGCCAGCACCGCGGAGGCCAGCCCTATGGAGCCCGCCATCACGAACGCGCCCTCGTAGTCCCACGCGTCGACCACGACCTTGCCCACCCCGGAACCCACCAGGCCCGAGATCAGCTTCGAGCTGTAGACGATGCCGTAGTTGGAGGCGTTGTTGTTCTCCCCGAAGTAGTCCGCCGTCATGGCCGCGAACAGCGGGAAGATGGCGCCGCCGCCGAATCCGGAGACCATGGAGCAGAACAGGAAGAACGGCATGCTGCCCATCTGTCCGGAGACCAGCACCCCGAACTGTGCGGTGCCCAGCACCAGACACACGATGATCAGTGTGTTGCGGCGGCCGAACTTGTCGGAGATCCAGCCGATCACCCCTCGGCCGGTGCCGTTGACGATCGCCTTCAGGGACATCGCCGTGGCCACGATCCCGCCCGCGAAGCCCATGTCCTTGCCGAACGGCACCTGGAAGGCGATGCCGAAGATGTTGATGCCGGCCGTGCACAGCAGACAGAACCACATCATCCACAGGACGGGGGTACGGGCGGCCTCCTTCGGGGTGTACTGCTTCACCGCCGGCGGGTTCTTCTCCAGCGCCCGGCGGATCTTCGGGTCGTCGTTCATCCTGAGCGGGTCGACGTGCGCGGGCCACCAGTTCTTCGGCGGGTCCTTGAAGAACCATCCGGCGAACGCGACGACCGAGCAGCAGATGAGCCCGACCGTCACCAGGACACCCTGGTAGTTGCTCAGGTCCATGTACGAGGTGAACAGGAACACGAACGGCACCGAGCCGTAGGCGAAGCCGCCGTTGACCATGCCGGTCTTGCCGCCCTTGCGCTCCGGATACCACTTGCCGACCATGTTCACGCAGGTCGCGTAGACGAGGCCGGCGCCGATCCCGCTGAACATGCCGAAACCGATGTAGGCGACGATCACGTGCGGCGCGAACGCCAGCGACAGATAGCCGCAGATCGTGCCCAGCGCGCCGAGCATCATCGCGTACCGCGCGGGAAGCCTCCCGCTCTCCCGCAGTTGTCCGGCGGGGAAGGCGACGGCGGCCTGGAAGAAGACCCAGACGCCCATCAGCCAGAAGATGTGCCCGCTGTTCCACAGGTGGGCCTCGTGCAGGGTGTCCTCGGCCGAGGTGAACGCGTACTCCGAGGAGCTGATGCCCAGCATGCCCATCCACGGGAGGAGCACCATGGTCCAGCGTGGCCGCCCCATGATGTCCCGGTCGGTCTCGCCGATCCGGTACACGCGGCCGTTGCGGTCGGTCACCTCCCTGTAGGGGAGGGACGTCGAGAAGTCGGTGGTTGTCATGTGTGTCGCACCCCTTGCGTCGAAAGTTCTGGCCAGCGCCCCCTGTCCAATGCCTTTCGTGTGCGCATGGGTCCGGGAGCCGGCCGACGCGCACCGTCGGCCGGCCCCGCTCCGGCTCACGTCATGAACCGCCTCCCAACACCCCCGCCGCCCGGGCCCAGCGGTACTTGGCGCCCAGTACGGCCACCGGCTTCTCGGTCGTGTACGGGTACGCCACGACACCGCGTTCGTACAGGTACTGGCAGGCCTCCTCGACCTCCACGTCACCCGCGAGCGACGCGACGACGGGCTTCTCGACGCCGCGCTCCCGGAACTCGGCCACCACGCGCGCGGTGAGCTCGGCGAAGACCATCGGCGGAGTGACGATGGTGTGCCAGTAGCCGAGCACGAGCGCATGGATGCGCGGGTCCGTGAGGCCCAGCCGGATCGTCGCCTCGTACGTCGACGGGGGCTCGCCCCCGGTGATGTCGACCGGGTTGCCCGCGGCCCCGAAGGGCGGGATGAACTCGCGGAACGCGGCGTCCAGGTCCGGCGGGATCTCCATCAGCGTCAGTCCGTTGTCGGTGACCGCGTCCGACAGCAGCACCCCGCTGCCGCCGGCCCCGGTGATGATCACGACGTTGTCGCCCCGGGGAGTGGGAAGCACCGGCAACGCGCGCGCGTACTCGAGCATGTCGTTGAGTCCGGGCGCCCGGATGACGCCGGCCTGGCGCAGGATGTCGTCGTAGACGGCGTCGTCGCCCGCCAGCGCGCCGGTGTGCGAGCCCGCGGCCCTGGCGCCCGCCGCCGTACGCCCCGCCTTCAGCACCACCACCGGCTTCTTGGGTACGGTCGCCCGCGCGGCCTCGACGAAGGCGCGCCCGTCCTTGAGGTCCTCCAGGTGCATCGCGATGCACTGGGTGTGCGGGTCCTCCCCGAACCAGGTGAGCAGGTCGTCCTCGTCCAGGTCCGACTTGTTGCCGAGTCCCACGATCGCCGACACGCCCGTCTTCGTGGTCCGCGCGAAGCCCAGGATGGCCATGCCGATGCCGCCGGACTGCGAGGTGAGTGCCACCCCGCCCTTGACGTCGTACGGCGTGCAGAACGTGGCGCACAGGTCCTGCCAGGTCGAGTAGTAGCCGTAGATGTTCGGCCCGAGCAGCCGGATGCCGTGCCGCTCGGCGATCGCCACGATCTCCGCCTGGAGGCGGTGTTCGCCGGTCTCCGCGAAACCGGAGGGGATGAGCACGGCGTTGGGGATCTTCTTGCGTCCCACCTCCTCCAGGGCCGACGCCACGAACTGGGCGGGGATCGCGAAGACCGCCACATCCACCTCACCGGGAACGTCGGTGACACTCTTGTACGCCTTGCGGCCCAGAATGTCATCGGCCTTGGGATTCACCGGATGGATCTCCCCGGCGAATCCGCCGTCGACGAGGTTGCGCATCACCGAGTTGCCGATCTTGCCCTGTTCGTTGGAGGCGCCGATCACGGCGACGGAGGCCGGCTGCATCAGGCGGCGCATCGACGTGAGGATCTCCGCGCGCGTGTAGCGCCTGCGCTCCTTCACGGGCGCCTCGGACAGGATCACGCGGATGTCCGCCGCGACCGCGCCGTCCGCCGTGGCGATCACCGGATTGAGGTCCACCTCCGCGATCTCCGGGAAGTCCGCGACCAGTCGGGAGACCCGCCGGATCTGCTCGGCGACCGCCCACCGGTCCACCCCGGCCTGCCCGCGCACTCCGCGCAGGATCTCCGCCGACCGGATCGAGTCCAGCATGGACAGCGCCTCGTCGGCCTCCACGGGAGCGAGGCGGAAGGTGACGTCCTTGAGCACCTCCACCAGCACCCCGCCCAGCCCGAACGCCACGACCTTGCCGAACGTCGGATCGGTGACCGCGCCGACGATGACCTCCTGTCCCTTCGGCAGCAACTCCTGGATCTGCACGCCCTCGATGCGCGCCTCGGCGTCGTACGCACGCGCGTTGCCGACGATGCGGTGGAACGCGGCCCGTACGTCCACGGCTCCCTCGACGCCGACGATCACCCCGCCGGCGTCGGTCTTGTGCAGGATGTCCGGAGAGACGATCTTCATCACGACGGGTCCGCCGAAACGCGCCGCACACGCGACGGCCTCGTCGACGTCCCTCGCCAGCTCCTCGCCCGGTACGGCGATCCCGTACGCGTCCGCGACCACCTTGCCCTCGGGCGCGGTCAGCGCGGTCCGCCCGTCCGCGCGCACCGCGTCGAGCAGCGCGCGCACCCTGAGCACCCGGTCCTCGGCCATCACGTCAGACCACCCCGTTCGACTTGAGCAGGCGCAGCTCCTCGTCGCCGAGGCCGAGCTCGCCGACGTAGATCTCCTCGTTGTGCTCGCCCAGCAGCGGTGAACCGGTCACCTCGACGGGGGAGTCGGACAGCTTGAGCGGGCTGCCCACGGTCACGAACTCGCCCCGCTGCGGGTGCGGTACGCGCACCACCATCTCGTTGGCGATCAGCGACTCGTCCTCGATGATCTCCCTGGTGGACAGGATCGGCCCGCACGGGATGTTGTGGGCGTTGAGCCGCTCCAGCACCTCCCACTTGGGCAGGGTCGAGGACCACTCCTCGATCAGCTGGAACATCTTGTTCAGCTTGGGCAGCCGGGCCTCCGGCGTCGCCCACTCGGGGTCGTCGGCCAGTTCGGGCCGGCCGATGAGCTCGCTGATCGGCTGCCAGCCGACGGGCTGCACGATGACGTACACGTAGTCGTTCGGGCCGCCCGGCGCGCACTTGACCGCCCAGCCGGGCTGGCCGCCCCCGGACGCGTTTCCGGAGCGGGGAACCTCGTCGCCGAAGTCGTCGTTGGGATATTCAGCGAGCGGGCCGTGTGCCAGGCGCTGCTGGTCGCGCAGCTTCACCCGGCAGAGGTTGAGCACAGCGTGCTGCATGGCCACATTGACCCGCTGACCGCGCCCGGTGTTCTCGCGCTGGAACAGCGCCGCGAGAATCCCCGCCACGGCGTGGACGCCCGTGCCCGAGTCCCCGATCTGGGCCCCCGTCGCCAGCGGTGGTCCGTCCTCGAAACCGGTGGTCGACATCGACCCGCCCATGGCCTGCGCGACGACCTCGTACGCCTTGAAGTTGGTGTACGGGCCGTCCCCGAACCCCTTGATGGAGGCATAGACGATCCGTGGATTGATCTCCTGGATGCGGTCCCAGGTGAAGCCCATCCGGTCGACCGCGCCCGGGCCGAAGTTCTCGACCATGACGTCGCAGCGCCGGATCAGCTCGGTGAGGATCTCCTTGCCGCGCTCGGTCTTGGTGTTGAGGGTGATGCTCCGCTTGTTGCAGTTGAGCATCGTGAAGTAGAGGGAGTCGACGTCCGGGAGGTCGCGCAGCTGCTTGCGCGTGATGTCGCCGGAGGGCGCCTCCAGCTTGATGACGTCCGCGCCGAGCCAGGCGAGCAACTGGGTCGCGGAGGGCCCGGACTGGACGTGGGTCATGTCCAGGACGCGGATGCCGTCAAGAGCCTTGGTGGTCACCTGGATCACCTCACTTGTACATGGTCTGGTTCATGGTTCCGGGGGCGTACGCGTCGGGGTCGACCCAGACGTTGATCAGCGAGGGCTTCCCGGACTCGCGGGCGCGCCTGATCGCGGGGCCGATGTCGGCGGGGTCGCGCACCTCCTCGCCGTAACCGCCCAGCATCTGCGCGAACTTGTCGTAGGGGACGTCACCGAGGGTGTTGCCGACCCGCTCGCGTTCCTTGCCGTACTTGGCTGCCTGGCCGTAGCGGATCTGGTTCATGGAGGAGTTGTTGCCGACGATGCCGACGAAGGGGAGGTCGTAGCGGACGAGGGTTTCGAAGTCCCAGCCGGTCAGGGAGAAGGCGCCGTCGCCGAAGAGGGCGACGACCTCCTTGTCGGGCCGCGCCTGCTTGGCGGCGAGGACGAAGGGGACGCCGACGCCGAGGGTGCCCAGCGGGCCCGGGTCCATCCAGTGGCCGGGCGACTTGGGCTGGACGACCTGTCCGGAGAAGGTGACGATGTCGCCGCCGTCGCCGATGTAGACCGAGTCCTCGGTGAGGAAGTCGTTGATCTCGCTGACCAGGCGGTACGGGTGGATGGGTGAGGCGTCCGACCGCAGCTGCGGCAGCCGCTTGTCCAGGGCGGTCTGCTCGGCGGCGCGCAGCTCGTCGAGCCACTCCTTGCGCTTGGACGCGCCTCCGTTCAGGCGCCCGGAGGCCGCCTCGGTCACCGACTTCAGTACCAGGCCGGCGTCGCCGACGATGCCGAGGTCGATGTCGCGGTTCTTGCCGACGGTGCGGTAGTCGAGGTCGATCTGCACGACGGTCGCGTGCGGCGAGAGCCGCTTGCCGTAGCCCATGCGGAAGTCGAAGGGCGTGCCGACGACGACGATGACGTCGGCGTGGGAGAAGGCGTACCGGCGGGAGAGCTGGAAGTGGTGCGGGTCGCCCGGGGGGAGGGTGCCGCGGCCGGCGCCGTTCATGTACGCGGGGATGTTCAGGGTGCGGACCAGCTCGACGGCCGCCTCGGTACCGCGGGTCGTCCACACCTGACTGCCCAGCAGGACGGCGGGTTTCTCGGCGTGCACCAGCAGGTCGGCGAGTTTCTCGACCGCGTCGGGGTCGCCGGCCGAGCGGGTGGAGGCGCGGTAGGCGCCGGGCCGGGGTACGCGGGCCTTCGCCGTTGGCACCTTGGCGTCGAGGACGTCGCGCGGGATCTCCAGGAAGGACGGGCCGGGCGCACCGTGGTAGCACTCGCGGAAGGCCATCGACACCATGTCGGCCGCGCGAGCGGTGTCCGGCACGGTCGCCGAGAACTTGGTGATCGGCGCCATCATGTCGACGTGCGGCAGGTCCTGCAGGGACCCCATCTTGTGCTGGGTGAGGGCCCCTTGGCCGCCGATCAGCAGCATGGGGGACTCCGCGCGGAAGGCGTTGGCGACACCGGTGACGGCGTCGGTGGTCCCGGGGCCGGCCGTGACGACCGCGCAGCCGGGCTTGCCGGTGATGCGCGCGTAGCCGTCGGCGGCGTGGGCGGCGACCTGTTCGTGGCGGACGTCGACGACTTCTATGCCCTCGTCGACGCAGCCGTCGTAGATGTCGATGATGTGGCCGCCGCAGAGGGTGTAGATGCGGTCGACCCCCTCGGCCTTCAGCGCCTTGGCAACGAGATGACCACCGGAAATCACGTCCTGGGTGTCGTCGGGCATGGCGAAGTCCCGTCCCTTCGTAGGGGGTTGGAAGGCTCTCGCGGTACATTGCATACAGTCGACGAATACTGTATGAATCTCGTTATCCCGCATCCGGTGGGTGGTGTCCAGGGGGCGTGCGGCACTTTCAGTCATCGGAGTTCGGCCTCGCGATGACTTCGCAGACGGGAGCCGAGATGGACCTGTTCGAACACCAGGCAAGGGAACTCTTCGAGAAACACGGCATCTTGGTCCCTCGGGCCGAGGTGACCGACTCGCCCAAGGAGGCCCGCGAGATCGCCCGCCGGCTCGGCGGCCGCGTCGTCGTCAAGGCGCAGGTCAAGACGGGTGGGCGAGGCAAGGCGGGCGGCGTCAGGCTCGCCGCCGACCCGGCCGCCGCCGAGCTGACCGCACGTCAGATCCTCGGCATGGACATCAAGGGGCACACGGTCGGCGCGGTGATGCTGGCCGAGCCCGTCGACATCGACCGCGAGTTCTACGCGTCCTACGTCCTGGACCGCGCGGCCGGCCGTTTCCTCGCGATCGCCTCCGCCGAGGGCGGCATGGACATCGAGGAGGTCGCCGCCAGTCGACCGGATGCGGTCGCCCGTATACACATCGCTCCGGCCGAAGGCGTCACCTCCGCGAAGGCCACCGAGATCGCCGAGGCGGCCGGCCTCCCGCCGCAGACCGTCGACGTCCTGGTACGGCTCTGGCAGGTCCTGGTTCGCGAGGACGCCCTCCTGGTCGAGGTCAACCCGCTCGTGCGCACCCGGCAGGGGCAGCTCCTCGCCCTCGACGGCAAGGTCACCCTCGACGACAACGCCTCCTTCCGGCAAGCGCGCTGGGACGCGGTCGCCGCCGAGTACGGCGACCCGCTGGAGGCCGCGGCCGCCGCCAAGGGCCTCAACTACGTCAAGCTCGACGGCGAGGTCGGCATCATCGGCAACGGCGCCGGCCTCGTCATGTCGACCCTCGACGTGGTCGCGGGCTGCGGCGCCCGCCCCGCCAACTTCCTCGACATCGGCGGGGGAGCGTCGCCCCGGATCATGGCCGACGGCCTGTCGGTCGTCCTCTCCGACCCGGCCGTCAGGTCGGTCCTCGTCAACGTCTTCGGCGGCATCACCGCGTGCGACGCGGTCGCCGAGGGCATCGTCCGGGCCCTGGACACCGTACGGCTCACCAAGCCGCTCGTCGTCCGGCTCGACGGCAACAACGCGGCCCGCGGGCGCGCGATCCTCGACGAGCACCGGCATCCGCTCGTCGAGCAGGCCACCACGATGGACGGCGCCGCCCGCCGTGCCGCGCAACTCGCCACCGCGGCCTGAGGAGACGGGACACCATGGCCATATACCTCACCAAGGAGAGCAAGGTCCTCGTCCAGGGCATGACCGGTGGCGAGGGCATGAAGCACACCCGGCGCATGCTCGCGGCCGGCACGGACATCGTCGGCGGCGTCAACCCGCGCAAGGCGGGCCGCACGGTCCACTTCGACGAGCGGGCCGTGCCCGTGTTCGGGTCGGTCGCCGACGGTATGCAGTCGACCGGCGCCGATGTCACCGTCGTCTTCGTCCCGCCCGCCTTCGCCAGGGCGGCCGTCACCGAGGCCGCCGACGCCGGCATCGGCCTCGCCGTCGTCATCACCGAGGGCATCCCGGTCCACGACTCCGTCGCCTTCACCGCGTACGCGAAGGCACGCGGCACGCAGGTCGTCGGCCCCAACTGCCCCGGTCTGATCAGCCCCGGCCAGTCCAACGCGGGCATCATCCCGGCCGACATCACCAAGCCGGGCCGTGTCGGCCTGGTCTCCAAGTCCGGGACGCTGACCTACCAACTCATGTACGAGCTGCGGGACATCGGCTTCTCGACCTGCGTCGGCATCGGCGGCGACCCGGTCGTCGGCACCAGCCACATCGACTGCCTGGCCGCCTTCCAGGACGACCCCGACACCGACCTCGTCGTCCTCATCGGCGAGATCGGCGGCGACGCGGAGGAACGGGCCGCCGCGTACGTCCACGACCACATGAGCAAGCCGGTCGTCGGGTACATCGCCGGCTTCACCGCCCCCGAGGGCAGGACCATGGGGCACGCGGGCGCGATCGTGTCCGGTTCCTCCGGGACCGCGCAGGCGAAGAAGGAGGCGCTGGAGGCGGCTGGCGTACGGGTGGGGAGCACACCGACCGAGACCGCGCAGCTCGTGCTCGACCTGCTGGGCCGCCGGGCCTGACGTCCTTCACCGACGCCGGGGCGTCTTTTCGGAAGGCCCCGCGCGTCGTCGGCACCCACGCAGCCACCTCCCGCCCCCGACCGTGCACCGAGAGCGGAGCGACCGCATGACGACCACCCTCACCCTCAAATCAGGCACCGCCTGGGCCGACGCCTGGAGCCGCTGCCTGGCCGTCGCCCCCGAGGCCTTCCGCGACGACCGGGTCCTCAACCTCTGGAACGGCTCCTGGCAGGCGGACGGCCGTGCGCTGCCCGCCACCAGCCCCGTCGACGGCGGCCCCGTCGCCGGACCGCCCCGCCTGGACCGGGCCACCGCCCACCGGGCCGTCCGCGCCTCCCTGGACCAGCACCGCGCCTGGCGGCACCTCCCGCCGGCCGAACGCCGCGCCCGCGTCGCGGCCACCCTCGACGCCCTCGCCGCCCACCGTGAACTCCTCGCCCTCCTGCTCGTCTGGGAGATCGGCAAGCCCTGGCGGCTCGCGCAGGCGGACGTCGACCGCGCCGTCGACGGTGTGCGCTGGTACGTCGACGGCATCGACACGATGCTGGCCGGCCGGGCCCCGCTGGACGGCCCGGTGTCCAACATCGCGAGCTGGAACTACCCGATGAGCGTGCTCGTTCACGCACTGCTGGTCCAGGCACTGGCAGGCAACGCGGTCATCGCCAAGACCCCGACCGACGGCGGCGTCGCCTGTCTGACCCTGGCCGCGGCGCTCGCCGCCCGCGAGGGGATTCCCGTGACCCTCCTCAGCGGCAGCGGAGGCGAGCTGTCCCAGGCGCTGGTGCGGGCGCCCGAGATCGGCTGTGTCTCCTTCGTCGGCGGCCGCGACACGGGCGCCGCGGTGGCCACGGCTGTCGCCGACCTCGGCAAACGGCACATCCTCGAGCAGGAAGGACTCAACACCTGGGGCATCTGGAACTACGCCGACTGGGACACGTTCACGGCGGTCGTCCCCAAGCTCTTCGACTACGCCAAGCAGCGCTGCACCGCGTATCCGCGCTTCGTCGTCCAGCGTGAGCTGTTCGACGCGTTCCTCGCGGCGTACCTCCCGGCGGTGCGCACTCTGCGCGTCGGCCACCCGCTGGCCGTCGAGAAGCACGACGACCCCTACCCCCGTCTGGACTTCGGGCCGGTCATCAACGCGGCCAAGGCCAAGGAACTGCACGACCAGGTCGCCGAGGCCGTCGACCGGGGCGCCGTCCCGCTGTACCGCGGGAGCCCGGCCGACGCCCGCTTCCTGCCGGGCCAGGACACCTCGGCGTACGTCCAGCCGGTCACACTCCTCGATCCGCCGCGCTCCTCCCCGCTGCACCACGCGGAACCGTTCGGCCCGGTCGACACCATCGTCCTCGTCGACACCGAGGCGGAGCTGCTCGCCGCCATGAACGCGTCCAACGGCGCCCTCGTCGCCACCCTCTCCACGGACGACCGCGCCACCTACGACCGACTGGCCCCGCACATCCGCGCCTTCAAGGTCGGCCACGGCACGCCCCGCTCCCGCGGTGACCGCGACGAGCTCTTCGGCGGCTTCGGCGCGTCCTGGCGGGGCGCGTTCGTGGGAGGCGAGCTGCTGGTACGGGCGGTGACCCAGGGGCAGGCGGGGGAGAGGCTGCCCGGGAACTTCCCGGAGTACCAGCTGATGCCCTGACCTCCCGGGCGGCGCCGGCAGCGGCGGGCGCCGCCCTGCCCTCACGCGGTCCGGCCCGGCCCTCAGGCGGTGCTGCCCGACCCTCAGGCGGTGCTGCCCGGCCCGCCACCGCCTCCGGCGGGCCCCGGGCCGGGCCGGCAGATACGCAGGTGAAACGCACTCCGAAAGCTTGGTATTGTTGTGCGTGTCGCCGCGGGGAACACCCCCGCGCCGCGACAGACACCTGGTCCGGGTGGCGGAATGGCAGACGCGCTAGCTTGAGGTGCTAGTGCCCTTTATCGGGCGTGGGGGTTCAAGTCCCCCCTCGGACACTTATCACTCTCCGTGCCGAGCGGAATTCACTCGGTGAGTGAAGACAGCTGATTGGTGCGACCCGTATCCGGGATTCCCGGGTACGGGTTTTGTCGTTTCTGTGTACTTGGGTTGTCTGGAAAAGGCTCCGTACGTCTCGATTGCCCGTGATTATCCCCTGAATGCTGCGGAAGACCGTTTATCGGTTGTCCCGCTGGAGACCTGTCGCGGCGCTGTCGACAGGCTGTCTGACAGGGCGTCAATGTTCATCTGAGCCCCCAATGTTGGCGGTCGTTGATCGCATCGTGTGGTGATACGATCACGGCGCTTGTAGAGCGGGCGGATGGGTGCAATACGACATCTCCGGCTACGGGGACAGTCCGGGCGGCAACCCCGCTGCGGGCGGTCCGCCGGTCCACCCGCATCGACGGGAATTCAGCAACTGGCCGTCAGTCGCCTGAAGAGAGTCTTATGACTGATTACATACAGAACCCGGTACTCTGGGCTCTCCTCGTCGCCGTACTCGTCGCAGTCGCCGTCATTGTTCGTCAGCGCAGGGCGACGCGGACGTTAAGGCAGGAGTTCGCAGATCTCCGGGATCGGCATGCCGAGCTGGAGAACGGGTACGCGAAATCCGTCGAGGCAGCTCAGGAAAGAGCCGAAGAGGCTACGAAAACGGTCCTGAAGTCCGCGATGCGGACGCTTCAGGGTCTCGCCGCGGAGCAGCAGTTGATTGTCTCCCGGCTGCAGAACAAATACGGCGAGTCGGTCATCCTGCAGGACCTCCTGGAGATCGACCACACGAACTCCCAGTTCGGCCGCCGCGCCCAGTCCATCGCCGTGCTCTGCGACGGCTGGCTCGGCCGCCAGCGCGACGTGGCCTCAGTGTACGACGTGGTCCGCAGCGCGCAGGGCAGGATTCGTCATTTCCGGCGGGTGGAAATTCTCTCGCAGGTCGATTTCGGCATCACGAGCCGCGCCGTCGAACCGGTGGCACTGGCCCTCGCTGAACTCCTCGACAATGCCACCAGCTATTCCAGCCCGGACACCGTCGTGGAAATCAATATCCGTACCGTGCCCAAGGGTATTTGCATCGTCGTCGACGACGCCGGTGTCGGTATGAACGACGAGGAACGAGCCCGCGCGGAGAAGCTCCTCTCCAGTGAGCGTGTCTCCGGTGTCTCCGGACTCGGCAACCCGCCGCAGTTCGGTTTCGCGGTGATCGGTGTGCTCGCCGAGCGCTTCGGCTTCGAGGTGTCCGTGGACTCCACCTCGCCCTACGGCGGTGTGCGGTCGGTCCTCCTCCTGCCGCACGACCTGCTCACCAGCGCACCCGAGCAGAAGGAGCCGGCCCCGATCGTCACCGCCGCCGCCCCCGCTCCCACCCACAGCGGCCCCGAACCAGCGCCGGCCGCGAGCACGACCACCGCCGACGGCCTGCCCAAGCGCCGTCGCAAGCGGCCCATGGCCATCGTGCCGGGCAGCGCGTCGACCGCCCCCGCCCGCTCGGGCGCGGAGACGGCGGCGATCATGGGCGCCTTCCAGCGCGGCACCCAGTCGGGCCGGGCCACGCATGCGGACCCCGCGGAACAGTCGAGCAGCACACGTGGTGCAAGCAGCGAAGGGCATGAGTTCTCGTGAACGACGATCTGTCATGGATGCTTGACAGCGCCCTGGAGATTCCCGGGGCCCTGCACGCCGTCCTGATCTCCGCCGACGGCCTGTTGATGGCCCGGACGCAGGACTTCGACAAGGACGACGCCGACCGGGTGGCCGCCGCGATGAGCGGCGTGCAGTCGCTCAGCCGCTCCCTCGCCTTCTTCTGCGAGGACGCGCAGCAGCGGTGGCGGCAGACGCTGGTCGAGTTCGACGGGGGCTGGGTCTTCCTGATCTCCGCCGGCGAGGGCGCCTACCTCGGCGTCTCCGCCTCCCCGGACGTCGACATGGCGGACATCACCTTCCGGATGCAGCAGCTCGTCGGGCAGCTCGGCAAGGCCCTGACGACGCCGCCGCGCGAGAACCTCGGCGTGCGGTCATGACCGGTTTCGACGAACTGGAGCCCCAGACACCGGAGTTAGTGCGTCCGTACGTCATCACCAAAGGGCGGGGACTGCCCGACGAGGAGCAGCTCTCCCTCATCACTCTGGTCACGGCGGCCGCCGACCACCAGCAGCGGCCCACCCGGCTGTCCCCGGAGGAACAGAACCTGCTCGACCTGTGCTCGGCGGGCTACCTCTCGGTCGCCGAGATCGCGGGGCACACCCGACTGCCCCTCGGCGTGGTGAAGATCCTCCTCGCCGCCCTCACCGAGGGCGGCTACCTCGTCACCCGCCCGCCCGTGCAGCGGGCGCCCCTCGCCGACCGGGAGATCCTGGAGGAGGTGCTGAATGGTCTCAGGGCCAAGTTTGGATGAGCAGGCGTACGTCCGCGGCGGTGCGACGCAGACGGCCGTGAAGATCCTCGTCGTCGGTCACTTCGCGGTGGGCAAGACCACGTTCATCGGAGCGATCTCCGAGATCGAACCGCTGTCCACCGAGGAGACGATGACACGGGCCGCGGAGTCCGTCGACGACCTCAAGGGCGTCCAGAGCAAGACCACCACCACGGTCGCCATGGACTTCGGCCGCCTGACCATCAGCGATCGCGTCGTGCTGTACCTGTTCGGAACGCCGGGCCAGCAGCGCTTCGTGCAGATGTGGGAGGACATGGCCCGCGGCGCGCTCGGCGCCCTGGTGCTCGTCGACCCCGAGCGGCTCGCGGACTCCTTCGCCGTCATCGACCTGATCGAGCAGTACGGACTCGACTACGCCATCGCCGTCAACCACTTCGACGGCAGCCCCCTGCGGGACGAGAGGGCCCTGCGCGAGGCACTCGACCTGCTCGACGACACCCCCGTCGTCACCTGCGACGCGCGGGACGAGCAGTCGTCGGCCGCAGCGCTCATCACCCTCGTCCGCCACCTGCAGGACCGTGCCCACTAGGAGCAGACATGGAACAACCCACCGCTCCCGTGCCCCCGCCCGGGTGCCCGGCGCACCACAGCGGCGGCCGAGTGCCGCTGTACGGGCCGGAGTTCGCCGCCGACCCGCAGGCCTACTACACCTACCTGCGCCACTACGGGCCGACCGCGCCCGTCGAGATCGCGCCCGGAGTCGAGGCCACCCTCGTCACCGACTACGCCACCGCCCTCCAACTCCTCCAGGACTCCGGCTCCTTCCGCAAGGACGCGCGCCGCTGGCGTGACTTCAACGAGGGCAGGGTCGCCCCCGACAGCCCGGTCGCGCCCGTCCTGGCGTACCGCCCCAACGCGATGTTCAGCGACGGCGCCGAGCATCTGAGGCTGCGCCAGGCGATCACGGACAGCATGGCCCGCATCGACTCGCGCAAGCTGAGCCGGACCACGGAGCAGGTCTCCAACTACCTCATCTCCCAGTTCAGTTCGCGTGGCTCGGTCGACCTGCTGGGCGACTACGCCAGGCAGCTGCCGTTCTTCGTGTTCAACGAGCTCTTCGGTCTGCCCGCCGACATCGGTGACCGCGTCGTGTTCGGCATCACCGGCATGTTCGACGGTGTCAACGCCGAGCAGTCGATACAGGTGCTGTTCGGGGCCGTCGGCGAACTGGTGGCGCTCAAGCGGGCCAAGCCCGGCGACGACGTCACCTCCTGGCTGATGCAGCACCAGGCCGCGCTGACCGACGAGGAGATGGTCCATCAGCTGGCCCTGCTGCTGGTGGGGGGCAACGAACCGCTGCGCAACCTCATCGGCAACACCCTGCACCGCCTGCTCACCCACGACGCGTACGCCAACCAGGGCGGCCTGATCGACGAGGCGATCGACGACACGCTGTGGGAGAACCCGCCCATGCAGAACCTCGCGCCCCACTACCCGGCGGGCGACATGGAGTTCGCCGGGCAGAAGCTGCAGGCGGGCGACCTGCTGCTGGTCAGTTTCGCCGCCGCCAACACCGGTCCGGCGCTGACGGCCGCGCGTCAGGCGGGCAGCAACCGCGCCCACCTCGCGTGGAGCGCGGGCCCGCACGCCTGCCCGTCCAAGGAGCCCGCCCGGCAGATCACGGTGACCGCCATCGAGAACCTGCTCAACAAGCTCCCCGACGTGGAACTCGCCGTGCCCGAGGAGAGCCTGACCTGGCGTCCCGGCCCCTTCAACCGGGGCCTCGCCGCGCTGCCCGCCCGGTTCACGCCGGTCGCGGCCACGCGCCGGCCGGCCGCCCAGCAGCGCACCGAGGCCCCCGCTCGCCCCGAAACGGGCCAGCAGACGGGGCGCAGGTCCGAACGCGGGGGTGTGTGGAGCCAGTTCCTCAACTGGCTGACGAGGTGATTCACACAACACCTGCCAACTCCGCACACTTGTATGAGAGTTCAACCTCACGGGTAGTGAGCCATGCGGTATTCCATGTTGCTCACGAGCCGAAGGGGGTGCCGTGGACCTCATGTCCATCGACGCCGTTCTCATACAACACCCGACCGTGTTGAACCTTTCGATACCCGCCTCCGCAGGCGGGTATCTTCTTGTCCGCCCCGGCCTGTGGCGGGAGGGCCGGTGACCACTCAGGGGCTCGACGCCCCGAGACCCGCGGGCACGGACACACTCGGCGCCCACACCGTGCGCCAGTTGCTGCGGCTGTGCGAGGTCGCGGGACTGGCCGGCGAGGACGCCGAGATCTACGCCCGTACCCTGACCGAGATGCTCGGCCCCGTCGCCGCGCGCCCGCTGGACCTGCCGCCCGCCACACCGACCTTCCTCTCCGACGACCACACTCCGGTGGAGTTCTCGCTCGCCTTCGTACCGGACACGGCACCGACCCTGCGGGTACTGCTGGAGCCGGGGAGCGGCGCGGGCGGCCTGGCACAGAGCGGGCGGACCGGCCTGCACATCGTCCGGGAGGCGGCGCGGGCCTGGGGTTTCACGACCGACCGGCTGGACGAACTGGAGGACCTGTTCTTCCCGCCCTCTCCCGAGGGCCCGCTCGCGCTGTGGTGCGCCCTGGAACTGCGACCCGGCGGCATACCCAAGGTCAAGGTGTACCTGAACCCGGCGGCCTCCGGGCAGAAACGTGCCGCCAGGACGGTACGGGAGGCATTGCACCGGCTCGGTCACCGGCAGGCGTTCGCCGCGCTGCCGCCGAGCGACCGCCATCTGTTCTTCGCCCTGGACCTGGGTGACTGGGAGGACCCCAGGGTGAAGGTCTACCTCGCGCACCACGACCTGACGGCGGCGGAGGCGGGCGCCCTGAACCGCATGGAGGCCGGGCCCTCACCCGGGCAGACCGAGGCGTTCTTCGAGATCGCCGCCGGTCACGACGTGGATGCCGACACCGGCGCGGGCGGTCCGGGGTTCGCAGCCGGGGGCGAGGCGAGGCCGGCCCGCCGGCCCGTCCAGTCCTGCCATGCCTTCACCGAGACGGCGACCGGTCTGCCCAGCGGCTTCACCCTCTACGTCCCGGTCCGGGACTACGCCCTGCACGACGGCGAGGCCCTGGCCCGCGCCGCCGCCCTGCTCACCCACCACGGCCTCGACCCCGCCCCGCTGGTACGAGCCGTGGCCGCCGTCACCTCACGGCAGCCGGAGGACGGCGTGGGGCTCATCGCCTACCTGGCGCTCGCCCACCAGCAGGGCCGCCCGCCCCGCGTGACCACGTACATCTCCTCGGAGGCGTACGAGGTCCGTCCGCCCGTCGGCGGCCGCCGGGCCGAGGCCGCGACCGCGCCGTAGCGGCGGAAGGACGGGACAGAACTGAGGGGAGCCGTACGTCAGTGTTGCCGAACCGCTCCCCTCGATCCACGGCCGCGCCACACGCACCTTGCGCCCCGGACGGTTCCGGCGGCGGCACGCCACAGGCGCCGGCCGACAAGCGCGGCCCCTTCGTGCCGAGCCCCTCGGGATGACGAAGCGTCGGCGTATCGTCACTCCTCGCCCAGTTCCTGCAGGTACGGCGCCACATTCACCTGGATCGAGGCGCTTTCCGCCTGCCCGTACTGGCCCGCGATCCCGCTCAGGTACGCGGCGATCTCCTTCCGCATGACCTCGGGTTCCGGCAGCGCCGCCTCGCCCGTCACGATCCGTGCGATCCAGCGGGACTGCGCCTCCACGAGCCGTGTGATGGAGCCGTGCGGACGGACCAGGCCGACGAAGTACAGTCCGGGACGGTCGGGCGCGACCACGCGCTTGTACAGCTCGACCGAACCCCGCGGCCCGACCGGGCAGCCCGCGGGAAGGAACGGGAAGGCCATCCGGTACCCGGTGCAGTAGACGATCGCGTCGGCGGGCGCGGACGTGCCGTCGGTGAAGACCACCCGGCCGCCGTCGACGAAGTCGATCGCGGGTTTGGGGGTGACGCCGCCGTGGCGAATGCGGCTGAGGATCTCGTCCGAGATGGTCACGGCCGAGGCGAAGATCGGGTGGTCCGGTTCGGGCAGGCCGTAGTCCGAGAGCCTGCCCCGGGCGACGAGCAGGGCCTGTTCGATGAAACGGCGCTGCTGCTCCAGCGACATGGCCGTCCACCACGGCGCCTCGGCGACCTCGTCGAGCGGCGTGCCGAAGAGCTGCTTGGGCAGGATGTGCAGCCCCCGGCGTACCGAGAGCAGGGTGGTGGCCGCGTACCGGGAGAGATCGGCGGCGATGTCCACCGCCGAGGCGCCGAGTCCTACGACGACGACGTTCCGATCGGCGTAGTCGCTGCCGTCGCGGTAGTCGATGGCGTGCTGAATCGTTCCTGTGAACGTTTCGGAACCGGTGGGCGGAGCGGGCAGGGACGGCTCGGTGTTGTGCCCCGAGGCGACGATCACCTGCGCGAAGCTCCGGGACGTGCGGGTGCCGTGGGCGTCGTGGCTGACGACCGTCCAGGAACCGTCGCTCTCCTGCCGTACCGACTCGACGGTCGTCTCCAGCTCGATGTGGTCCAGGAGGCCGGCCCGTTCGGCGAACGAGCGCAGGTAGGAGGCGACTTGGCTGTGCCGGGGATAGACCGGGTAGGAGGCCGGCATCGGGTGGTCGGCGTAACCGGTGAGCTGCTTCGTGGTGTTGAGGTGGAGCGACAGATAGCCCGGTCCGCGCTCACCGGCCTGCGGCCGGCGCCAGATACCGCCGACGTCGCCGGCCTTCTCGAGACAGACGAAGTCGACTCCCCTGGTCTTGAGGGCGTACGCGCTCGCCAGTCCCGACAGGCCTGCACCGATCAGGCACACACGCACGGTTTCCCCCACAGGAACGACGCCACCGCTACGGACACGCGCAGTGCCTGCCCAATCGGCACTTCCCCCAACCAGCGACAAAGATCACAGACGCCGCAGGTGTGCCCGGTCCCGGCTACGCGCGGGCGGACGCCCACAGCCCCCGTACATGCCCCAGATGCCTGGTCATCACCTCGTGCACGGCCCGCTCGTCGCGGGCCAGCAGGGCGTCGAGGAGCTCCAGGTGTTCCTCGGCGGAGGCCAGCAGGCGGCCGGAGGCGGACAGCGCGGTGAGGCCGTAGAGGCGGGCCCGGCCGCGCAGGTCGCGGACGACCTCGACGAGGTGGGCGTTGCCGGCGAGGGCGAGCAGGCCGAGGTGGAAGCGGGTGTCGGCCTCGACGTAGGCGATGAGGTCGCCGGCGACCGCGGCGGTGACGATCTCCCGGGCCGCCGGACGCAGCGCCTCCAGCGACACCGGGTCGGCGGTCCTCGCCAGCGCGACCACCGTGGGGATCTCGATGAGCGCGCGGACGTGGGTGTACTCGTCGAGCTGCCGGTCGGAGACGTCGGTCACCCGGAACCCCTTGTTGGGCACCGCGTCGACCAGGCCCTCCTTGGCGAGGTCCAGCATCGCCTCACGCACCGGGGTCGCCGAGACACCGAAGCGGGCGGCGAGCGTCGGCGCCGAGTACACCTCGCCGGGCCGCAGTTCACCCGCGATCAGCGCGGCCCGCAGCGCGTCGGCGACCCGCTCGCGGTAGCTGCTCCGACGGCCGCCGAGCACGGGCAGAGCAGGCGCGGGGGCCGGCGCTGGGACGGGTGAGGAGCTGCTGCGGCGCGGGGCGGCCATGGAGGGTCTCCTTGGAGCGGGCTGTGCCATGTCACGTGCCACCAGTATCTACGGCTGCCGACCGTGTCCTGGATCCGAGGGTGGGGATCCTGTATGCGATATCCGGTGCGCCGTCGACCGCAATCGACGGCGTGCGCGCCGTCAGAGGACGAACCCGGCCGGGAACGGGTCCGTCGGGTCCAGCAGATACTGGGCCGTGCCGGTGATCCAGGCGCGGCCGGTGAAGCTCGGCAGGACCGCCGGGACATCGGCGACCTCCGTCGTGCCGAGCAGCCGGCCCGTGAAACGGGTGCCGATGAACGACTCGTTCACGAACTCGGTGTGCAGCGGCAGTTCGCCCCGCGCGTGCAGTTGCGCCATCCGCGCGCTCGTCCCCGTGCCGCAGGGGGAGCGGTCGAACCAGCCCGGATGGATGGCCATCGCGTGCCGGGAGTGGCGGGCGGTGGCGCCGGGCGCGTACAGATGGACGTGGTGACAACCGCGGATCGACGGGTCCTCGGGATGGACCGGCTCCTCCTCCGCGTTGACGGCCTCCATCAACGACAGACCCGCCCGCAGGATGTCGTCCTTGCGGGAACGGTCGAAGGGCAGCCCGAACTGCTCCAGCGGCAGGATCGCGTAGAAGTTCCCGCCGTACGCGAGGTCGTACGTCACCGTCCGGCCGTCGGGCAGGGTGATCTTGCGGTCCAGGGCGACCGCGAAGGACGGGACGTTGTGCAGGGTCACCGCCGTGGCCGCGCCGTCGGTCACCGCCACCTCGGCGACGACGAGTCCGGCCGGGGTGTCCAGACGGATGGTGGTGACCGGTTCGACGACCTCGACCATGCCGGTCTCCACGAGCACGGTCGCCACGCCGATCGTGCCGTGTCCGCACATCGGCAGATAGCCGGAGACCTCGATGTAGACGACGCCCCAGTCGCAGTCCGGGCGGGTGGGCGGCTGGAGGATCGCGCCGCTCATCGCGGAGTGCCCGCGCGGCTCGTTCATCAGCAACTGCCTCACGTCGTCCCGGTGTTCGCGGAAGTACAGTCGCCGCTCGTTCATCGTCGCGCCGGGGATGGCGCCGATCCCGCCGGTGATCACGCGGGTGGGCATGCCCTCGGTGTGCGAGTCGACGGCGTGCAGGACGAGTGTGCTGCGCATGGCCCTTCCTTTCCAGCGTCGGGGTGTCAGGCGAGGCCCGCGGCGACGGCCTTCTCGGTGGCCGCGCGGACGGCCGCCTCCTGCTCCGGCAGCAGCGGGACGCGCGGCGGCCGGCAGCGTCCGCCGTGCCGGCCGACGATGTCCATGGACAGCTTGATCGCCTGCACGAACTCCACCCGGGAGTCCCAGCGCAGCAACGGGTGCAGTTGCCGGTACAGGGGCAGCGCGGTGTCGAGGTCCCCGGCGACGGCGGCGCGGTACAGCTCCACCGACGCCCGCGGCAGCGCGTTCGGGTAACCGGCCACCCAGCCCTTGGCGCCGGCCACCGCCAGCTCCAGCAGCACGTCGTCGGCGCCGATCAACAGGTCGAGCTCCGGGGCGAGTTCGGCGATCCGGTAGGCGCGGCGGACGTCACCGGAGAACTCCTTGACGCCCTGGACGAGGCCCTCGCCGTGCAGCCGGGCGAGCAGTTCGGGCACGAGGTCGACCTTGGTGTCGATCGGGTTGTTGTACGCCACGACCGGCAGCCCTGCCTTCGCGACCTCCGCGTAGTGCGCGACGACCGCGCGCTCGTCGGCGCGGTAGGCGTTGGGCGGCAGCAGCATCACCGCCCCGCACCCCGCCTCCCGCGCCTGCTCGGCCCAGCGGCGCGCCTCCGCCGAGCCGTACGCGGCGACGCCGGGCATGACCCGCTCCCCGCCGATCGCCGCGACCGCGGTCTCCACGACCCTGGCGCGCTCCTCGGGCGTGAGCACCTGGTACTCGCCGAGCGAGCCGTTCGGTACGACGCCGTCGCAGCCGTTCGCGACCAGCCAGGCGCAGTGGTCGGCGTAACGGTCGTAGTCGACGGAGAGGTCCTCTGTGAGGGGGAGCGCGGTGGCGACGAGCACGCCGCGCCAGGGGCGGGAGGATGAGGTGGTCATGTGCGGGGGCCTCTCTTCCGGGGGCTGGGTTCCTGGGCGGCGGGTGTGCTCGACGGGGATGGCGTGTGACATATCACTGAGGGCGACCGGGCTCGCCGGGACGGCGACGTGGATCGGGCGGGGCGGCCAGCACCCCCAAGGGCACGGGGCGGGCCAACAGCCTTCTGGCCGGGGTGAGTTCGCAGCCCGTGATCCCTGCCACCCCGGGCTCGCACATCCTGCCCTGACACCAGCCCATCCCCGCCCGGGTCAGCAGTTTCACGGTGCGCAGGTCGCCCGCGCCGAGCGCGCCGACGGCTTCACGGACGGCGCCGGCGGTGACCTCCTCGCACCGGCACACGACCGTCGCGTCGGTCACCCGCTCCGCCCACCGCGCGGGCGCCGCGTAGGCGCCGTCGAGTTCCGCGAAGAACGCCCGCAGCCGGGTGCGCGACCGGGCTGCCGCGGCCCACTCGCCCGGGTCGGGCGCGGTGCCGTGGAGGTGTGCGGCAGCGGACCGTCCGGCGATGTGGCCCTCGGCGAGCGACAGGCCCGCGCCGCCGACGCCCGTGGTCTCACCGGCGGCCCACACGCCGGGGACATCGGTGCGCTGCTCCTCGTCGACGCGTACGGTCGGCCCGTCGAGGCGGCAGCCGAGCCCCTCGGCGAGATCGGTGTGCGGCAGGAGACCGTGGCCCACGGCGAGGGTGTCGCAGGGCAGGTGACGTTCGGTGCCGGGTACCGCCCGGCCGTCGGTGTCGAGTGCGGCGACGGTCACGGACTCCACGCGGTCACGGCCGTGGGCCTCCAGCACGGTGTGACGGGCCAGCACCGGAACACGGTGCCGGGCGAGTCGGGCGGCGTGGCCCGCGGCCTCGGCGAGCTTGGCGGGGTGTGCGGCCAGGGCGCGGGACCGCCGTACCGCACTTCTCGGGTCGGCGGACTCGACCAGGGCCGCGACGCGGGCGCCGGCCGCCGCCAGTCCGGTGGCGACGGGCAGGAGGAGCGGGCCCGTGCCCGCCACGACGGCCGTACGGCCGGGCAGGGTGAGGCCGCCCTTCAGCATGGCCTGGGCGCCGCCCGCGGTGACCACGCCGGGCAGGGTCCACCCGGGGAACGGCAGGACCTTCTCGTAGGCGCCGGTCGCCAGGAGCACCCCGTCGGCGCGGACCTCGACGGACCTCTCCTGCTCCGGGCCGAGCAGAGCGTGCACGGCGAAGCCGCCCGACTCCCTCCCGGCCGACTCCCGTTCCACGCACCACACGTGATGGTCACTCAGGTGCGTGATCCGTCCGGCGGCGAGGTGGGCGTCGAGCCCTGCGCGCAGCCGTTCCCAGGTGCGCCACTGGTGGTGGAGCGCCTCGGGCCGACGGGCGCCGAGTCCGCGGGCGGGCTGCCGGTAGAACTGTCCGCCCGGCTCGACGGCGGAGTCGATCAGTACCACGTGGACGCCCCGCGCGGCGGCCGCCAGGGCGGCGGCGAGCCCCGCCGGGCCGGCGCCGACCACCGCGAGCACCGGTCGCTCAGCCATCGTGGCCCGTCCCCTCCTGCGTACGAATGTCCGCGCCCGGTGCGGCCGGCACCAGGCAGGCCCGCTGGTTGGGGCGGCCGTCGACGGTCACCAGACAGTCGAAGCACACGCCGATCCCGCAGAAGACCCCACGGGGCCGGCCGGCGTCGCGCGTGGTGCGCCAGGAGGTGACGCCCGCCGACCAGAGCGCGGCGGCGACCGTCTGCCCGGGCAGCGCCTCGATCTCCCGGCCGTCGAACGTCACGGTGAACGGGGTGCCGGGGCGGGCCCGGACCAGGTCCAGGGGGTTCACGGCGCGGCCTCCTCGGGGAAGCGGTCGGGGCGGAACGGCGTGAGGTCCAGGTCGGGGGACTTGCCGGCCAGCGTCTGCGCGATGAGGTGGCCGGTGCCGGTCGCGAGGCCGATGCCCGCGCCCTCGTGGCCGCACGCGTGGAACAGGCCCGGCACCCGCGGGTCCGGCCCGACGGCGGGCAAGTGGTCCGGCATGTAGGGGCGGAAGCCGAGGTACGTGCGCATCGCCCGGACGCCGGCCAGGAACGGGAAGAGCCGCGTCGCCCCCGCCGCCAGCGCCCGCACGACCGGCAGGGAGAACGAGCGGTCGAAGCCGACCCGTTCACGGCTCGCGCCGATCAGTACGGGCCCGGCCGCGGTTCCTTCGACGACCGGCGAGGTCTGCAGGGCGGCCGAGTCGCTGGCGACGTCGGCCACGTAGTCGGCGGCGTACACCTTGTGCCGTACGCGGCGCGGCAGCGGCTCGGTGACCAGGACGAAGCCTCGGCGGGGGAGGACGGGCAGGGTGACTCCCGCGAGTGCGGCGACCTCGCCGCCCCAGGTCCCGGCCGCGTTCACCACGGCCGGTGCGAGGAGGTCCCCGCGGTCGGTGCGTACGCCCCGCACGGCTCCGTCGGCGCCGCGCAGCACGCCGGTCACCGTCCGGCCCGTCTCCAGGCGTGCTCCCGGGACGCGCAGGAGGTGGGCGGCGGCGAGGGTGGGCATGACCTGGGCATCCTGGGGGTAGAGGACACCGCCCGCGAGGCCGGGCGCCAAGTACGGTTCGATGTCGGGGAGTTGACCGGCGGCGACGCCGATCGTCTCCACTCCGGCGGCGCGCTGTCCGGCCGCCAGTTCCGTCAGGGCGGTGAGCGCCTCGGGCGTGGCGGCGACGACGAGGCCGCCCTTGGGCTCGTACTCGACCGCCTCGCCCAGTTCCTGGCCCAGGTCAGCCCACAACCGGCCGGACAGCAGCGCGAGTTCGAGTTCGGGGCCGGGCTCCTTGTCGGAGACGAGGAGATTGCCCTCGCCGGCGCCCGTCGTGCCGCCGGCCACCGGGCCGCGGTCCACCACGACGACGTCCAGACCGGCGCGGGCCGCGTACAGCGCACAGGCGGCGCCCACCATGCCGGCGCCGATGACCACGACGTCACAGCTCGGTTGGTTGGTCACGCCAGTAATATGTCACATGGTTCTGCGGCAGGGAACAGGTCGACACGATGCCGGGATCGAGCCGAGGGTCGGTCGGGGTTCCATCGCGGTCCAGGGCGGGGACCGGGGCGCGGCTCTGAGCACGGACGGTTCCCGGTGCGTGCCTGCCCGGGGAGCTGCCCCCTGGTCTTCCACCGCACCACCGGCCCGGCCGTGTGACCAGCGCACTGGCCCGGACGGGTGAAGGCGCCGGGAGGTCCGCAGGTGGCCCCGAGACCTTCGAGGACCCGGAAATTGCCAGGTGACCGGACCGGTCGCCAAGGCATCATGGCGGTCCCGTCGCCCTCGCACTCGGCGGCGGCCGATCACCACCGGGGGGCTCCTGTGACCGTCCAGAACATCCTGCTGTCCGGGATCGTCGGCTCGACCGCCTACGGGCTCGCGCGCGAAGGATCCGACGTGGACCGCCTCGGCCTGTTCGCGGCCCCGACCGAGGCCCTGCACGGCCTGCACCCGCCGAAGGAGTCCCACGTCAGCACGGCCCCCGACCGCACCCTGCACGAGGCCGCCAAGTGGTGCCGGCTCGCCCTGGGCGGCAACCCCACCGTCATGGAACTGGTCTGGCTGCCCGACGACCTGTACGAGGTGCGGACCCCACTGGGCGACGAACTCGTCGGCATCCGTACGACGTTCCTCAGCGCCCGCCGGGTCCGCGACGCGTATCTCGGCTACGCCACCCAGCAGTTCAGGAAGCTGCAGAGCCGGGGCGACGGCTCCTTCTCCGCGGACACCCGCAAGCGCACCGCCAAGCACGCACGTCACCTCAAGAGGCTCTGCCAGCAGGGCTACGAGCTGTACACGACCGGGCAGTTGACGATCCGGGTCGAGGATCCGGAGGGCTTCCACCGGTTCGGCGAGGAGGTGGCCGCCGACGCCGACGCGGCGTTGCCGCTGCTGCGCCGGTTCGAGGCGGCGTTCGAGGAGACGCGCAGTGTGCTGCCCGAACAGCCCGACGAGACGGCGGCCGACGCGTGGCTGCGGCGCGTACGACGGCACTTCTACGCGGCGCACGAGGCGGAGGTGGACGCGCTCGCGTGACCGAGCGGGCTGGCGGGCTCGTGAAGGGACCAGGCCGATGGGCGGGCAGGAGAGGTTCCAGGCCGATGGGCGTGCGCGGAGGGGGGACCGCGCGGATGAGCACGCGCGGAGAGGGACCAGACGGATGGGCGTACTCGCGAAAAACCGTGTGCCGCGCCCGCCCGTTCCTCCCTACACTCACCACATCGTGCGCCGCCCACGACTGGGCCGCGTGT
Source organism: Streptomyces aurantiaciflavus (assembly GCF_049808595.1). Lineage (NCBI taxonomy): Bacteria > Bacillati > Actinomycetota > Actinomycetes > Kitasatosporales > Streptomycetaceae > Streptomyces > Streptomyces aurantiaciflavus. The sequence goes on along the minus strand of NZ_JBNCAQ010000006.1, from coordinate 205,756 downwards.
CACCGCGACGAACGAGGGGAGCCCGGCCATGCGTGACCACACCGCTGTCGTGGATCCCCGTTCCCGCTACGAGGTGATCCTCGTGTCTCGGTCCGTCCGGTGCCCGCGGCGCGGCCGGTACCGGATGCTCTGACGATCCTTCAGCACCGCGACACAGCCCTCGTCTCTTCTTCTCTTCCCTCTCCGCACGAACGTGCCCTCGGGGAAGGGCTCTGTCGCCGTGTCGGTCACGCCTTCGTCGGAAATCGCGCTGCCCGTTCTCGGACAACACGCTGAAAGGCCAAGGGCCGTGCGCAACCACCTCGACCGTCACCTCGCCGCCGTGCGCAACCTGGGCATCCTCGCCCACGTCGACGCGGGCAAGACCACCGTCACGGAGCGGATCCTGTATGCCACCGGAACCACGCACAAGCGCGGCGAGGTCCACGACGGCACGACCGTCACCGACTTCGACCCCCAGGAGCGCGACCGTGGGATCACCATCTTCGCCGCGGCCGTCAGCTGCGTCTGGAACGATCACCGAGTCAACCTGATCGACACGCCCGGGCACGTCGACTTCGCCGACGAGGTCGAGCGTTCGCTGCGGGTGCTCGACGGGGCGGTCGCGGTGTTCGACGCCGTCGCGGGCGTGGAGCCGCAGAGCGAGTCGGTGTGGCGGCAGGCCGACCGGCACGGCGTGCCGAGGATCGCGTTCGTCAACAAGATGGACCGGGCGGGCGCCGACCTCGACACCGCCGTGGCGTCGATCCGCGAACGGCTCCACCCGGCCCCGCTGGTCGTCCAGTTGCCGATCGGCGCGGAGGACGCCTTCACCGGCGTCGTCGACCTGCTGTCCATGCGGGCGCTGACCTGGGACGACGGCGGCGAGGCGGCCGTCGGCGGGTCCGTACCGGTGGAACTGCGGGAGGAGGCGCTGCGTCGGCGCCGGCTGCTGGAGGAAGCGGTGGCGGAGCGCCATCCGGCCGCGCTGGAGGAGTTCTGCGACCGGGAGACGGTGTCCGCCGAGACGCTCGCCGCCGCCCTGCGGGACCTGACCCGCACCGGCGACGGTGTGGTCGTGCTGTGCGGTTCTGCCTACCGCAACCGAGGGATCGAGCCGCTGCTCGACGCGGTGGTGACCTATCTGCCGTCGCCGCTGGACGTGCCGGCGGTATGCGGTATGCACGATGGTGTCGACGAGCAACGCCACGCCGACCCCACCGCACCCTTCGCGGCCCTCGCGTTCAAGGTCGGCGCCACTCCCACGGGCCGGCTCACCTACCTGCGGGTGTACTCGGGAACGATCGAGAAGGGAGACGTGGTGTGGGACGCGAGTGCGCGCCGCAGCGAGCGGATCGGGCGGATCCTGCGGGTGCAGGCCGACCGGCACGCCCAGCTGGAGCGCGCGGTCGCCGGCGACATCGTGGCCGTGGTCGGGCTGAAGTCGGCCCGCGCGGGCTCGACCCTGTGCGCGCCGGACGCCCCGCTCGTCCTCGAACCGCCCGGTGTCGCCGACCCGGTCGTCTCCGTGGCGGTCGAGCCGCGCCGGAGCACCGACGCCGAACGGCTGGCCACCGCGCTGGCCCGGCTGGCCGAGGAGGACCCGTCGCTGACCGTCCGGACCGACCCCGAGACCGGTCAGACGGTGCTCTCGGGGATGGGTGAACTGCACCTGGAGGTCGCTGTGGAGAAGATCCGCCGCACCCTCGGGCTGGAGGTCAACGTGGGCCGCCCGCGCGTCACCTACCGGGAGACGGTCGGGCGCGGGGTGTCCGGTGTGGTGTTCCGCCACGTCAAACAGGACGGCGGGGCCGGGCAGTTCGCGCATGTCGTGCTCGACGTCGAGCCGCTGCAGGACGGCTTCGACTTCCGGTCGGCCGTCGTCGGCGGGCGGGTGCCGCAGGAGTACGTCCGTGCCGTCGAGGCCGGCTGCCGGGACGCCCTCGCCGAGGGCCCCCTCGGCGGGCACACGGTGACGGGACTGCGCGTCACTCTGACCGACGGCGCCACCCATGTGAAGGACTCCTCCGAGATGGCCTTCCGCACGGCGGGCCGCCTCGCACTCCGGGAGGCGCTGCGCGGCTGCACGATGGTCCTGCTGGAGCCGGTCGTCGAGGTCACGGTCACCGTCCCCGAGGACGCCGTCGGCGGAGTCCTCGGCGACCTCGCGGCCCGCCGCGGCCGAGTCACCGACTCGGCGGTACGCGGCGGCGCGGCGGTGGTGACGGCGACCGTGCCGCTGGCGGAACTGTTCGGCTACGCCACCCGCCTGCGCAGCCGCACCCAGGGCCGGGGGACGTTCACCGCCCGGCCGACGGGGTACGCGCCGGCGCCGGCGCAGACGGCGGTGACGTCGTAGGCCCGTCTCCCTCGGGGGCTTCGATCAAGGAGACTTCGTGCCAAAGGCGTGAGCCCGAGTTGCGCGAGTCCCGGCGGCGGGAGCTTGGTGCCCCGCCGCCGGGACGCGTCGCCGGGTGTGTTTCCGGCACCGTTGCGGTCGGCCGCGGGCGGGCGGCGACCGGCTCACTCAGTACAGCCGTGCGTACGCGCTCCAGTTGCCCCAGCCGAGCCTCTGCGTCGAACCGAACGAGCCCGCCACGTTGCCCTTGTTCACCAGCAGTCTGCCGTCCGCGTGCCGTGAGACCAGGTCCGGGTAGCCGTCCCTGGTCACGTCACCGGCCACGAACATCTCCCGGCGTCCGGCGCCCCAGTCCTTGAGGAGCAGCTTGCGGGGCAGGTACTTCCCCTCTCCGCGGCCGTCGTAGCGCCAGACCTCGCCGCCGCTGTCGCGGGCCACCAGGTCGCCGATGCCGTCACCGGTCAGATCGGCCGCGCCGATGATGGTGTACCCGTTCCAGCCGGGTCCGATCAGAACGGGCCTGCCGTAGCCGGTCACTCCCGCGTTCCCGGGGTACAGGTAGAGACGACCGGTCGACGCCTGCCGTGCGATCAGGTCGGGCGTGCGGAAGGGGTCGTTGTCGGCTGCCGGGACGATCACGTCGAAACCTTGCCAGCCCGCGCCCACCAGGGTGCGCGGAGTGGTCGGGGTGACCCGCTCGCCGCAGCCGGTCGTGTACCGCCAGAGCTTGCCGTCCGGGGTGCGGGACACCACGTCGCCGCAGCCGTCCTTGGTCAGGTCCCCGGCGGAGACGAAGCGGGTGCGTGTGTCCCAGCCCGTGGAGGTCCACGAGTTGCTCTCCCGGGCGAGATGGTGGATGGCGAGCTTGCCGCCGGTCGTCATGGAGAACATCTCGCCGTAGCCGTCGGCATCGGTGTCCCGGAACGCGTTGCGTCCGCCGCCGCCCTTGGTCAGCGTCAGCGAACCGCTCTTCACCTCCTGTTCCCCGGTGCCGTCGCCCGCGTCGACGCCGAGCGTCCACCGGTACGAGCCGCTGGCCGCCTGGGAGCCGTTGGCGTCCTTCCCGTCCCAGGCGGCCTGCACCGAGGCGCCCTCCCGGGTGCGGCCCCTGATCTCCTTCACCACGTTGCCGTACGGATCCTTGACGGTGAGGGTCCAGGACGCCGCGGGACGGCTCAGCCGCCAGTCGCCTCCCCAGGGGGTGGTGTCGGACCAGTCATTGGTGGTCTGGTCGGTCACCGTGACCGGCTGACGCGGCACGGTCACCGTCCTGACGCGTATCTTTCCGTCGGCGTCGGTGAACGCCACGTGCCCACCGAACCGGTCGACGTCCCAGGCTCCCCCCGGCACGTCGGAGGCGAAGGTCCGCTCCGCCGACGGGAACCCGCCGCCCCGGTGGAAGTCGACCAGCTCCAGCCGGCGTGCCGACGGCTCGTGCCAGACCAGATAGCCGTCACCGAGCCGGACGCCGTCCTGCGACGGCACGGAGATGTTCTTCCGGGTCTTGAAGTCCCACACCCCGGCCTTGGCGACGTCCGGGCAGCGCCAGTACAGCCACCGCCCCACCACCTGCAGCTCGTCCGGCGTGCACCCCGTGCCGAGGTTGACGTCCGCGGACTCCGTCCTGGTCTGCATGTCGTACGACTTGACCGTGCCGGGCTGCTCCCCCCGGCTCCACACCGCGGTACCCCACACGGACGCCGGACGGCCGTCGGCTATGTACTCCGTACCGGATCCCCCGTCGAAATCGCCCACCCGGGTGTGCCCGCCGTCGTAGGCCGAGACGTACTGGCCGGCCGCCGAGGTCAGCCGGTCCTGCCGCCACTCGTTCTGGAGACTGACCTGCCGCGGCTGCCGGGTGCCGCCCTCCGACCTGTAGACGCCCCGCGGATCCTGGTAGGCGATCCGGCCGTCGCCGAGGCCCCACAGCCTGTTGTCGAACTCCGAGCAGAACGCGCCCGGATCGTCAGGACACGGATAGTCGATGTAGAAGTTCTCGGCGACCGTACGGCGCGGTCCCGCCGTCGGCGAACCGGTGACGGCGAGGTCGTACTCGTACAGGCTGCGCATGGTCGCGGACTCCGCCCAGCCGGTGACGTGCAGCCGCCCGCCGGCCAGCGCCAGGCCCTCGGGCGGGACGACCTTGCCGTCCCTGACGCCCAGGGTGATGACCACGTCCTCGGCCGCCGTGGCATCGGCCGGGCCGGCGAGCGCCGGGGCGGCCGACACCACGGAGGCGCCCAAGGCCAGCGCGGTGGCGATCAGCAACGTGGCGCGGCCTCTGGTTCTGCGTAAGGAGCTTTTCATCCCGATCCCCCATCGAGTGGTTCCTCCGTCGGTCAGTACCTACGACACCGGGGACCGCCCATTGGTTGTGCTGAATGTCACTTGCCCGTCCCACCCCCCACTGCAAGGCTCCCTGCCATGCCGACCTTCGCCGCCTCCGACGGAACCCGCCTCGCCTACGAGGACAGCGGTGACGGTACGTCCCTCCTGTGCCTTCCCCGCGGGCCCATGCCGTCCTCGGCTCTCTCGGCGACTTAGAGCCGCACTCCGGACAGGCCGGTGATCGGCGAACCCGTTGGCCGTCGAGATCGGCCGCAGCGAGGTCGTCGAGGAGCCAGCCGGACATCATCTGTCCCTCGACCCGCTCTACAGCACCGGCCAGACCACGGGCACAGGCACCGGTGAACCCGAGGAGGGAACACCATCGCCGAGCCCAGGCCCGAGCCCCACACCGCCAGGAGCCCACTGAGCACCATGAACAGGACCGTGCCGCCGCTGATCGCATGCCTCCTGGCAGTGCTGCTCACCGCATGCGACGCCCTCAACGCTCCCAGCTCCGAGCAGCTCACCCCCATGCCCGGCAACGTCCCCACGACACCGCAGTATGAGACGGCGGACGACGTGGTCACGGCGCTGAAGCGAGGAGGCGTCGACTGCGACGTGCTGCGGCGCAGGGCCGGCGGCCTCGACTGCAAGGCCCACCTCGACGGAGTGGAGGTGGAGAACCAGATCCAAGTGCTGGATCCCAAGAAGTTCAGCCGGAACGAGGTCGGAGACTCCATCGCCGGCTGGCGCACCAGCGGCAACACCATCGTGGCAGCGGGCAACTGGTTCATCCGCGTCCTGCCGAACGGCACACCCGCACACTCCGAGAAGATCGCCGAGGCCGTCGACGCCGTCGTCCTCCCTCCCCTGTACCACCTGCCCTCCATTCCCAAGGCGCCGAAGTACGCGAGCGTTGACGCACTCGCCAACGCGCTGGACAAGTCCGTCGGCTGCGCCCAGTGGAAGAAGTCGCCGGACGAACTGCTGTGCAGCACGAAGGCCGCCAAGACGCACCAGTGCGGTGAGTCCAGCGACGGACGCGACGCCGGACTCAGGCTCCACGCCGGCCCCACAGCCCGCGACGACTACATACGGCTGCTCCTCAGCGACGACCACGTCCCCTACCACGTCGTCACGGCCGGGAACTGGACGATCCAGTTCTGCGACACCGCCACAGGGCAGGAAGCGGCCCGCGAGTTGGGCGGAGTCGTGGTCGATCACACGATGAGCGAGTGAGCCGGTGCGGCGGCACGGCGCCAAGCAACTGGACCAGGGGCGCGGCACCGTGACAGCCGGCGAAGGCACCGCGACGATCAGCGTCAAAAGCAACGCCCAGCTCGGACATCGGTACCCACCTGGTCGAAGCCCGGATTCGGCCGCGCGGCACGGACGGGACGCGGGTGCCCCGTGACGCCCATGGCCGAAGGTGCCGTACCTGTCCGTCGGCTGCCCTTCCCCGGGCCCGCCGCCGGGCGCCGGCTTCGGAAGAGCGCGCGGTTAAGATCACCGTGCACGCGATTTGCCATGCCGAAGTCACGGGGGCGGAGGTACGAAGCATGGGTGTACGTGGAGCGGGCACCGGCCAAGAGGGCGGCGTCGATCTGAGGGTGTCGAGCCAGGACCTCACCAAACTGGCCGATGACCTCGACGACATGCAGGATCACCTGGACAAGCAGGTCAGGCGGATGGACGCGATCGTCGACCGCATCGAGGCGGGTTGGCGAGGACCGGCGGCGACGGCGTACCGCGGGTTCCACCGGGCGGCGGCGGAGGACGCCGTACGCATCCGCGAAGTGATCCGGCACCTCGAGCAGGCCGTACGCCTGAGCCGGGACGGCTTCACGGAACAGGATCTGGACGTGATGGCCCGACTGCGGAGCATTCCGGTGGACATCGACAGCGAGGTCGACAAACTGTCGACACCCACCCCGGAGACGACCGGGCCCGCCCATCCGCGCAGCAGCCTCGACTCCTTCTGACGGTCACTCAGGAAACGTCTGCCGCAACAGCGACCACACGTACGAAACGGGGAATCATGCCGACCGGGAGCGCGGACGACGGCCACATAACCGTCTCCTTCGCCACCCTCCGCGAGCTCGCCGCCGAGCTGGAGGACATCCTCAAGAAGCTCAACGACAGTCTGGACGACCTCCACGACCGGGTCGTACCGGTCGTGCTGTCCTGGGAGGGGGAGACCCGCGAGGTCTTCGTCGACAAACTCGACGAGTGGGACCGCTCGGCCCAGGACCTCCAGGCGGCCCAGAAGTGGCTCCACGAGTGCGCGACCACGAGCCACATCAACTACGCGGCAGCGCACCAGGCCGTGCTGCGCGGCTGGGGGGCCGGCTGATGGGGACGCCGCCGCCGGGCCAGAACGGCACCATCGACGTCAAACCGTCCGACCTCCACCGCGTCTCCGGCGGTGTGGCGAGCCAGCAGACGGTGATGGACAGAGGCGCCAAGAGCCTGCTCGACGACCTGCACAAGTACCCGGACGCCGGCGGTTACGGGGCCTCGCCCCAGGTCTTCGCGACGTCGTACGTCAAGGTCGGCAATCGCTTCCTCGAGGTATGGGCCAAGAGCGTCGTCAGCATCGGCGGTGCGGCAGTCGGTTTCACTTCGACGGCCAACACCTATGCGAAGGCGGAGGCGGCCAACGATCCCACGGGGAAGACGAAACCGGTCATCCAGCCGTTGCCGAAGGTCATCGAGAAGCCGCCCGCCTACGGCCCCGTGCCGAATCTGAAGTGGGGCGACGACGACGGCGGCGACGACTTCGTCCGCAGGGTCCTCGAGTGGGTGCCCGAGCCGGTCCGGGACGTGCTGAGGCCGGTGGTGAAGCACGCCTTCCGGATGGGCAAGGTCGCCGACGTCTATCCGTTTCCACAGCAGCACTACCTGAACTCGCTGTCCAAGGCGTGGATGGCGACGACCACCTCGCTCTCCATGGCGGAGAGCGGGCTGACCGGGAACGTCAGCAGCATCACTCAGCAGACCAACAGCGAGTGGTACGACGCGATGCGTCAGTTCTGCAGTTCGCTGTGGGGCACGACGGCGTGGGGCAAGAGCCGCGAGGGCTACGAGTGGAAACACGACAGCTCCTCCTCGCAGACCGCCACCCACCCCGTGATGAGCGTGCTGTTCGACACGGCTCAGAAGGTAAGCGATCTCCTCTACGAATTCGCCGAGGCGGCCGTCTATCTCAATCGCGAGGTATGGGACGTCTACATCGAGGCCGTACGGGACGCGATTCCCAAGGTCGAGGTCAACCTCAAGGACGGCGTCGGCCTGGACGACGTCAAGGGTCTCGTCAAAGGCGTGGTCAAGGGTGTCGCCAAGGGCGCGAGCCAGCTGGGCCAGGGCATCGTCCTGAACATGGACACCGCCAAGTTGAACTCGATCGTCACGGAGTACAACCGACGGGTCGACGCGCTCGTGCCGCAACTCGACGCACTCATGGGACCGTTGGACGAGGCGCACCGGAGTGCTCCGAAGTTCGAAGCCCAGGAGGCGCGTGCGGAGGCTTTTGGGACGCGGGCCCTCAACGAGTTCAAGAACGAGCACGTATGGACCAACCCCGAGGACACCAAGAACGGTGTCTACAAGGTGGAGCTGGCCGACCATGAATGGATGGGTGGGGGTCACACCCTCGACAAGCATGTCGGGAAGACGGACGAGCAGCTTGCCCAGCGATTGCGGGATCAAGGCAACCCGCCCACGAACGCTTGGCCGCACGGCAAACCGTCCATCGCCGCCGCGTCCACCTTCACGTCGGCCGAGAAGGCCCAGGAGCTGACGCAATACAATATCGATCAGAACTCGGCCAAGATCACGGAGTGGCTGGGGCGTCCGCCGAAGGCGGAGAACAACGACCTCAAGCTGCCGCTCGACACCACCGCGCCGAACGGCGAATACAGTGGCCGCAGCGTGACCAAGCAACCCAATGACGTGAACAACGAAGGATTCAAGAACAAGGGCATGGAAGCCGAGGCCATCAACGTGACGGGTGTGAAAACCGTCCTCAAGTACGACGCCTCACTCGACCCGCCGTTCGTCGTCCTGACGTCGATGCCGGAGCAGCCGTCACAGCCCTAGCGGCACCAACGCCCAGACAGCAGGAGTAGTCATCAGTTCCGATTGGTACCCGACATCGATGACGTGGCGGGACGTCGATCCGACCACGCATCCGTTCGACTCGGACCAGGCACTCGACGTGGTGCGTGATGTGGTGTCCTCGCCGGATCCCGAGTCGGGTCGTCCTCGAGGACTGTGGTCGGACAATTCGATCGCCCGGGGCCTTGCCGAGCGCTACGGCTCGTGGGCCTTCGGCTGGTACCACGCCGTCGACGAGTCCCCCGGGTCCGGGGCGATCATCAACGATCTGCCGGCGAGCGGTCTCGGCAGCGGCGAACTGGAACAGCAGGCGCAGCGGTACACCAGCGCCCTGCTCCAATGGCGCGCTTGGCTCGAGGAACTCGCCTCGGTCTTCGCGCGGTTCGCTCCCGGACCGGACATGGACGAGGAGGCGACACGGCGGCTGCGTGAACACGCTGTCGCGCCGCTCGTGACACTCGTCGTGGAACGCACCGGAGCCGGCGAGACGTGGTGTGGTGCCTGTGCGCAAACGCTCACCTGGTACCTCGAGTCGACAGGGATGTCGCCCATGGAGGCCGAGGAACTGGTCGATGAGGTAGTGGACGCCGAGTTCGACAGCTGGATCGCCCCCGACGCGGAGGTGGTCGGCCGTGCCGGGAAGGCCATCGGAGGGCATGGTGCGTGACGACCTCCAGAGCTGGCTGCGGGTGCGCTCGCAGATCGCGTGGCACGAGGCCTCGGACGACCTGGTCGGTCCGTTCCGGGGCACCTGCGACGCCCTCGACAGGGTCGCGGGCGCGCGTGACGGGCACGGTGACACGACCCGTGGGGCACGCATGCGGGCAGCCTGGAGGTTGGTTCGGACGGACGCTGTGGCCAACCGGCCGCTCGGCCTCGGCCTCCTCATCGGATGGCAGAAGCTGATCCTCGGCCACCCTGACGTGGCGTTCCGCGACCTTCCGGCCTTCGCCAAGGGAGGACGCGAACGGTACGGCGTGTGCGAGGAGACACCTGGGCAGTTCGAGGAGTGCCTTGCCCAAGCCACCGCAACCGCCACGGACGTCCCCCTTCCCGCTCGAGCCGCACGTGCCTATCTGGATGTGTGCTTCTTCCACCCGTTCGACGACGGCAACGGCCGGGCGGCCCTGCTCACGATGGGGTTCGTCCTCGCACGCGAAAAGGTGTTCCTGGACGAGGTCGGTCCCGTACAAGTGCGAAGGTACGCCGATGATCCGGTCGGTGCGCTGTCACTGGCCCGTTTGATCCACATCCTCGCCACTGCGGCAGCGCGGCGAGGCGAGGCACTCGCGTACCCGGACCGCGGGGAAGTGGGACTGTCCGACCACGACCGCAGCCCCGTCCGTTCACCTCTGCTCACGCAAGGCGGTAACCGTGCCTGAGAGTCGCCCCGCACGTACGGCCACGTCAACCTACCCGGACCGCGAAACCGCCCAATGGGCCACCCAGCAGGTCGTCACCGCGAACGAGCAGGTCATCCACCGCTGGCTGGCCCGGTCCACGCGTCCTCGCTTGACCATCGAGGCTTGCTGGCCGTCCAGGGAGGAGCCGGTCGGCCGGGTGTTGCTGCAGGCGATGATGCTCGCGGGGCGGGAGCCCATCGACGTGCGGGCTGCCCGCGTGATTCTCAGGCGGGACGCGTCCCGTCCGCATGGCTTCGCCGTACACGCCACGTTCCCCATCTACCTGTAGCGACCCGTAGAGGCTGATCACCGTGCCCCTGAGCCCCCGAGAACACGACCGCCGCTACGGCGAACTGGACCAGGTGATCCGCGCCTATGCCGGACAGCCGGCCGATGACACGCCGGAGCGACCGAGCCAGGCACTGACCGCCTACCTGCGGCACACCTGGCACACCCGCCCGTGGGCGCTGGCGGTCGCCGAGCGGCAGCTGCGCGAGTACGCCGAGCACCCGCCGGGACGACTGCGCCTCAGGTTGGGGGAGTTCTACGCCATCCCCGATGTGGGACTGCCCGAAAGCGAGATCCAGCAGTGGCTCCGCTGCCTCGCCGACCACATCGAGCACAGCGTCACAGAGGGAGCGGTCCCGCCCCCGGCCGTGCCCGCGACCCACTGGGAGTGGCACGCGCGCTTCCCGGAGCTCGGACAGTTTCTCGGCGGTTGGTTCTCGCAGGACATGCCGGACGAGTTCGACGACCACGACGCGGCCGTCACCGACTACCTCGCGCACACCGACCCGCACCTCGTCGCCCGGCTCACCGGTGAGCTCCACGAACTCCTCGCCCTCGACCTGGACGAGTCCGACTACGCCCTGGCCGCCGCAGAACTGGGGATGGAGGTCGATCCTCCGGCCCCGTACAGCCCCAGCGGCTGGCTCGCCTCCGTCGCCGCCCGGCTGAGGATGCCGCGAGCCGCGTACGGGTTGCCGGAGCAGGACGACCAGTCCGGTCACGAAGGTCCGGGAGGCGACCAGTGACGCATGGCAGGGCGAGCGGGCGGAGCTCATGCACTGGTCGGCGCGTGAGCTGAGTTTGTACGTGAGTGCCGGGCGGCTTCCACTGCACGGGCGTACTGGCACCGATGCGTTGGGACCCGGTGCCCGTCGGACAGGTCGAGGTCCGTCCGAGGGGCACGGCACGGTTCACGCGGGCCCGGCCCCCGGCGTTCCGGCCGGCGCCTGACGGCATCAGACCCGGCGGCAGCGATCTCGAAGCTCCGAGATGACGGCCTTCTCGCGCGCGTTGACGTCACCGTCCACAGTGGCGACCCGGTCGGCCGCGTCGAGGATGTCGCTCAGATCCCCCGACTCGGCGTCTATGCGCCCCCACACCTCGGCCGGGTCGATATCGACAAGGTGAGCGAGCTGTTCGTCGACCACCTGGTGCCGCTCCCGGACCACCCTCACCAGGTGCCGCATCAGAAGCGCCTCGTCGTCAGCGATCTTGCGGTTCGCCCTGATGACGAGCCACGCGACCCACAGCAGCAACTGCGGGTGCTGACTCCGCTTGCTCAGGTTCTCGGCGAGTTCGATCACCCGCGCCTCGTTCCGGAAGACGGCCTGCGCGTGCCGCCCCGCGAGCAGCGTCGTATAGCGGTTCAACAACACCGCGAGGGGAACACCGACCAGGGGGATGCCGATCTTGATGACGTTCTTCTGCAGGAGGTGCTTCCCGACGACCGGGAGCGCCTTCGCGGCGGTGAGCACCTCTCCGGAGTAGAAGCGCTTGATCAGCGGCCGCACGATGGCCGGGACCGCCTTGGTCACGCCTTTCTGGACGGTTTCCCCAGTTTTGATCGTGAAGGCCACTCGGATGAGCTTCCACATGTCCTCGGGGTCGGACAGGTCGAGCGGGACTCGATAGAGGACTGCGACGTCGTAGGCCAGGCGGAGCTGGAGCCGGGTGATGAACGCGACGTCGATCATCATGGTCGTGACGGCGGCCGGGACAGTCGCCGGCGAGGCGCCACCGAGGCTCCCGATGGTGGAGACGACGGCCGCCGTGTAGGCCCCGGCGGAGAGCCCACCTTCGAGCGCGGCGTACCGGGCCGCCATCTTGATCCGCTGATCGACGATGGCGTCCGCGGGTACGCCCTCGTACCGCTCCTGGAAGTACTGCCAGTTGACCTTCTCGGTGTAGGAACTCATGGCCTGAGCGCTGAGCTTGGTGAACCAGTTGCCCGACTTGATGTCGTCCGCGCTCAGACCCTTGATGAACTTCTTCAGCTCGGCGCGCTCCTGCTCCACGACCTTCCGGTCGGCCTCGTCGTCTCCGTCGGTGTCGGCGGCGTCCATCGGAGCTTCGATCATGGCGAGTTCCCCCAGGCGGTTCAGCGAATAGCCACGTTGCGAGGTTCGGACACCCCGCTGACGTCTCAACACGGTGACTCGGTGAGCAGCACATCGGCCGACGGATGTCACGTTGAGCTGCACTTTAGCGCGTCGTCATGCGGCTGGTGCCGGCGTTCCGACCTCCGTCATGACCGCCTTCACCGCGGCAGACTGCGTCAGACACCAAGCAAGGCCCAGTTCGTTCGACACCGTGAACAGCACCGTGTCGGCCGCCGCCTTCACCGCCTCGTCCGCTGCGATCCCCTCGGCGATACGGTCGGGTTCACTTGCGCACGTCCGGCCGACGCGCGACCCGATCCCCTGAGCAGCCTGATCTCATCTTCCTGTTCCTGAGTGTCAGCGAGCGCGTCAACGCTGTTCCTGGCGGCCACCGCGGTGTCGACGGGTCTGTCCCCTCGCTGTGCACCATGCGCCCACGGCCGTTCACCCGCAGGTCCTCTCGGCGTGAGCCGCCGGCTGTCCCTGAGCTCGCCCGTTTCACAAGCCCGCCTCCACGAGGAACGAACTGGGTTTGCCGGACCAGGAGACGTACAGGCTGTCGCGGGCCCTCGTGCAGGCGACGAACAGCAGGCAGCGCTCCGACATCATGTCCGTCTCGTGTTGCTTGGCGTCCACCTCGTGCGGTGTGACCGCCTTCGGGAAGGGCAACGCGTCCTCGTTCACTCCGATGACCGCTACGCAGCGGAACTCCAGCCCCTTGAACGAGTGCATGGTCCCGACCCGCACGGCTTCCGCCTCCCCCGCGGCATCGGCGGCGCGCAGCGGTGCCGCGGGGATGCCGGAGGCCTTCAAGTGCGCCACTGTCTTCGCGCACGTCTTGTTGAAGCGGGTGCTGACGCCTATGTCCCCGGCGCCGACGCCCGCGTCCATCCACGCCCGTATCCGGGTGACCAGAGCGTCCAGTTCCGCGTCCTCCGTCGCTGCGGCGTGCACACTCGGCCCGTCGCCGTGCAAGGCGGAGCGGTACCCGAGCAGTGTGTCGTCGCGGCCCTCGTCCTCGAGCTGGGAGATGGGGCGGCCGACGAGCAGCGCCGTCGACCAGCGCAGGATCTCCTGTGTGCTGCGGTAGTTCTTGCGCAGCTTCACCGACCGGCCGGTCACCTTGATGCCGAGGGACTTCAGAGACACCTTCGCGTCGTAGATGCGCTGGTGCGGGTCACCCGCGATGAACAGGTCGTCCGGGCGGGCGGGGACGGCCGCGCGGAGCAGCCGCCACTGCGCCGGGTGCAGGTCCTGCGCCTCGTCCACCACCACATGCCGGTACTGCGGGCCCTTCTCCTCCAGCAGCCGCGCCGCCTGCGCGCAGGTCTGCAGCCAGGTGCGGGCCCCGTCCTCGGCCAGTTGGGCCGTGAACCGCTCCACCGTCTCCCACACCAGGGGGCGTTGCGCCGCGGTCAGCCGGCTGCCGCGGCCGCGACGGTCCGCCGCCTCGTACTCGGCCAGCGTCCTGATGTCCTGGGCCAGGACGACGTGCCGGTACTCCTGGGCCAGGAACTGCGCGCTGCCGGTGAAGCCGGTCGCCTTGGCGGCCTTGCCCCAGCGGCTCTCCTCCTCGTTGTGCATGAGCGGCCGCAGGGCCACCGCGCCCGGCGCCTCGGCGACGACCCGGCTCGCGAACCCGTCCACCGTCGATATGTCCACCCGCTCTCGCAGCTCCGGGTCGTCCACGAGGGACTCCAGGCCGGAGCGGAGCGCGTTGACGAGCGCGTTGGTGTACGTCGTGAGGAGGATGCGGTCGCCGTCGCGCAGGTGCCCGAGCAGGTGCTTTACCCGGTGCAGCGCCACCACGGTCTTGCCGGTGCCGGGCCCGCCGGTGACCTGGGCGGGTCCCGAGTACGACGCCCGGTAGGCGACCTTGCGCTGCGAGGGGTGCAGGAAGACGCGCCAGGCCGCGAACGGCTTCTCCAGGATGTCCCGCAGTTCCTCGGACGCGGTGACGAGCGCGATACGGGCGCGGCTGTGCCGGATCGCCGTCTCGTAGTCCTGTGTGTCGACGGGCTGCGTCGACGCCTGCAGGGCCGGGGCGACGATGTCCTGCCAGACCTCCTCGACCGTGCAGCCCTCCGCGAGGTACTGCAGGACCTCCCGCTGGTCCTGCGGCAGCAGCGGCGCGAAGACCTCCAGCTGCTCCTTGTCGACGAGCGACCGGGCCTGCCGAAGCGTCTCGTCGTCGATGCCCAGCGCGCGCAGGTCCCCGTCGGAGAAGCGCGCGAACAGCCGCTCCTTCGGCGAGTCCTGCGCCACCTGCTCGTACGCCGGCGTGATCTCGTCCAGGGTCGCGGCGTCCCGGATCTCGACGGCCCGCGTCACCTCGTTGATGCTTGCCTTCTGCTTCTTCGCCCAGGCGATCGCCTTGTCGTGCGGCATGACCCGCAGCAGCAGGAAGGTGTCCCCGGAGACCGGGGCGAGGACCACACCGCGCCAGAACTGGTCGATGCGGATCGTCCGGATCTGCTTGTCCTTGGCGTTCGTCAGGCTCTCCAGTTTCAGCCCCGGGTCCTTGAAGAGCTGATCGAGGGTGAGCCGGTCGAACTTCTCCCAGGCTTCCAGGACGCCCTTCCTGACCGGGGGCTGGAGCTTGGGGAGCTCGGCGAAGAAACCGATGTCGAAGGCAAGCTGCGGCATGGGGGGATCCTAAGGGCCAGGCGGACCGTGGTGGGCTGGAAGGGCCAGGTCAGCCCGGTGGACCGGCCGGGCCGCCGTCGAGATCCAGACGGATCACCGCCAGCGTCTCGGCCACCTCCGCCGTCAGCTCGTCGTCCGGCCCCAGCACCATGCACAGGTCGGCGTGCAGCGGGTCCAGGACGTCGAACGCCTCCGCCGTCCGCCCCTGCGCGAGCAGCAGCATGCCGATGTCGCGACGCAGCTCGACAGCTTCCTCACTCACGTCGCCGTCCACGGAACGCACGACGTCCAGAACGCCGTTCAGGCCCGCCAGGGCCTCGGTCACCTGGCCGAGTTCGCCGCGGCAACGGGCCGCCTGCGCCCGGCTGTCCAGGGCGTCCTCGCTGCTCGGGCCGCTGACGCGCGCGTAGGCCTCGGCGAGCGCCTCGAACTCGGGCAGCGCGGCCCGGTGATCACCCGCCAGCTGCCGGCTGAACGCCCGCCGCCGACGCAGTCCGAGGACCGCCTTGTTCTCCGAACCGAGGGCACGCGCGGCGGGCTCGATCATCTCGCCCACCACCTCGGCGGCCTGCGCGTACCGTTCCTCCTCCATCAGGGCGAGGTAGTGCGCGTTGACCTCGCGGAGTTGCTCCCGCAGCGCCTCCCGCTCGGCCGCTGGAACGGCGGGCGGCACGACGGCCACCCCGGCGGCGGGCGCGGCGGACCGCGCGTTCGCGGCGCCGCCCCGCGCGCGGGGTGCGTAGGGCCGCCGGAAGATGCCCGTCGGATCGGGTGTCCCGGCGGGTCCCGACTCCTCCGCTACGGCGTCCTCGCCGGGCGCCGGGAGGAAAGGCCGCAGCCGCTCGTACACCTCCTGCACGTCTGCCGGGCGCGCCTCGGGCGCTTTGCGGAGCAGGTGCAGGACGAGTTCTTCCAGCTCTGCCGGTACGTCGGCCCGCAGCTGTCGCAACGGGGTCGGCGTCGCGTTGACGTGCTGCATCATCAGATGGAACTCGCCGTCCCCGCTGAACAGCACCCGCCCGCAGAGCAGCTCGTGCAGTACGCACCCCAGCGCGTACAGGTCGGTTCGCGGTGTGACCCGCCCGCCGCGCACCTGTTCCGGCGCCATGTACTGATGCGTCCCGATGGGACTGCCGGTCGCGGTCAGCCTCGTGACGTCCGTCTGGAGGATGGCCGCGATGCCGAAGTCGAGCACTTTCACGGTGCCGTCCCGCGCGACGAGGATGTTGCTCGGCTTGAGGTCGCGGTGCACCACGGGCACGTCGTGCGCGTACGACAGCACGGTCGCGACCTGCGCCGCCACGGACACCGCCCAGCTGACGGGCAGCGGCCGCCGCGGGTCCACGTACGCGGTCAGCGGCACGCCGTCGACCAGCTCCATCACCAGGAAGAGCTGCTCGTACGACTCGTCGAGCACCGCGTCGTACACCTGCGGCACACCCGGGTGCTGGATCCGGGCGGTGATCCGCGCCTCGCGCCTGAACCGCTTCTCGAACTCCTCCGCCAGGTGTGGTGACGTCACGGCCTGCGGACGGATCAGCTTCACGGCGACCGGGCGGTCCAGGACGGCGTCGTAGCCCCGCCACACGTCCCCCATGCCGCCGTGGCTGAACTGCTCCAGCAGTTCGTAGCGTCCCGCGATCCGCCGTCCGTCCGGCACCTGGCCCCCGCCCCGCCCCCGTCGAGCGTCCAAAGTGGTCTCCGATGTGGTTGGGGATCAGTTTCACCGGTAGGGGTTTGGTGCGTCCAGCCGGACCGGCGGGACGGAGAGGGTGGATGTGCGGACCGACCTCGTGCGGATGGCGCAGCCGGTGACGTACGACCACGGGGCCCGGTGCGCGCGTCGCACCGGACCCCGATCGCGTCAGAAGTCCTCCAGCCCCTCCTCCCGGCGGATCATCCGCCAGGCCGCGCGGCGGGCGCTGCGGTCGAGGTTGGACTTGAAGTCCCGGTCGGCACCGAAGTACCGCTTGCCGAGCGTGTCGATCGTGGAGACGTGATCCATCATGTTCTCCTCGAACTTCTTGTCGAAGACGATGCCGAAGTTCTCCTCGTCGTTGACGAGGGCGGCGGCCCTGACCTTGGGGTCCTCCGTGGTGGCGTTGAAGGCCGGGAGGACGTCCTCCTTGGTGAAGTCCGTGCCGAACTTGGCGTTGAACTTCTCGATCAGCTCGGACAGCAGTGACTTCTCGGGGTCCTGCCCGCCGCCCACCCCGTCGCCGAACCCCTTGAGCTCGGCGGGGCCCTCGGGGTTGAGGGACACGTCGTGCTCGCCGGTCTTCTCGACCCGCAGGTGGCTGAGGTCGACCTCGCCTATGTCGACTCCGCCGTCGGCCAGCCGCGGGAGCCGGTTGAGCAGGTGGCGGCCGTAGAGGTACAGCCGTTCCAGGTCGGCGTCCTGGTACGGGACGATCTGCGCGAGGAACCCGTACTTGCGGACGTAGTCGTTGAGGTTGGCGCGGAACTCCTCGGCGGTCTCGACGTCGTCCTCCTCGTCGCTCTCCAGGAGGCGGGTGAAGCGGGTGACGGCGGGGGACAGGAGCCGGTACAGCTCGGCGTGCAGCTTCTCCCACTTGGACTGGGAGCCGCCCGCCTTCTTCTCCGCCTCGATGTACGCGACGACGAACTCGTCCATGTCCTGCTCCGAGATGACCGGGGCGGACATGACGCGGCTCTGGGCCGTGTAGAGGAGGTTGGGATCGGAGGGGAGGGTGTGCGCCTCCTCGAAGTAGGGGCGGAAGGCGTCCTGTATGTCCTCGGCGTCGTTGACGAAGTCCAGGACGGCGAGGTCGGCCTGGGACTTGCGTTCGGCGGTGCGATTGAGACGGGAGAGGGTCTGCACGGCGGCGATGCCGGTCAGCGTCTTGTTGACGTACATCGTCGTCAGGAGCGGCTGGTCGAAGCCGGTCTGGTACTTCTCGGCGACGACGAGGATCCGGTACTCCTGCTGCCCCTTGCCGCCGGCCTTCGCGGCCTTGTCGTCGGCGCGGGTGTAGCCGAAGGCCTTCGGCAGCGCGCTCTCCGAGAGACCGCCGTTCTCCTTGCTCTCGGTGGTCTCCTCGCCGTCGATGGTGAGGGACCCGGAGAAGGCGACCAGGACACCGAGGTCCGGGTACTTGGTGTCGTACTCACGGTCGGCGATGTAACTGCGGATGGCGCGGGCCATCTGCACGGCCGAGTGCCGGGAGGCCGTGACCACCATCGCCTTGGCCCGTCCGCCGAGCCGGCCGCGGGTGTGGGCGACGAAGTGCTCGACGATCACCTGGGCGTGCTGCGACACCGTGTGCTCGTGCATGAGCGCGAACCGGGCGAGGAGGCTGTTCGCCTTGGAGGGATCGACCTCCTTCTCGTCGCGGTTGAGGTTCGCGAGCTTCCAGTAGGTGTTGTAGGTGACGTAGTTGCGCAGGGGGTCGAGGATGAAGCCTTCCTCGATGGCCTGGCGCATGGAGTAGGTGTGGAAGGGGCGGTAGACGGTCTTGCCGTTCTCCACGCCTTCGGTGCCGAAGAGTTCGAGCGTCTTGGACTTGGGCGTGGCGGTGAAGGCGAAGTAGGAGAGGTTGGCGGCACGGGAACGCGCCACCGCCTTCGCCTTCAGCTGGTCGTCCACGGTGACTGTCGTCGCGCCCTCGTCGTCCGAGTCGGCGTCCAGGCCGAGGTCCCGCAGGGCCGACTTCACGGCGGTGGCGGCGTCGCCCGACTGCGAGGAGTGCGCCTCGTCCACGATGATCGCGAAGCGGGTTCCCTTGATCTCGGTCGGGTTGCGCTTGATGTAGTCCAGCAGCGCAGGGAACGAGTGCAGGGTGACCGTGACGATCTTCCCGGTGTCCCGGGAGAGGGCACGCGCGAGCTGCTCGCTCTTCGCGCCGTGCTTCTCGTCGACCTTCACGACCAGGCCGTCCGTCTGCGAGAAGCTGCCGACCGTCGCCGAGAGCTGGGCGTCCAGGGCGCGGCGGTCGGTGATGACGATGACCTTGTCGAAGACGGGCTCGCCGGGCTTGATGCGGCCGTCGGCCAGGGCGTCGGGCCGCAGAACGTGCGGATCGGTGCGGGCGTGCAGGTCGCTGAGACGGTGGGCCAGCCAGCCGATGGTGTTCGACTTGCCGGACCCGGCGGAGGCCATGACCAGGTAGTTCTGGCCGGCGCCGTGCACGGACGCGTGCGCGGTGAGCTTCCGGACCACGTCCCACTGGTGGAAACGGGGGAAGATCGTCGACTTGGTGGTGCCGCCACCGGGCGTCTTGTGCTTCTGCTGGTGCACGAAACGCTGGAGGAGGTCGAGCCAGTTGTCCCGCTGCCAGACCTGTTCCCACAGGTACGAGGTGGCGTACGTGCCGTGGGCCGTCGGCGCCGGGTTCCCGGCTCCGCCGGGCTGGCCGGGGCCGTTCGAGCCGGTGTTGAACGGCAGGAACTGGGTCGCTTTGCCGCGCAGTTGCGTGGTGACGAAGACCAGGTCCGGGTCGACGGCGAAGTTGGCGATGACGCGGCGGGTGAAGATCAGCTCGGTCGGGTCCCGGTCCGTCCGGTACTGCTCCTTGGCCTGCTCGACGCCCTGCCCGGTCAGCGGGTTCTTCAACTCGGCCGTAGCGACCGGGATGCCGTTGAGGAACAGGGTGAGGTCGAGCCGGTGGCCCCAGTCGGCCTGCTTGGTGGCGTAGGGGAGTTCCCGGACGACGGTGAGGCGGTTGGCCCGGTAGCCGTCGAGGACGGAGTCGGCGGAGATGAGGTTGGGCTGGAAGTAGGCGACGCGGAGGCGGACGCCGCGGTCCTTGACTCCGTTGCGGAGGACGTGGAGGAGGCCGTCATCGGCGATGGCCCGGTCGAGACGCTGGGCGAAACCGCGCTGCGCTTCGTTGGGGTTGCCGCCGTAGACGGTGAGGAGTTCGTCCCACTCGTCGGGCTGGGTCGCGCCGATGAAGGTGTAGAGCTCGTTGGTGTCGAGCCCGAGGTCGGCCTGGTAGTCCTCGGGGTTCGCCTCGCGCCAGCCTCGCTCGCAGAGGGCGGCAACGATGGCGGAGCCGAAGGAGGACTCGTCGTGCACGCGGCTCATACGGTTACTCCTTCGGTTACGTTGCGGCCGCTGGCGGTGGATACGTCGAACTGGCCGGTTACGGCGGCGGTGATGAGGGCTTGGCGGCGCTCGGTAAGCAGCGCGGACTGCCGGTGGAGCGACTGCTCCAGGGAATCCATCAATCCCATCTCCGCGTCGAGTTCCTTGACGATTGCGGATTGCTCGCTCTTCGGGGGAATGGGAATCTTGATGGAGCCGACCGTCTCGGAATTGAGGTTCAACTGAGTGCCCAGCTTGCCCAGCCCTTTGAAGGCATCGCCGAGGAGCAGGATGTAGTAGAGCAGCTCCACATCGACGGAGGGGTTTCGAATGGCTACGAATCCGTCATGAATACAGCACGAGATTTTGGTGATGACGGGCTTGCCCACGGACGCCGCGATACTGACGAACAGCTCACCCGGTCGTAGCGGAACCGAGAGGGAGACGCCAAGTGGCGAGAGCCGCTGAGTGGTGTCGGTTAGGTATTTCCCGCTCGCTGTGACATCGGAAATTCGAACCCACGCATGAGTCCCCTCGTCGTCGAAGTAGACGGGGTCGTCGATGGGGCGAGGCGAGGCTCCGCGCTGGATGCGTGAAATGTATCGGAGAGGCGCGGCATCCCAGCTCTCGGGGAGTCCGGGCAGCCATGGCACCTTTCCCGGCGCGATGGAGCGGATGCTCCCGCGACTTAGGCGTTCGCGGATCACGGCCATCCGCCGAGCACCGACGAGCCCGGCCATGGCCGTTAGCTTCTCTGTGAGCCGGTCGCTGCGGACGGTCTCGGCATCGAGGAAGTCGGCGATGCGGCGCTGCTCGTCCGGTGGGGCGGCAGGAAGCACAAGGTTCCCAACCTGCTCAAAGTTTAGCCCTTCGCGGTTGCCGCCAACTTGGAGTTCGCGGATCTGCTCCTGGACCGGCTGAGAAACCAATGCATAGGTCAAATATCGCGAGTCGACCCCTGGTGTTGGGCGAACGATGCAAACGTGCTGATTCACATTGGCTTCGCCCAAGTTGCTGGGGGCGCATGTTACGCGGCCAAGAGAAGCACCCGTGATATTGAGTAGTACGTCACCGGGTAGAACACGGGTGCTGCCCATATCTCTGTGGGTGGCTTGGTCGATGTAGGCGACATCCTCTAGTCTCAAGCCGGAAAAGTGGATATTCTGGCTGCGGAGGAAGGTGACGCCGGAATCTGCATAGCCTTCCGCGCCTCCGCTGGGAGTCTTGCCGCTGCCGATCTTGGAGGCGCTCCTTTTAAGTTGGCGAACACCCCAACGGGAGATAAATGAGACGCTCACTCTGTAACCTCCGCCAACAGCTCCTGAATCTCCGCCTCCAGCGCCTTCAACTCTGTGTCAATCAACGTCAACGGTCGCGGCGGCTCGTACACATAGAAGTGCCGCGTGAACGGAATCTCGTACCCGATCTTCGTCTTGCTTTGGTCGATCCACGCATCCGGCACATGCGGGTGGACCTCCCGCCCCAGGTACTCCTCGACGTCCTCACCCAGCGGCACGTTCTCGTAGTCCCGCAACTCCGCGTCCGGCTCGGGCTGCCCCTTGACGAGCTGGACCTCGCCGTCCGGGTCCCGCACCCCGACCACCTCACGCAGCGCCTTATTGAACGGCGCCCCCGTAGGCCACGTCCCGCCGGCCTGAACCACCGCGTCCTTGAGAGCGAGCCAAGCCTCCTGCTTCGTAGTCCAGCTCGTGCCCGTCAGGGACTTGAAGGCGTCAGTCAGAGCCGAAGCCTGCGGCAGCTTCTGCATGACCTTGGACGCCTCCAGCGCCGCCAGGGTCTCCTCCGTCACCTCGAACCGCAGCTTCAGCGGACGCTCGACGGTGATCCGCTGGTAGCCGAAGTCCTCGTTCGCGAAGACCTTCACCTTGCCGTGCAGCGGGTGCTCCGCGTCGTCCGCCACGGCCAGCGCCTCGCCGTACAGCTTGACCACCGTCGCGATGTGGTCCTTGCCCAGCTCCTTGCGCTTGTCGCCGAGCGACTTCCGCATCTTCTGCCACTGGTCCCGCGCGTCCAGCAGCACAACCTTGCCCTTGTGGTCCGGGCTCTTGCGGTTGGTCAGGATCCAGAAGTACGTGGAGATGCCGGTGTTGTAGAAGAGCTGGTCCGGCAGGGCGACGATGCCCTCCAGCCAGTCGTTCTCCAGGATCCAGCGACGGATCTCCGACTCACCCGAACCTGCCGCGCCCGTGAACAGCGGCGAGCCGTTGAAGACGATCGCCAGGCGTGAGCCGCCCCCTCCGTTGACGTCTACCGGCTTCATCTTGGAGATCATGTGCTGGAGGAACAGCAGCGAGCCGTCGTTGATACGCGGCAGCCCTGCCCCGAAGCGGCCGGCCTCGCCCAGCGCCTTGTGCTCGTGCTCGACCTCGTCCTTGACCTTCTTCCACTCCACGCCGAACGGCGGGTTCGCCAGCATGTAGTCGAAGGACTTCCGCGCATGCCCGTCGTCGGAGAAGGAGTTGCCGAAGGCGATGTTGTCCGGGTCCTGGCCCTTGATCATGAGGTCGGACCGGCAGATCGCCCAGGACTCGGGGTTGAGTTCCTGCCCGTACACCTCCACCGTCGCGTCCGGGTTCAGCTCGGTGATGAGGTCGTCCATCGCGGAGAGCATGCCGCCCGTGCCGCAGGCCGGGTCGAGGACGGTGCGCACCGCGCCGGGAAGCTGGAGCGCGTCACCGTCCGGGGCGACGAGCAGCCGCACCATCAGCTGGATGACCTCACGCGGGGTGAAGTGCTCACCGGCCGTCTCGTTGGACTGCTCGGCGAAGCGGCGGATCAGCTCCTCGAAGATGTAGCCCATGTTGTGGTTGGGCACGACCTCGGGACGCAGGTCCAGGTCCGTGAACTTGCCGATGACCTTGTAGAGCAGGTCGGCGTCGTCCAGCCGCTTGATCTGCTGGGCGAACTCGAAGCGCTCCAGAACGCCCCGCGCGTTGTCGGAGAACGCCCCCACGTACACGTGGAGGTTCTTCGCGGCGTTCTGCGGGTCATCCGCAATCTTCTTCAGGGTCAGGCGCGACCGGTTGTAGAAGGAGTGGCCCGACGCCCGGCGCAGGAAGCGGTCCGGGTCGATGTCGCTGTCCTTGTGCTGCTCCGCGATCTCCGCGACCTTCTCGCGGGTCGGCTCCAGCACGCACTCCAGGCGCCGCAGCACCGTGAACGGCAGGATCACCTTGCCGTAGTCGGACTGCTTGTAGTCCCCCCGCAGGAGGTCGGCGACGGACCACGCGTGGTTCGCCAACTCCGTGTGCTTACTGCTGTTCAACTGGATCCCCGGATTCCTTCCGAAATGTCCCAACCCCACCGTCCGAGCCGACTGGCGGCCGGGACGGTCCGACAAATGTGGTCTATGTGTGAGAGGCCGCGTGCCTAATGGGGCGAATCGTCACCCCGGCCGCCCCGCTGCCCCTGTCTCCGCCGCCTCCGCCGTCTCCCGCGACGGCAGCAACTGCCCGCCGGTCAGCCCGCCCGCCAGCAACCGTGCCGTCTCCTCCGCCAGCCGCGTCGCCCGCCGGGCCTCCGCCCGGAGCTCGTGCACGTGCCGGAACGCCTCCCCGTACCGCCGCTGCTCCTCCAGCGGCAGCAGTGGCACGCGTAGCCGGCCCGGGCTGACGGTCAGGACTGTGCTGCCGGTTGACGCGCCCGCGATGTTCTCCTCCGCGCCCAGGAACCCGGCGAGGAACCACGGGTCCAGGCGGGCGGGGTCAGGCCGGAAGAGGTGGACGTTGCCGAGCAGTGCCCCGGTGTCGGTCTCGTCCGCGACCCGGGCCATTGGGCCGTCACCGTCCGCGACCGCCCGCACCAGGACGTCCCCGACGGCGATCACGGGGGCGGTGTCGTCGTACGGCCCCGTCGGGGTTCCCGTCGGACCCGACCCGGACGCGATGTCCGAGCTGGTGAGCACCGCCCGTGTCTCGGGCGTACCGCCTTCGCCGGTCTCGCCCCTCGCTGCCTGCGTGCGCGTGCGTACCGTGTCCGGCAGGGGGCGCAGCAGGGTGAGTGCCCCGCCGCGCATCAGGTCGGACGCCGTCGCCGTCCGCCACTCGCGGGCGGAGGCGCCCGCGGCGCTCCAGCCCTCATGGCCGGCCGTCCGCGTGAGGGACTTCGCGGCCCTGAGGAGGTTCCGGCGTGTGGCGTCGACCTCGGCCGACAGTGCCGCCGGGTCGATCTCCGCGCGCGAGGCCCGCACGAGCCGCGCAGGGGTCAGGTCCACCACGTCGTCCAGCAGATCCACCACACCCGCCGCGTACGCGACACCGGGCTCGCCCTCGAATGTGTCCGGGCTTTCCGTGAACGCCCGCCACGCGCCCAGGGCCCGCGCCGTGATCCCCTCCCAGTCCACAGAGCCGGACCGGCTCCCGCCCCGCGTCCGTGAGGTCACCGCCGCACCCCCGCGCCCGGCCGCCCCCTGGGTCTCCGCCGTCGTGTCCACGAACAGCACCGACTTACGTTCCGGGCCGCCCGGTTCGGGCCGTTGCAGCACCCAAATCTGCAGACCGACGTGCAACGGCACCGAGGCGCCGACCGGCAGCGCGATCACCGCACGGAGCGCGCCGCTGCGTACAAGCTCCGCCCGTACGCGACGCCCCGACGCGCGGCCGGCCGTGGCCGGCGGCAGGACCAGGGCCGCGTGACCGCCGGGCGTCAGGTGGGCGAGCGCGTGCTGCACCCACGCCAGCTCCGACTCGGCGCGGGGCGGTACTCCGTAGGCCCAGCGGGGGTCGTACGCGAGCTCGTCGTGGCCCCAGTCGCGGACGCCGAACGGCGGGTTGCACAGCACCGCGTCGACGACGAGGCCGGGGAAGGCGTCCGCGCGGAGGCTGTCGGCGGCGCGCACGGTGACCGTGGCCTCGGGAGTCATCAGCATCAGGCTGACCGCGCTGCGCCGGGCCTGCACGGGAAGCGTGTCCTGGCCGTACAGCTCGCGCGCTCCCCGGCGGGCGGCGGCCGCCAGCAGGGTGCCGCTGCCGCAGGCCGGGTCGAGCACTCGGGCCGGGGAACCGGGGACCAGGTGGGCGAGCAGGTCCGCGAGCGGTGCCGGAGTCGCGTACGCGCCGGACGCGGCGCTGTCCTCAAGCTCTCGCTCCGCCAACACGCCCAGCGCGGCCTGGCCCCCCTCGTCGCGTACACACGCGTACAGCGCCCGCAGCACGGCCGCGTCACCGGTCCCGAAACGCACGGCGTCCGCGGCCGGTACGGCGTCGGCCGCGGCGGCCGCCTCGCGCTGGGCGCGGGCCACGAGGTCCGCGTCCGGCAACCGCGTGGCCGCCGTCAGGTCCTGCGGCGCAAGGGCCGCCGCCGCTAGGACGAGGAGCAGCAGGTCCGATGTGCCGCCGCCCCCCTGCCCGTGCAGGCGGAGGGTCGTGCGCAGTTCCTCCGACGGGCTCGCCGCAGAGGCGTGGCCGCGCGAGGCGAGCCAGGCGCGCACGGACTGCAGGTCGTACAGCGGGCTGCTGTCCGTGCCCCCGGACGGCGCCGGGAAGTCGTCGTGCCGGCGCCGCCAGTTGCTGACCGTGGCGCGCGTGACGCCCGCGATGCGGGAGATCTCAGCGGCGGTCACCTGGGCGGAAGTCTGGGGCATGGCGGCGTGGGCCTCTCGCTAGTGGACGTCAACAACCTACAGCACTCGTCAAATCTGTCAACGTGATTGACGGTGCTTTCAGTGCCATGTTTACCTGTGGATGCTTCCGCTGGGAAGCGTGTCCCGCAGGCCCTCTGCCGGGCCATGCCGTCATGCCGCGCCGCTCCGGCGCCTTCACCGGTGCGCCCGCCGGGCGACAGCCCGCCGCGAGCACCGTCCGTCCCGACCACACCACTCCGGGGGAGTTCCGTGCGCCTCACCATGCCGACCGGCGTCATCGAGGGAACCCAGCTCACCGTCATGCCGTTCCGTGACGACGCCGTCGTAGGGACGATGTCCGTACCCACGCTCGTCCAGCTCGTGCCGTCACTGCGCGCCGAGGAGGACCCGAGGAAACTGAAGGCGGCCTCCGGCCTGGTGCGCCGGCACGCCGAGCTGCGGGCGACCGTGCAGCGGACGCTGAAGTCCTCGCAGAAGGGCAGGAACGTCGGCCCGTACGCCGAGTACATCGCCGCCGGGCTCAAGGGTGAGCTGGGCGCCGCCTGGTCCACGCCGCCGATCACCCTGTGGCACGCCGGGCCGCTCGCCGCGATCAGTGACGAACTCATCCCCGGCAGCGGACTGCGCACCCTTACCGTCGCGCCGGGCACGATGATCGTCGCCATCGACGGCGAGACCCAGACCACCGCGTGGCACGACCTGTACGACGACCCGGAGACGTACGGCCTGACGTACCCCGAACTCGCCCGCGTGCGCGTCCAGTTCGAGCTGTACGTCGACCTCGCCCCGGCGGACGCGCGGCAGATCTTCTACGACCGCAACGTCCAGGGCGTGGCCGTTGCCAAGAACCTGGCCATGTCCACGGATCAGCGGGACTTCGGCACCCGGCTCGCGCACGTGGTCGCCGACTCCGTGAAGGTCGACGTCGACGGGCAGCGGGTGCCGTTCGGGCAGCGGGTCAACTCCAGCAAGCGCCAGGTCTCGGCCGGGGACCGCGAAGTCGTCACGCTCTCCGCTCTGCGGGCCCTCGTCATCACCACCATCTACGGCCGGGGTGGCCTCGCCCGCTCCGCCGAGTCGGTGCACGAGGACGAACTGCCCGCCGGCACCCGGGCCGAGGAGGTCGAGGCCGTCGTCGTGCCGCTGCTGGCGCGGCTGATCTCCGAGAGGTTCCCCGAGTTCGCCGACCGCAGTGCTCTCACCGCGCCCGCCGTGCTCGCGGGAGTGGGCATCGCCGCCCACCATGCCATGCCGTGGGGCGAGGCGGCCTCCCGCATCGGCGTCGAGGAACTCGACCGGCTGCTCAACGGCATCCGTTGGCAGCGCGAGGCGGCGTACTGGGACGGCGTCGCCGCCAAGACCGGCAGCTCCGGTCGGCTCAACTTCAGCGGCGGCGTCAAGGACTCCGGCGGGCGCGTGGCCGACGCGATCCTCTACCCGGCCACCGAGACCGGGCGGAGGATTCGCGGGCTCTGAGGAGCGCCGCACCACCGACATCGACGGGCCGTCCGCGACGCGGCGGCGGCCGGACCACCACATCACGCATTCACGGAAACGGAGTACACACATGTCCTTCCAGCAGCCTTCCTCGCACCCCGGCCACGGCGCACAGGGGCCCTTCGGTCTTGGCGCCCCCACTGGTCCCGGGCAGCCCGTTCGCCGCCGCAGGCGGTGGCTGAAGTACGGAGCGGTCGCCCTGGTCTCCCTGCTCATCGGAGTGGGCATCGGCAACAGCGGCGGCTCGGCGGAGACGGCCAAGGAAACTCCCGACACGAAGTCCGCGCCCCGCCCGACGGTCACTGTCACCAAGACCGCGCGGGCTGCCGAGGCCGACGACCCCGCGCCCGCGCCCACGGTCACCAAGACGGTGACCGCCAAGCCCAGACAGACCCAGGACTCCGGGCCGGCGACCAGCTTCTCGGGCGAGGGCGAGTACCTCGTCGGCGAGGACATCAAGGCCGGCACCTACAAGACGGCCGGACCGGAGAACGAGTTCGGCTGCTACTGGGAGCGTGCCAAGGACGCCAGCGGCGAGTTCGACTCGATCATCGCCAACAACAATCTGGAGGGGCCGGGACGGGTGACGCTCAACAAGGGCGAGTACTTCAAGACCAATCGGTGTCAGGACTGGAAGAGGGTGAGCTGAAGCCCGGCGGGCTGTGCGAGGCCGGCCCGGATCACCGACGAAGTAAGGAGCGCGCCCCGTACGCTGCGTCAGCGTACGGGCACTTTCTGTGGACAGTACGCGGATCTTGACGTCACGCTGGGTGCTGTCGGGGCGTGGGGGCCACGGACAGTGCACGAAGACGGAGGTGGCCGCGGATGACGCACGGCGGCATGGGCATGGGCAACGACAACGGCGACGACGAGGAGTCGGCGGGCTGCGGGATCGACCGCGAGCCGGATCCCTCGGACAGTCTGCGGACGTGGGGTGCCGTCTCGCAGGCGTTGCGTGAACACGCGGGGTACAGCAGGGCTGAGTTCGCGGATCTGGTCCGGTTCTCCAAACACACCGTGGAGTCGGTGGAGTTGGGGCGGCGGATGCCGGACGTGACGTTCGTGGAGCGGGCGGACGAGTTGCTGGGTAACACGGGGGCGTTGCGGAGGTCGTCGAAGTACGTGACGCGGGGGGACGTCGGGCTGGCGGCGTGGTTCCGGCAGTGGGCCCGGCTGGAGAAGGTGGCGGTGAGCCTGTGTACGTACGAGTGCAGGCTGGTGCCGGGGTTGTTGCAGTCGGAGGACTACGCGCGGGCGGTGTTCGAGGGGACCGTGCCGGTGGCGCCGGACGAGCAGCTCGAAAGCTTCATGGCCAAGCGGATGGAGTGGCAGCGGATGCTGTGGGAGCGGCCGACGACGCCGTTCAGCTTCATCGTCGAGGAGCACGTGTTCCGGCGCCGGTTCGGCGGCTCGGAACAGATGCGGGAGTTGTTCGATCACGTGCTGGAGCTCAGCGCGCCGCGCAACGTGACGCTGCAGATCGTGCCGTTGGGGGCCGGGTTGCACGCGTGCCTCGATGGTCCTCTTCAGCTTCTGGAGACCCCGAAGGGGCGGCGGCTCGCGTACTCCGAAGGGCAGCAGAACGGCCGTCTGATCTCCGACGCGAAAGAGGTGAGGCTCCTCCACCAGCGCTATGACACACTGCGCTCGCAGGCCCTGAACGCCAAGGAATCGCGGTGCCTGCTGGAGCGACTCCGAGGAGAGCTATGAGCACGACGGAACTGGCCTGGTTCAAGTCCAGCTACAGCGGTAGCCAGGGCGACAGCTGTGTCGAGGTCGCCCTCACCGAGCAGGCCGTCTGCGTACGGGACTCCAAGGATGTGACGCTGCCTCACTTCGCCGTCGGGCATGAGGGATGGTCGCGGTTCGTGGGGTTCGTGGGCGCCGAGTCGCAGGCCTGAGGCGGAATCCGTGTGTCCCGGCGGCGGCACTGTGACGTGCACCGCCGGGACACATCGGCCAGGGGTCTGTCAGTTGACCCGGGCCGTGCGGATCAGCTGGAGGACGTTGCGTCGTTCCCGCCCTTTCCGGCCTGCGGCCCGTTCATGCGGAGGCCCGTCCCGCTCACCAGCAGGAACGCGGCGAGGACGGACGTGACGCAGGCGATCACGAAGATGTCGGACTTCTCGTCGGCGAACATGCCGGCGGCGGTCAGGGAGAGGAACACCCCGAAGGCCTGCGGGCCGGTGCCGGAGGGCATCGGGCTCGGGGTGCGCCAGCTCCTGCGGGGGATCCACAGGCGCAGGAGTTCCGCGGTGGCCGCCAAGGCCAGGAGCCGTGAGGTGATCATGAGCCACAGGGGGGCTGTGTTCTCTCCCAGTTCGCCCACGCCGACGACCGTCGTCAGGCCGAAGTAGAGGATCGGCAGCAGCCAGCCGAGGCTCGCGCGGACAGCGAAGGCGGGGGCCGAAGTCGTGGCCGGGGCGGGGGTGCGGGTGGCGGGGGTCGAGGCGGTCTTGGTGAGGTCGACGGGCCGACGCGTCGGTTTGTGTGCTGCGTCCGGTGTGTGCGGTGACCCCTGGGGTGCGTCCGGTGTGCGGGGAGCGGGGATGGCGGGCAGGGCGGGGACCGGGCGCAGTGCGCGGGACTGGGCGCGGCGGATGCGGCGGCCCGCGTCGCCATACTGGTCCATGTGGGCGGACAGTTCCGCCTGAAGGGCGAGGAGTTGTTCCGCCATCGTGTCGAACTCGGCCCGGCGTTCGGCGGCGAGGCGGGCGGCTTCGCGTTCGGTGGCGGTGAGGTGGGCGAGGGCCTCGGTGTGGAGGCGTACGGCTTCGGTGCGGGCGGCTTCCGCCGTGCGCGGCGCCTGGGCCAACTCCTCGCGGAGGCGGGTGCGCTCGGCCTCGATGATCTCGGCGATGCGGTGCCGTTCGTCCGAGGGGAGTTCGCGCGGGGCGCGGGCTTCGGCGCGGGCGACCGCCGCCCGACGCCACTCCATGAGCGGTCGGCCCCGGTGCTCGCCGATGCCGTTGATGTGGACCTTCCCGCCGTGCGTGCGGTGGATGTAGAGGACCTCGCCGCCCCTGCCGTTGGGCGCCTTGCCCCAACTGACCCGTTTGAAGTCGGC
This sequence comes from Streptomyces aurantiaciflavus, assembly GCF_049808595.1. NCBI lineage: Bacteria > Bacillati > Actinomycetota > Actinomycetes > Kitasatosporales > Streptomycetaceae > Streptomyces > Streptomyces aurantiaciflavus. The sequence continues at coordinate 175,325 of NZ_JBNCAQ010000006.1, read as the reverse complement.
GGCCGTGCCGATGCCTTGCGCCGCGAGTGCGCGGACCAGGCCGCTGCCGATGCCGTTCACCTCGCTCGCGGTGAGGCGCGTGCTGTTGAGGCTGCGCTCGATGGACTCACGGCGCAGGACGGCGAGGGCCTGGCGCTCCTGGCTCTCGCGTTTGCCGTCGAGGCCGTTCAGCCGGCGCGTGAGGGAACGCTCCTTGCGGGTCTGTTTCTCGTGGACGCGTCGCAGGGTCCTGCCGTGGGCGGCTTCCGCGCGGAGGCGGTCCCTGGCCTCGCGGTTCAGACGGCGGCGGTCGGCGACTTCGAAGGCGCGGCGCTTGTCGAGGAGGCGTCGGAGGGCGCGGATGGACTCGATGAGGCGGCGGCGTTCGGCGCGTACCTCCGCGGGGGAGGGGGCGGCGGTGCTGGACGGGACGGCGGTGTGGCCGTCCCGCCGGGAGGCGGTGCTGTCGATCAACAAGGGCTCGCTCGGGGGGCGCGGGGTTTGTCCAGGTCAGCTGGGGGTGAGTGGTGTCTGTTCTGCGTGGGCCTGGACTCTCCGGATGCGGAAAAGGTTGCACACCCGCGTGAAGGAAATGTGTCCGCGCGATCGAGTGCGGGTGTCCGCCGCCTCTCGGCCTTCCCGTCGTCGGTACGGTCCCCGTAATCCGGTTGCCGTGCCCCGCTCCCGCTGACAGCCTCGCGGCCATGCCCACCTTCACCGCACCCGACGGAACCCGCCTCGCCTACCACGTCGACGGAGACGGGCCACCGCTGGTCTGTCTGCCGGGCGGGCCCATGCGGGCCTCGTCCTATCTGGGGGACCTCGGGGGATTGAGCGCCCACCGGAAGCTGATCAGGCTCGATCTCAGGGGTACGGGGGACTCCGCGATTCCGCGGGACACGACGTCGTACCGGTGTGATCGGCTCGTCGGTGACGTGGAGGCCCTGCGGGTGCATCTCGGGCTGGAGCGGCTGGATCTGCTGGGGCACTCCGCCGGGGCGAACGTCGCGGTGCGGTACGCGGCCCGTCATCCGGATCGGGTGGCGCGGCTGCTGCTGATCACCCCGAGTGTCATGGCCGTCGGCATCGACATCGCGCCGGAGGACCGGCTCGCCGCAGCCCGGGAGCGCAGTGGCGAGCCCTGGTTCGCGGTCGCCTACGCCGCCTTGGAGCAGATCACCGAGGGCCGGGCGACTCCCGAGGCGTGGGAGGCCATCGCCCCCTTCTGGTATCGGCGCTGGGACGAGATCGCTCAGGCGTTGCAGGCGGCGGACGCGAAGGAGAAGAACCACCAGGCGGTTCCCGTCTTCGCCGGAGACGGAGCCTTCGCGCCCGAGGAGACCCGGACCGCGCTCGCCGAGTTGTCCGCTCCTGTGCTGCTGGTCGCCGGAGAGGTGGACGTGGCCGGGCCGCCACCGGCCATGGCGGAATTCGCCGGGCTGTTTCCCAAGGCCGAGTTGGTCGTGCAGGCGGGTGGCTCTCACCATCCTTGGGTTGATGACGCCGGGCATTTCGTGGGGGTGGTGACGAGGTTCCTGGGGTAGGCCAGGCGGCCTTGACCGGGCAGGGCGGGCGGCCTTGACCGGGGAAGGGCGGGCGGCCTCCGGAGTAGGGCGGGCCGCCTCGACGGCGAGGGGAGTGGCGCCTCGCGTCACCCCGTGCGAGCGACCCGCCTCCCTCGCCTCGCCCGTGCGTCAGCAGTCCCGCAACTCCGCCGACTGGTTCAGCACCTGCGCCCGCGTCGACGTGAACCGCGCGTACGTCTCCCCACCGCGGGCCCCGGGCCGGAACGCCGCCACCCGGTGGCAGTTCTGGAAGGCGAGGGTCACGTCGAAGTGGCGTTCGAGGGCGCCGCGGATGGCGTCGCTGGCGAGGGCGCGCAGGAGTTGGCCGCGTTCCTGCTCGGAGGGGGGCGGGGTCTGGTTGTCGGTGAACTCGCCGATGCCGGCGTGGAGGCCGGAGGCGAGGGTGGCGATCAGGTCGTAGGCGTAGGGGAGGGAGGTGCGGACCGTGTCCACGAAGTCCTCCTCGCGCATGTCGCCGGCCTCGGCCTGGGCGAGGAGTTCCGGGGAGACGTCGAGAGACATGAGAGTGCTTGTCCTGTCTGTGCGGTGAGCGTGGGTTGGCGGTGCGTGCTTCAGAGGGAGTGCGAGTCCCGGAAGAGCGCGTGTCAGGGGGTGCGCGCTCTGGAGAACGTGCGTCGCCTCGGAGAAGGTGCGTGCCCTGAAGGGGTCGCGTGCTCTGGAGGGGGTGCTCGCCGGAGGGGTCGCGTGCTCTGGAGGGGGTGCTCGCCGGAGGGGTCGCGTGCTCTGGAGGGGGTGCTCGCCCTGGAAGGAGTGCTCGCCTTGGAAGGGCTGCTCGCCCTGCCAGGAGTGCGAGCCTCGGAAGGAAGTGGCCGCAGGTTCAGGCCGGTGACGTCGGGCCCGGTACGAAATCCGGGTCCACCTGGGCCGCCAGGTCCTGCCCCGTCGCCCGGTCCGCCCAGGCGCGGGCGTTGCGCAGGTGGAACTCGACGGCGTGGCGGTGCATCGTCGTCCAGTCCTGGACGCGGGCGTCGACGGCCTCGCGCAGGACGTTCAGGGCGTGGCGGTTGGTGTCCTCCAAGTCGCCCTGGGGGCGGCCGCGTTCGGCCGAGCGGACCCAGGGGGAGTGGACCAGGTGCGTGAGGAGGTCGTCGCCCACCTCCTCCTTGAGGAAGAGGAGGTCCTCCTCGCCGGTCACCTTGTTGCCGACCACGGCCAGCGGGATGCCGAACTCGCGGGCGTGGTCGCGATACTGGCGGTACACGGAGACGCCCTTGCGGGTGGGTTCGGCCACCAGGAACGTCATGTCGAAGCGGGTGAACAGGCCCGAGGCGAAGGCGTCGGCGCCGGCCGTCATGTCGACGACCACGTACTCGCCGGGGCCGTCGACGAGATGGCTCAGGTAGAGCTCCACCGCGCCGAGTTTGGAGTGGTAGCAGGCCACGCCCAGGTCGCTCTCGTCGAACTCGCCCGTCACCATCAGAGGTACGCCGCCCACGTGCTGGACGTGGCGGGTGTGCAGTTCGTCGTCGCCGAGCGGGCGCAGCAGTCGTGAGCCGCGGCCGGGCGGGGTGGTCTTGATCATCGCCTCCCGGGAGGTGATCCGGGGGTTGTCGCCGCGCAGGAAGTCCTTGATCTCGTCCAGGTGTTCGGCCAGGGGCGGTGCCGTGAACTCCGGTGTGCCCGTGGGGTCCAGGGCCTCGGCGAGGTGCTGGTTGATGTCGCCGTCGATGGCGAGCACCGGGGCGCCGGACCGCGCCAGGGCGCGGGCGAACAGGGCCGACAGGGTCGTCTTGCCGCTGCCGCCCTTCCCGACGAAGGCGACGCGCATCAGCACCCCGCCTTTATGAAAATGAATGTCATGTGGCTAGGTTTTAGGGGTGTGCGGTGATCCCTGTCAAATCCCCGGGCGCTGTCGATGGCGGAACACGGCGAAGGGCCCGGACCGTCCGTACGGTCCGGGCCCTTCGCCGTCGGGTCAGCGCCCCGCCAGCTCCAGCACCTGCGTCACCGGCGCCGCCTCCGCCGGGACCTGCGAGGTGCGCCACAGCCACAGGACGTCCCGGCCGAAGGACCACACCAGCAGACCCAGCGCCAGCAGCGCCACGCCGAAGTTCGCGACGTACGGCAGCAGGTCCGCGCCCGCGACGAGCAGGCAGACGCCCTGCATCGCGGCGACCGTCTTGCGCGCCATGCTCGGCGGCAGCGGGGCGTTCAGCCACGGGGCGACGCGGGCCGCGGCGACGAAGGCGTAGCGCATCAGGCCGATCAGCAGGACCCACGGGCCCAGCGCCATCGACACGTACACGCTCAGCACCAGGATCAGGAAGGCGTCGACCTCCATGTCGAAGCGCGCGCCCAGCGCGGTCGAGGTGCCCGTGCGGCGGGCGACCTTGCCGTCGACGCCGTCGAGCAGCAGGGCCACGGCCGTCAGGCCGACCAGCAGGGAGACCGGCGGCGCGCTGACGAAGGAGTCCGCGACCAGCGCGGTCACCCCGCCGACCAGGGTGGCGCGGCCGAGGGTGACCCGGTTGGCCGGGCCGAAGGAGCGCAGCCGGGAGCGGTGCAGCGCCCGGGAGAGCACCGCCCACAGGGCGACGGCGAAGACGAGCCCGGTCACCCAGCCCGCCGGCCCCATGCCGATCGCCGTACCGAGCAGGGCCAGCACCAGGATCTGCACTCCCGCTCCCACAGCGGTCTCCTGCTGGACCAGCCTCGCCTCGTAAGTGTTGTTCAGGGCCACCGCACATCCTCCGGCCAGATGACAGAGTCGATCAACGCCGCGTACTGTGCGCGGCCTGTGCACACCTCGGTACGTGAACAAGTTCCCGATCGTTCAGGAGGAGGCCGATGAACCGCACCGCACGTGCGTTCTGGATCGGTTCGCCCGGTCACGGCGAGATACGCGACGTCGCCCTGCCGGACCCGGCTCAGGGTGAGGTCGTCGTCCGCTCGCTGTACTCCGGCGTCAGCCGCGGCACGGAGACCCTCGTCTTCCGCGGCGGGGTGCCCGAGAGCCAGCACACCGCGATGCGGGCGCCGTTCCAGGAGGGCGACTTCCCGGCGCCCGTGAAGTACGGCTACCTCAACGTCGGGGTCGTGGAGGAGGGACCGGACGCGCTGGCCGGCCGTACCGTCTTCTCGCTCCACCCGCACCAGACCCGGTTCGTCGTCCCGGAGAGCGCCGTGACCGTCGTCCCGGACACCGTGCCCGCCGAACGCGCCGTGCTCGCGGGCACGGTGGAGACCGCCGTCAACGCGCTGTGGGACGCGGCGCCGCTGGTCGGCGACCGGATCGCGGTCGTCGGCGGCGGCATGGTCGGCTGCTCGGTGGCCGCGCTGCTGGCCCGGTTCCCGGGGGTGCGCGTGCAGTTGGTCGACGCCGACCCGGCACGGGCCGAGGTCGCCGAGGCGCTCGGCGTCGGCTTCGCCGCCCCCGAGGAGGCCCTGGGCGGCTGCGACCTCGTCGTACACGCCAGCGCCACCGAACAGGGCCTCGCCCGCTCCCTGGAACTGCTCTCCGCCGAGGGCACGGTCCTCGAACTGAGCTGGTACGGCGACCGGCGGGTCTCCCTCCCGCTCGGCGAGGCCTTCCACTCCCGGCGCCTCGTCATCCGCAGCAGCCAGGTCGGCACCGTCTCCCCGGCCCGCGCGAACCGGACGTACGCCGACCGGCTGGCCCTCGCCCTCGAACTGCTCGCCGATCAGGCGCTCGACGCACTCGTCACCGGGGAAAGCGCGTTCGAGGAGCTGCCGGAGGTGATGCCGCAGCTCGCCGACGGCCGGATTCCGGCCCTGTGTCACCGTGTCAGGTACGACAAGAGCGCCTGACCTGAGAAAAGAGTGAGAGTCGGCTGAACGGGGGGAAGCGAAGAGCCGTACTACACGGCATCCCCCGGCGGCCGATGGCCGGGGGACCAGACGCGCCGCACCTGGAGGGTCGTCCGTTGTTCAGTGTCACCGTCCGCGATCACATCATGATCGCCCACAGCTTCCGCGGCGAGGTCTTCGGACCCGCGCAGCGCCTGCACGGAGCGACGTTCCTGGTGGACGCCACGTTCCGCCGCGAGCAGCTGGACGACGACAACATCGTCGTCGACATCGGACTGGCCACCCAGGAACTCGGCGCCGTCGTGAGCGAGCTGAACTACCGGAACCTGGACAACGAGCCCGCGTTCGCCGGCGTCAACACCTCCACCGAGTTCCTCGCGAAGGTGATCGCCGACCGGCTCGCCGAGCGGATCCACAAGGGCGCCCTGGGCGAAGGGGCCAAGGGAATCGCCGGCATCTCCGTCACCCTCCACGAGTCGCACATCGCCTGGGCGAGTTACGAGCGTGCCCTGTGACCGACGTGACCCTCGAGAAGACCCCGGTCGTGCCGAAGGCTCCCCTCGTGGACAAGGCCTCGCTCGCGTACGTGCCCGCTCAGGCGGCGCTTCCGAAGATCGGCGGGATCATCCCCATGTCCCTGCGCTCCGTGCACTTCGTCATGCCGGGCGGTGTCGACGACCCGGCGAACCCCAGCGGCGGCAACGCCTACGACCGGCGCGTCTGCCTGGACCTGGCCGGCTTCGGCTGGCAGGTCCACAAGCACCCCGTGGCCGGCGAGTGGCCCCGCCCGGAGGCGGCCGCCCGCACGGAACTCGCCCGCACGCTGAGCGAGTTGCCCGACGGCACGGTCGTCCTCATGGACGGCCTCGTGGCCTGCGGAGTCCCCGAGATCATCGTCCCGGAGGCGGAACGCCTGCGGCTCGCCGTCCTCGTGCACCTGCCGCTCGGCGACGAGACGGGCCTCGCCCCCGAGGTGGCGGCCCAGCTGGACGCCAAGGAGCGCGAGGTGCTCCGCGCCGTCCCCGCGGTCGTCGCCACCAGCGACTGGGCGGTCCGCCGCCTCGTCTCCCACCACGGTCTCGCGCCGGAGAAGGTGCACGTCGCCGCTCCCGGCGCCGACATCGCCCCCCTCGCCTCCGGCACCGACGGCGTCTCCCGCCTGCTGTGCGTGGCCGCCGTGACCCCCCGCAAGGGCCAGCACCGGCTGGTGGAGGCGCTGGCCGCGGTGACCGAACTGCCGTGGAGCTGCGTGTGCGTGGGCGGCCTCGGCCAGGACCCCGAGTACGTCGACCACCTGCGCGGCCTCATCAAGAAGTACGGCCTGCAGGACCGGCTGGAACTGGCGGGCCCCAAGGCCGGCGCCGAACTCGACGCCGCCTACGCCGCCGCCGACCTGATGGTCCTCACCTCCTACGCCGAGACCTACGGCATGGCGGTCACCGAGGCCCTCGCCCGCGGTATCCCCGTCCTCGCGACGGACGTCGGCGGACTGCCCGAGGCGGTCGGCCGCGCGCCCGACGGCGGTGTCCCCGGCATCCTCGTCCCGCCGGAGGACCCGGCCGCCCTCGCGGCCGAACTGCGCGGCTGGTTCGGCGAGGCCGACGTACGCCGCCGGCTGAAGGCCGCCGCACGCGGCCGCCGGGCGGCCCTGAACGGCTGGGCGTCGACCGCCCAGAGCCTGGCCGGCGTCCTGGGCCGGCTCCCCAGCGAACCCCGGAGGGCGGCATGAGGAAGACGACGGTGACCCCGGAGGACGTGGCACACGTGGGGCGCATACCGGCTCAACCCGGGCCCCGGGAGGTCTCCATGGACGTGGACGCATCGGCCGTCATCGCGGGTGCGGGCCCGGTGGCCCGCCCCGGCGAGCGGCCCACCGTACGACTGCGGGACGACGCCGAGGCGCAGGAGCCGCCCCGCTACGCCCCCGAGTGGCTCCAGCTGCGCGAGCCCGCCGACGCCGCCGCCCGGGCGATGGACCTGCTGGACCCGCTGCGGATCCGGCTCGCCAACCTGCCCGGCCGCAGCGGCGGGGTGGTCGTGCACGACCTGGGCTGCGGCACCGGCTCGATGGGGCGCTGGCTCGCGCCCCGCCTCGACGGCGCGCAGCACTGGATCCTGCACGACCGTGACCCCTACCTGCTGCACTTCGCGGCCGTCGCCTCCCCGCGTGCCGCCGCCGACGGCAGCCGGGTCACCGTCGAGACACGGCGCGGCGACGTCGCCCGGCTGACCCCGGACGCCCTGGTCGGCGCCTCGCTGGTCACCGCCTCGGCGCTGCTCGACGTCCTCACCCGCGAGGAGATCCAGACCCTCGCCGCGGCCTGCGCCGGCGCCGGCTGCCCGGCGCTGCTGACCCTCTCGGTCGCCGGGCGCGTCGAACTCGGCGACCCGGACCCGCTGGACGAGGAGATCGCCGCCGCCTTCAACGACCACCAGCGGCGCGACGGCCTCCTCGGCCCCGACGCGGTGACCGTCGCCTGCGAGGCGTTCGCCGACCACGGCGCCACCGTCAAGGTGCACCCCAGCCCCTGGCGGCTCGGCCCCGACGAGGCCGCCCTCACGGCCCAGTGGCTGCGCGGCTGGGTCGGCGCGGCCGTCGAAGAGCGCCCCGAGCTCGCCCCCCGCGCCGAGAAGTACCTCGAGGCCCGCCTCGCCGCGTGCTCGGCCGGCGAACTGCGCGTCACCGTCCACCACAGCGACCTGCTCGCCCTGGCCCGGCCGACGGGCGGCGCCTGATGAGCGCGGACACGGCGAGCGCGCGCATCCGGCCGACACCGGCGGCGCCCCGCGCCGAGGGCTCGACGCCGGCCGTACGCCGCCGACGCGCCGGAAGGGCCGTGCGATGCGCCGGCGCGACCGGAGCGGGCGTCACGGCCGACGCCCGCCCGGGCCGCTCCGCAATGCCGCACGGCGGCTCGGCCGAGGGTGCGGCCCACGTGGGTGGCGCGGTGAGCTCTGGCGTGGCCCTGGGCGGGTCGGTCGGGGCTGCGGTGTCCGCGGGCGCCGGGGCTCACTCGGGCGTGGTCGCGGCGGGTGCCGGGGTGGTTCTGGACAAGTCGGTCGAGGGCGCGGTGCCGGCGGGAGCCCGGGTGGACTCGGGTGTCGTTCCGGCGGGTGCTGACGTGGACTCGGCCGTGGTCGCGGCGGGTGCCGGGGTCGGTGCGGGCCTGGGCCGTGCCGGTGTGGCGCCCGGCGAAGTGGGCTTGACGTCGGTGGCGCCCGGTGCCGGTGCCGCTGCCGACGCGGGCTCGGTGCCGGCGGACGGTGGGGCCGACTCGGGCTCAGGGCGGGCGGACGCGGGTGCAGGCTCGGGTGCGGGGTCTGCCGGCGCTTCCGTGCCGGGGGCCCGTCGTGCCGGTGCTGCCGTGTCGCCGGACCGGATCGGGGTGATCGTCACCGAACCCCGGGCCGTTCAGGCGCCCCGGAGGTCCGGCTGGAGCCGTGCCCTGCGCAAGCACTTCGGCACGTTCGCCGGAGTCGTCATTCTCGCCGTGCTGTTGTGGCGGATGGGCACCGGTGTCTTCCTGGACGGGCTGCGCCGGATCGACGCCCCCGCGCTGCTGGCGGCGCTCGGGATCGGCGCCGTCACCACCGTGTTCAGCGCGTGGCGGTGGGCGCTGGTGGCGCGCGGACTGCGGATCCGGCTGCCGCTCGGCCAGGCCGTCGCCGACTACTACCGCTCGCTGTTCCTCAACGCGGCCCTGCCCGGCGGCATCCTCGGTGACGTGCACCGCGCGGTGCGGCACGGGCAGAGCGAAGGCGACGTCGGGCGCGGTGTGCGGGCCGTCGTCCTGGAGCGCACCGCGGGCCAACTGGTGCTGGCCGTCGCGGGAGTGACGGTCCTGCTGATCCTTCCGTCCCCGGTCATGGCGGACGTACGGCACGTCGCGCCGCCGGCCGCCCTGGGCGCCGTGGGCGCGCTCGCCGTCGTCCTCGCCGTCCGGATGAACTCCCCGGCGAGGCGCCGGGGCGGCCGGCTGCGGACGACGCTGTCCGAGGCGCGCGAGGGACTGCTGTCCCGGCGTAACGGACCCGGCGTCGCCCTGTCGTCCGCGGTGGTGCTGACCGGGCACCTCGCGACGTTCGTCGTCGCGGCCCGGGTCGGCGGCTCCACCGCCTCCGTCCTGGTCCTGCTGCCCCTCGCGGTCCTCGCCCTGCTCGCGATGAGCCTCCCGCTGAACGTCGGCGGCTGGGGCCCCCGGGAGGGCGTCACCGCCTGGGCGTTCGGCGCGGCCGGGCTCGGCGCGAGCACCGGGCTGTCGGTCGCGGTCGTGTACGGGGCGCTCAGCTTCGCCGCCGCGCTGCCGGGCGCCGTCGTCCTCGTCGTGCGCTGGTACACGGGGCTGCGGGCGAAGGCGGCGGCCGGCGCGGGAGCGGGCGGGGCCGGGGACGTCGTGTCCGACGCCGAATCCGGCCACGCGCACGACGGGCACTACCCGCGGTCGGCCCCCGAGGATCAGGCTCCGGCCCTGTCCTCGGCCACCGCTTCGACGTCGGCCCCGGCCTCGGCGGAATCCGCTGCCGCGGTGTCCGCCGTCAGTATCGAGAAATACGCACCGAAGGAATCCGCCAGGCTCGCCAGGAGTTCCTTCCCCTTTTCCGCGGACCCCAGGGAAGGACGGCCGATGACGCCTGAATCGGTATAGGCGGACATTCCCAGGGTGAGCAGATGGCGACGGTCGTCCGCAGTGAAATCGGCGGACTCATAACCGGGCCGGACGAGTTCGGGATGGGCGTGCAGCAGGATCGAGGTCTCGATCTCCCCGGCGTGCATGTCGGTGAGCAGCGAGGTCACCACCCCGGACCGCTCCCGCGCCGCCTCCCAGTCCTCCGGGGCCGGGAAGAGCGCCATCCGCTCGCCGCGGGCGGACGACTCCTGGACCGCGTTGCCCAGGACGTAGTTCCCGCCGTGCCCGTTGACCAGTACCAGGGCCTCGACGCCCGAGCGGCGCAACGACGCCGCGATGTCCCGTACCACCGCGTGAAGGGTCACGGAGGAGATGCTGACGGTTCCCGGCCAGGCCGCGTGCTCGTGCGAGCAGGCGATGGTCACCGGAGGGAGGAGGTGCACCGGATACGCGTCGGCGATCTCCCGGGCTATGGCGCACGCGACGAGCGTGTCGGTGGCCAACGGCAGGTACGGACCGTGCTGTTCGAAGCTCCCGACGGGAAGGACCGCCACCTGTACCGGGACGCCCGCACCGCGCGTCCGTACGTCCTCCGTGGTGTCCTTCGGCAACAGTCCGTACGCCGCCGACCGTATCTCCGAACCACTCATCTTTTCCCGGCCCTTCGTCTCTGCTTAGGAACCAGATCATGACAGAAAAAATTGGCGTGCTCGGCAAGAAGTCCCCGCAGCGCACCGGCGTGGAACGCGTGGTGAATGCGCCGCTGCCCACCGTGTACGGGAAATTCCAGGCGGTCGGCTATCTCGACCACGACCGCGGCGACGAGCAAGTCGCCCTGGTCTACGGTGAGATAGGCACCGAGGACGTGCTGATCCGGCTGCACTCGGAGTGCCTGACCGGCGACGCGTTCGGCTCCCAGCACTGCGAGTGCGGTGACCAGCTGGACGCCGCGCTGCGGGCCGTCGTCGCCGAGGGCCGCGGCATCGTCGTCTACCTGCGCGGGCACGAGGGCCGCGGCATCGGTCTGCTCGCCAAGCTGCGGGCGATGGCCCTGCAGGCGGAGGGCCTGGACACCGTCGAGGCGAACCTCGCGCTCGGCCTGCCGGTGGACGCCCGCGACTACACGGTGGCCGCCGAGATCCTCAAGGACCTGGGCGTGCGCTCGGTCCGCCTGATGTCCAACAACCCGCGCAAGCGCGAGGCGCTGGTGGACAACGGCATCCAGGTCGCCGAGGAGGTGCCGCTGCTGATCCCGCCGTGCGAGAACAACATCACGTATCTGCGCACCAAGCGCGAGCGGCTGGACCACCACCTGCCCCACCTCGACGCGGTGGCGCACTGGTCCTGAGCACGCACCACGGGCCGTCCGGACGGGTAGGGATCACGACGGCCACGGCGCATCGCCGCCCCGGCCCCCGGCATCGGGCCGGGGCCGCCCGCCGAAAGGAGCCGCCCGCGTGAACACGCATGCCTCGGTCGTCGTCATCGGCGGTGGGGTGATGGGCACCAGCATCGCCTACCACCTGGCCGCCGCCGGCGTCCCCGACGTCGTCCTGGTCGAGCGGGACGAGCTCGGCGCCGGGTCGACCTCCAAGGCCGCCGGGGGAGTGCGGGCCCAGTTCTCCGACGAGGTGAACATCCAGCTCGGGGCGCGCAGCCTGGAGGCGTTCGCACGGTTCGGGCAGGAGATCGGCGCCGACATCGGACTGCACCGCGTCGGCTACCTCTTCCTGCTGTCGACACCGCAGGACGTCGCCTCCTTCGAGGCGAGCGTGCGGCTGCAGAACGCCCTGGGCGTGCCCAGCCGGATGATCGACCCGGCCGAGGCCCGCCGCCTCTCCCCGCTGATCAGCACCGACGGGCTGCTGGCGGCCGCGTTCTCGCCCGACGACGGCCACTGCACCCCCGAAGCCGTCGTCCACGGCTACGCGGCCGCCGCCCGCCGGCTGGGCGCGCGCGTCCTGCGGCACACCGCGGTCACCGGCATCGAGACCCGCGGCACCACCGTCACCGCCGTGACGACCCCCCTCGGCCGCATCACCACCGACACGGTGGTCTGCGCGGCCGGCGCCTGGTCCCGGGCCGTCGGCGCCATGGCCGGCGTGGACCTGCCGGTACGGCCGCTGCGCCGCCAGATCGCGGTCACCGAACCGTTCCCCGGCGGACTGCCGCCCGCGCTGCCGATGACGATCGACTTCACCAGCAGCCTCTACTTCCACGCCGAGGGCCCCGGCCTCCTCGTCGGCATGTCCGACCCGGACGAGAGACCCGGCTTCGCCACCGACACCCACGACCGGTGGATCCCCCGACTCGCCGCGGCCATGGAGCGCCGCGCCCCCGCCCTCCTCGACCTGCGCCGCACGGGCGGCTGGGCGGGCCTGTACGAGGTCACCCCGGACCACAACGCCCTGATCGGCGAAGCGACTTCGGTATCCCGTTTTCTGTATGCAACCGGCTTCTCGGGGCACGGCTTCCTGCAGGGACCGGCGGTCGGCGAGGTCGTCCGCGACCTGTACCTCGGCCGCGTACCCTTCGTGGACGTCACCCCCTCGGCGCCGGCCGGTTCGCCGCCGACGCCCCGCGTCCGGAGGTCAACCGCGTATGACCGAACTCCAGCTGTGGCTGCGCCACGAGGTCCGCTCCACCGAGCGCCGCACCCCGATCGTGCCCCATGACGCCCGGCGGCTCGTGGAGAGCGGAGTGGAGCTGACCGTCGAGGAGTCCCCGCAGCGGATCTTCCCGGCGGAGGAGTACGAGGCGGCCGGGGCGCGGATCGTGCCCGCGGGCTCCTGGATGTCGGCGCCGCGCGACGCCGTCGTCCTCGGTCTGAAGGAACTCCCCGACGAACCCGCAGAACTGATCCACCGTCACATCTTCTTCGGCCACGCCTACAAGAGGCAGCCGGGCGCGGCCGAACTGCTGCGCCGCTTCGCCGCCGGGGGAGGGGCGCTCCTCGACCTGGAGTACCTGGTGGACGACCAGGGGCGCCGGCTCGCCGCGTTCGGTTTCTGGGCGGGCTACCTGGGCGCGGCCCTGGCCGTGCTCCAGCACCGGGGCCGGCTGACCGCGCCCCTGCGACCCACCGACAAGGACGCACTGGACGCGACGCTGCGCCCGCTCCCCGGCGACGAGGACTTCACCGCCCTCGTCGTCGGCGCCCTGGGCCGCGGCGGCCGGGGCGCCCGGGTCGCGTTCGCCACGGCCGGCGCCGACCCGACCTGCTGGGACCTGGCGGAGACCCGCGACCTGGACCGCCGCGCCCTCCTGGACCACGAGGTGATGGTCAACTGCGTCCTCGCCACGACTCCCGTCCCGCCCTTCGTCCGGGAGGAGGACCTCGACGACCCCGCCCGCCGTCTGCGGACCCTCTCCGACGTCACCTGCGACGTCGGCTCGCCCCTCAACGTGCTGCCGGTCTACGACCGTACGACCGAGTGGACGGACCCGGTGCGCCGCCTGCGCAAGGAGCCCCCGCTCGACCTGATCGCCATCGACAACCTGCCGTCCCTGCTGCCGCGCGAGTCCAGCGACGACTTCTCGGCGGCCCTGCTGCCCCAGCTGCTCGACCTCGCGGTCGGCGGGCCGTGGGGTCGCTGCCTGGACCGTTTCCATCAGGCCTGCCGTGAACTCGGTGTGACGGAAGGGGAGTCCGGCCGTGACTGACCGGGTCGCCGCGAGCGGCACCGTCCACTGGATCGGCGCCGGCCTGTCCACGGGCAGCGGCCTGGCCGCCCTGTGCGAGAACGCCGGGCGGGTACGGCTGTGGCACCGCACCGAGGAGCGCGCCGCCGAGGCCCTCGACCGGCTGGGCCTGGCCGGACGCGCCGAGCCGCGCACGTACACCCTCGACGCGCTCACCGCCGAACTCGCGCCCGGGGACGTCGTGGTGTCGATGCTGCCCGCGCCCGAGCACGCCCCGCTGCTGGCGGCGTGCGTGGCCCGGCGCGCCCACTTCGCCTGCTCCAGCTATGTCTCGGACGCGGTGCTGAAGCTGGTGCCCGGGGCCCTCGACGCCGGGCTCGTCGTGCTGACCGAGGCCGGCCTCGACCCCGGCGTCGACCACCTCTTCGCGCACGGCCTGGTGGCCCGTGCCCGGGCGGCCGTCGGGGGCGACACGCCTGCCTCGTACCGCTTCACCTCGTACTGCGGCGGCATCCCCGCCGCCCCCAACGACTTCCGCTACCGCTTCAGCTGGGCGCCCCTCGGTGTCCTCAACGCCCTGCGCTCGCCCGCCCGTTACATCGAGGGCGGCCAGGAGACCACCGCCGAGCGGCCGTGGGAGGCCACGCGGGCGCACCTCCTCGACGGCGAGGGATTCGAGGTCTACCCCAACCGTGACAGCGTCCCGTTCGTGGAGCAGTACGGGCTGCCGGCGGCCTGGCGGGCGCAGACCTTCGTGCGCGGCACACTGCGGCTGGGCGGCTGGCGACAGGCCTGGGAGGCGGTGTTCGACGAGCTGACGGCGGGCGACGACGATCGGATCGCCGCCCTGGCGGGGGAGTTGGCCAAGGCCCACCCCACCACGGACGCCGACCGGGACCGGGTCGTCCTCGCGGTGTCGTTGGAGGTGAACGCCCCGGGCGGCGCGTCCTGGTCGGGCGGTTACCTGCTGGACCTGGTGGGCGACGAGGAGGAGAGCGCGATGGCCCGGTGTGTCTCCCGGCCCCTCGCGCTCGGCGTCCGGCACGTACTCGACGGCTCGCTGCCGGCCGGGCTGAACCGTGCCGCCGAGACGGAGGAGCGCTCGGAGGAGTGGCTGGGCGAACTCGCCCACGACGGCGTCCCGTTCACCCTGCGCGTCGACAGCGGGCCGGCCGGTCCTTAGGGGGCCCGGTCGCTCCCGGCAGGGCCCGGCGCTGCTGGCAGGGCCCGGCGGTCCCCGGCAGGCACGTCGGTCCTGAGCAGGGCCCGGCGGTCCTCAGCGGGGCCCGGCGATTTGAGCAGGACCCGTGGCGGGAGGGCCCGGCGGTCCCGAGCAGGGCCCGTCCCGAGCAGGGGCCGTGGCCCCTGGCCGGCCGGTCGTTCCCGGCAGGGGCTCGTCTGTCCGTGGCGGGCGGGTCGTTCCCTCGCGGGCGGTCGTTCCGTGGCGGGCCCGGTCAGTCCGTGACCGCCTCGTGGACCAGGCGCTTGAGGTCGGGATAGAGCTTCAGTGACTTCCTCGGCCTCAGCTGCGTCAGGAACTGCACCGTGAGATCGCGGCTCGGGTCGACCCAGAACGTCGTCGTGGCCACCCCGCTCCAGCCGTAGGTGCCGAGCCCGGAGGGGGCCTGGGTGCGCTCCGGGTCGATCACCACGGAGACGCCGAGGCCGAAGCCGACGCCGTCGTTGCCGGGTTCGTCGTGCGCCGGGCGGCTGCCCACCGTGCGCAGGTCCGCGCCGCCGGGCAGGTGGTTGCGGGTCATCAGGTCCACCGTCTCCGGCCTGAGCAGACGGGTGCCGTCGAGTTCGCCGCGGCGGCGCAGCAGCTCCATGAAACGGTGGATGTCGTATGCGGTCGCCACCATACCGCCGCTGCCCGACAGGAACCGGGGGCGCCCGAACAGCGGCAGCCCCGCGATCGGCTCGATCCGGCCGTCGTCGGCGTCCCCGTACAGCTCGGCGAGCCGGGCGGCCTGTTCGTCGCCGACCTGGAAGCCGGCGTCCGGCATGCCGAGCGGGCGGAAGATCCGCTCGGCCAGGAACTCGTCGAGGTCCTGACCGGAGACGACCTCGATGATCCGGCCGAGGACGTTGGTGGCCACCGAGTAGTTCCACTGTGTGCCCGGCTCGAACTGCAACGGCAGGCGCGCGTACGCCTCGACGGTCTCGGCCAGGTTCGAGCCCGGCAGCACCGCCGACTCCAGGCCGGCCTCCCGGTAGAGGGCGTCCACGGGGTGACAGTGGTAGAAGGCGAAGGTCAGGCCCGCCGTGTGGGTCATCAGATGCCGCACCAGGATCGGCTGCTCCACCGGACGGGTGATCATGTCGGCGCCGGAACCGCTGACGTACACCCGCTGGTCGGCGAAGGCCGGGAGATGGTCGGCGATCGGGTCGTCGAGGGAGAGCCGGCCCTCCTCCACCAGCATCAGCGCGCCGACCGAGGTGACCGGCTTGGTCATCGAGTAGATCCGCCACAGGGTGTCGGGCTCGACGGGCAGGCCCGCGGCCAGGTCGCGGTGGCCGTGCGTGGTGAGGTGGGCGACGCGGCCGCCGCGGGCGACGGCCACGAGGAAGCCGGGCAGGCGTCCCTCGTCGACGTGGTGGGCGATGTGCTGGTCGAGGCGGTCCAGCGCCTTCGCGTCCAGCCCGACCTCTCTCGGGTCGGCCTCTTGTCGCAGCAGTGCCATCGCTCTCCTCCGGTGCGCTGGTTCGAGGTGCGTCCGACTTGCCTCGCCGGGACCGACCTCAGCCTTCATGGTCGCGTAGGGGCGGCGTGAAAGGCTCCCTTTCGACGCCGTGACGGGTGTGCTCTGTGTCGCTTCCGCCGGCCGGAAGACCTGCTGAGGCGGCCGTGGCGCCGGTACGGGAAGCGCCCGGCAACACCCGGCAGACCGGCACCGCCGCCAAGGCCGCCACGGCCAGTACGAGGAGCGGCGACCGGGCGCCGGCGTGGCCCATGAGCACGGTCGCCGACGCCACGCCGAGCACCGGCCCCACGTTCATCGCCGTCTGCTGCAACCCGCCCGCCACCCCCGCCGACTCCGCGGGAGCCTGCCGTACGACCACATGGGTGGCTGCCACCATCACCGTGCCGAAACCGGCGCCCAGCAGGGCGAAACCGGTGCAGAAGGCCGTCGGCCCGGACGCCTGGGCGAGGACGAGGGGGCCGGTGGCGAGGACGGCCGTCGCGCCCGCGAGCGTGGGGCGGGCGCCGGCGCGGCGCAGCAGGACGGCGGACGCGGGCGCCGCGGCGATCAGCAGCACGGCCAGCGGCAGACTGAGCAGGGCGGTGCGCAGCGGGGTCAGGCCGAGGTCGTCCTGAAGGACGTACACACTGGCGAAGAGGGCGCCGTTGAGGGCCGCCGAGGCGGTGACCAGCAGGGCGAGCGCCGCGCCCACCGCCGGGGAGCCGATGACGTCCGGCGGCAGCAGCGGGGCGGGGGTGCGGCGCTCGTGCCGGACGAAGGCGGCACCGGCGAGGACGGCCGCCACGGCCACCGCGGCGCCGGGCGCGCCGGTCACACCGAGCGGGGTGACGAGGGTGTGCACCAGGCAGCCCAGCGCCACCGCGAGCAGCAGGGCGCCGGGCACGTCCAGCGCCACGCCGGTCCGCGGCCGCTCCCGTGCCCGCTCCTTCCCGGAGGCGAGGGCGAGCACGCCGAACCCCAGCGCGGGCACGATGTTCAGCAGGAACACGGCCCGCCATCCGAACCCTGTCGCCAGCGCCCCGCCCACCACCGGCCCGGCCGCCGCGGCCACCCCGATCGCGGCCGTCCGCACCGCGATCGGCCGCCGCAGCCGCTCGGGCGGGTACGCGGCCCGCAGCATCCCGAGCGTCGCCGGCTGCAACAGCGCCCCGAACACGCCCTGGACGACCCGGAGTCCGATCACCCAGCCCACGCCGGGCGCCAGCGCGATGCCCGCCGAGGCGGCGCCGAAGCCGAGCATGCCGACGGCGTACGTGCGCCGGTGTCCGTAGGCGTCCCCGAGCCGCCCGGCGAACACCAACAGGCTCGCCACGGCGACGAGATACCCGGTGCTGGTCCACTGGACCTGCGCGAAGGAGGCGTGCAGATCACGTCGCAGGGTGGGCTGGGCGACGGTGAGGACGGTGCCGTCCAGGGCGACGACCACGGCGCCGGCCACACTGCTCGCGAGGGTCAGGGGACGGTTCACCGGCCGGCCTCCGGTCCCAGGTGCGCGTCGAGAGCGGTCCGCAGCAGCGGCACGAAGTCTTCGGCGCCGGTGGCGAGTTGGAGGCTGCCCCAGCGCCACAGTTGGGCGATGCCGTGCAGGTTCGCCCACAGCGCGCCCGCGACCGCCCGGGCGTCCGCGTCGGTGCGCACCCGCCCGACCAGCTCCACCAGCACGCCGAACAGCGGCAGGCTGGTGTCGCGCAGCCGCAAGTGGCCGCTCTCCAGCAGATCATGACGGAACATCAGCTCGTACATGCCGGGGTTGTCCAGGGCGAACCGCAGATACGTGCACCCGAGCTCGGTCAGCTGGGTGCGCGCGGGAGCGGTGCCGTCGCCGAGGGTCGTCGTCACCCGGCCGGCCAGCTCGGTGAAGCCCCGGCGGGCGATGGCCGACAACAGCTCCAGGTGCGTGGGGAAGTAGCGGCGCGGCGCCCCGTGCGAGACGCCGGCCCGGCGGGCGATCTCCCGCAGCGACAGCGCTCCGACACCCTCCCGGGCCAGCAGCTCCACACCGACGTCGACGAGCCGGACCCGCAGGTCCGGCTCCGGTTTCTCCGACTCGCTCATAGACAGTGTCTACCACGCGGCAGTAGACACTGTCTACGAAAGTGGGGGCGGCGCAGGCGGCCGGCGCGGAGGCGGGGCGCGGGACGGGCGCGGAACGGGAACAGGCAGGGAGCAGGCAGGAAGCAGGCAGGGAGCAGGGGGAAGAGATCAGCACGGGGAGGCGACGGGAATGCGGACAGCGCTCCCGCAGGTTGTGCCGGACATGACTCAGGACACAACGCGGCCCGCCCTGCTCGCGCTGCTCTCCGAAGGGCGCGGCGGGGTACTGGTCACTCTCAAGCGCGACGGCCGCCCCCAGCTGTCGAACGTCAGCCACCACTACTCCCCGGACGAGGGCGTCATCCGGATCTCCGTCACCGACGACCGCGCCAAGACCCGCAACCTGCGCCGGGACCCCCGCGCGTCGTACCACGTCTCCACCCCCGACCGCCGCGCCTACACGGTCGTCGAGGCCACGGCGGAGCTGTCGCCCGTCGCCGGGCACCCCTACGACGAGACCGTCGAGGAACTCGTCCGCCTCTACCGCGACGTCCTGGGCGAGCACCCCGACTGGGAGGACTTCCGAGCCGCCATGGTCCGCGACTGCCGCCTGGTGGCCCGCCTGCGGGTGGAACGGGCGTACGGCATCCCGAAGGGCGCCAACGACGGCTAGCGCCGGACGGCGCGACATCCTGGGTCGCTGCTCGCTGCTCGCTGCTCGCTGCTCGCTGCTCGCTGCTCGCTGCGAGGCCCGGTGTCGGTCTCAGGCGTCCGGCGGGCGGTCCTGGGCCCTTGGGCGCAGGTCTTTCGTCCGATGCCCCGGACCGGGCCCACTGCCTAGTGCTGTGTTCCTCAAAGGATGTACATATAGCGGCGGCGTATGCGCCTGGTGGGTGGGGTGGGTCTGCCCCAGATCCAGGGCTTGGCGCGGGCGTTGAGCTGGCCGGTGGCCACGTTGGTGGCGTGGGTGATGTGACTGGGGTCGCCGAAGGAGCGGCCGGCCAGGGCGGTCTTGCGGAAGATGCGCCACCAGCCTTCTTGGAGGTTGAGCCAGCAGGCGCCGACCGGGATGAAGACGTGCTTGATGCGGGGGTGGTCCTCGAGCCAGGTGCGGGTGGACACGCTGTTGTGCGAGGACAGATTGTCCGTGATCACATAGATGTCCCCGGTGGGGTGGCGTCCTCGACCAGCTGGAGGAACTGCTGGTAGAAGGCGCTGTTGCGGGAGGTGGCGGTCATCGTGACCGCTTGACCGTCACGGGGGCGTAAGGTGCCGTGGACCCAGGTCTTCTCCGGTCCGCGGGAGTAGTCGATCTCGTTCTTGATGCGGTGTCCGTCCGGCGACCAGCCCGGTGCCGGTGGGAAAGTGCGTGGGATCACCGGTCCGAGTTCGTCGGCGCAGACCACCGTCGCGCCGGCGGGCGGGCTGGTGTAGAGCTCGATGATCCGCGTCCTTTTCCCTCGAAGTCCGGATCCTTCGAACGGACCCAGGAGCGGGTACGGCGCCAGCGCACGCCCTCGGCCAGCAGGATTCTGCGCACTTGGGAACGGCCGACCTGGATGCCCAGTGCCTGAGCGGCGGCGGCCAGTGCGTCCAAAGTCCACTCTGCCGGGCCGGCCTCGTCCGGCGCCCAGATCTCGTTTGACGGCTGGACCTCGAGCCGTCCGGGCGGGGTCTGCTTGACCAGGCCGATGATCCGGGAGCGTTCGGCCTCGGTGATCCTTCGCTTGCGGCCCTGCCCGCCAAGATCTTCCAGGCCTTCCAGTCCCCAGCGGTTGAAGCGGTGCAGCCAGCGCCGCACCGTTTTCTGACTGCACCTCAGCTCATCAGCAATCTGCGGGACCAGCCACCCGTTCCAGCTCAGTTCCACCATCCGGCATCGCTCCACCACGTCCTTCGGCGCCTTTCTGGCCGACGACAGGCGGTGGACCACCGCTTGCTCACCCTCGTCACGGCCCGGCCGTGCCCTCAGCACCATGACCCAGCACCCGCCCCCGAGTACCCGCAACCGCCCCGCTACCAGGACCTATACCCACCAAAAGCGGAATTCAGCACTAGGCTGCTCGCCGGATCACCCGCCCGTGAGAAGGAGTCACGATGCCCGTCGACGGCCGCAGCCACATCCGTCTCGCCCGACCGTCCCGCGACCTCGCCGTGGCCGAGCGTTTCTGGGCCGACGGGCTGGGGCTGAGCGTCCTGTGGCGGGCCGAGGGCGGCCCGGAGCCCGGCGAGCACGACCTGCTGATGCTCGGCTGGCCGGACGCCGACTGGCACCTGGAGCTGGTCAACGAGGCCGCCGCCCCCGTCGAGCCCCGGCCCACCGGGGAGGACCTCCTGGTGATCTACGTCGACGGTCCCGTGCCGGAGGAGCTCGTGGCCCGGCTGGAAGCCCACGGCGGCCAGCGGGTGGAGTCCCCCAACCCGTACTGGAACGAGTGGGGAGTCACGATCGAGGACCCGGACGGATACCGGCTGGTGCTGTGCCGGCGCGGCTGGTCCAACCGGTGACGGCCCCGGACCCCGTTCTGCCTCGTGCTCACGCACACCTCACCCACTGGCACGGGCTGGTGCGCGAGGTGGAGGAGGGGTACGGCTGGTGCGCGCCGGAGCTCCTCCACGACCTCTTCTGCCGGACCGGACTCGCCGCTCTGCGGCGGCTGTCGCCCGAGTAGGTACGGACGGCCCGGCAGGCCGAACCGGACGCGCTCGACGAGCGGTTCCGGGCCGCCACGATCCCCTTCCCTGGGCACCAGGAGCTCACGGGGCGGTGGTGGACATGGCGCGTTCCCCGCATCCTCCACGTGGAGCCGGGGGTGCCCCGCCACCGCGGCCGGCCCATGGGCTGGGAGATGCTGCCCTTTCCCAAGCCGGACGAGGTCGACGTCGTGGAGTGAGCGCGCCCCCGGCGGCGCCCGTACCCGGCCGTCCCTCGCCCGGCCACGCCCCGTGCCCGAGCCCCGGAGCCGCGACGGCGTCCGGGACTCGGGGCGTCGGAGGGAGGACGAGCGGTCGCTCAGGTCCGCTCAGGCCGTCACCGTCTCCGGCTGGGCCGCCTCCTGGCGGGCGCGCTCGCCCAGTGCCTCCGTCGGGATCTTCGCCGTCTCGCGCGCCGACAGGACGGCGATCACCGGCGGCACGCACAGGGCCGCCGTGAACAGGGCCACCGACGACCAGTCGTCACCGTTCGGGCCGGCGATCCGTGCGGCGAAGGTGACCGCGAAGCCGGCCACGGCGAAGCCGATCTGCGTGCCGATCGCCATGCCGGACAGCCGGACACGGGTGGAGAACATCTCGCCGTAGAAGGAGGGCCACACGCCGTTCGCGGCGCTGTAGACGACACCGAAGGTGACGATGCCCAGGACCAGCGTCAGCGGGTAGGAGCCCGTGGAGATCGCCCACAGGTACAGGAACATCGCCACCGCGCTGCCGGCCGCGCCGATCAGGAACACCGGACGCCGCCCGATGCGGTCCGACAGCGTGGCCCACAGCGGGATCGCGGCCAGCGCGACCAGGTTGGCCAGCGCGCCCACCCACAGCATGGAGGAGCGGCTCATCCCGACCGAGTCGCTGGTGGCGTACGCCAGCGCCCACACCGTGAAGATCGTGGAGACCGAGGCGACCAGCGCGCCCGCGATCACCCGCAGCACGTCCGCCCAGTGCTCGCGCAGCAGTACCGCCAGCGGCAGCTTGACGACACCCTCGCGGGTGGCCTGCTGGGCGAAGGCCGGGGTCTCGTCCAGTTTGCGGCGGATGACGTAGCCGACGACGGCGACCGCGATGCTCAGCCAGAACGGCACCCGCCACCCCCACGACAGCAGCTGCTCCTCGGGGAGCGCGGCGACGGGGATGAAGACCAGCGTGGCCAGGAGCTGTCCGCCCTGGGTGCCGCTCAGGGTGAAGCTGGTGAAGAAGCCGCGCCGGTGCGGCGGCGCGTGCTCCAGCGTCATGGAGTTGGCGCTGGCCTGCTCACCGGCCGCAGAGATGCCCTGCAGCACCCGGCACAGCACCAGCAGGACCGGAGCGAGGGCGCCGACCTGGGCCCGGGTGGGCAGGCAGCCGATCAGGAACGTGGACACGCCCATGAGGATCAGCGTGAAGACCATGATCTTCTTACGGCCCACCCGGTCCCCGAAGTGGCCTAGGAAGAGCGCGCCGAGCGGCCGGGCCGCGTACGCGACACCGAAGGTGGCCAGCGACAGCAGGGTCGCGGTGGCGGGGTCGGACTCGTCGAAGAAGACCTTCGGGAAGATCAGTGCGGCCGCGCTGCCGTAGATGAAGAAGTCGTAGTACTCCAGCGCGCTGCCGATCCAGGCGGCGGTCGCGGCTTTCCTCGGCTGCCCGGGCGGGGCGTCGGGGGCGGGGACGGACACGGCGTGCTCCTTCGAGGGGGCTCCACCGTAGGTGGAGTGAGACGGCGGGGAGAAGTGCCGGATCCCTGGGGTGACGGGTCGGCCGTGCCGGGCGCTACCCGGCTAATTAACCCACTGGATAGTTAGTAGCGGTTGGGTAGGGATGTTGCGCCCGCGTTTCCCGGGTGTCAAGGGGTCGTGCCGTCCGCCGTCGGCGCGGCGCTCAGTCCGCCGCGCGCTCCGCCGTCAGGTAGGCGATCACCATGTCGCCGAGCATGGTGCGGTAGTGCTCGCGCTGGGCCGGGTCGACCAGGTCGCGGCCGAACAGGGCGCCGAAGGTGGCCCGGTTGGAGACCCGGAAGAAGCAGAAGGCGCTGATCATCGCGTGCAGGTCGACGGCGTCGACGTCGGCCGTGAACAGCCCGGACCGCTGCCCCGCGTCCAGGATGCGGCGGATGACGTCCAGCGCGGGCGAGCCGATCTTCCCGAGCTTCTCCGAGCCCGCGATGTGCTCCGCGCCGTGGATGTTCTCGATGCTGACCAGGCGGATGAAGTCGGGGTGCTGCTCGTGGTGGTCGAAGGTGACCTCCGCCAGGCGCCGGATGGCCGCCACCGGGTCGAGGTGTTCGACGTCGAGCTGCTGCTCGGCCTCGCGGATCACGCCGTACGCCCGCTCCAGCACGGCCGTGAACAGCTGCTCCTTGCCGCCGAAGTAGTAGTAGATCATCCGCTTCGTGGTGCGGGTGCGGGCGGCGATCTCGTCGACGCGGGCCCCGTCGTAGCCGGCCCGCGCGAACTCCTGCGTGGCCACGTCGAGGATCTCGGCCTTGGTGCGGACGGCGTCGCGGATCCGCCCGTTCGGTCGTGCCGGTTCGTCGACGCTGGTCATCGGGTTCCTTCGGCTGCGGGCTGGGCCAGTGCCGGTGATTGTAGAAGCCCGCTCGCGTCGGCTGCGCGAGGAGGTCTTCCCAGGGGCCCGACCCGGCTGCTATGACTAACGTACTGGTTCGTACATTAGCTCTCAGGCGTCAGCCAACCGGCATGAGCCGTTCAGGAGGCCCGCGGTGCCCAAGGACTCGTATCTCGTCGGACTGATCGGCTCCGGCATCGGCCCGTCGCTCAGCCCCGCGCTGCACGAGCGGGAGGCGGACCGGCAGGGCCTGCGCTACCTGTACCGGCTCATCGACATCGACGAGCTGGGCGTCGGCCCCGAGGCGGTCGGCGACCTGGTGCGCGCCGCGCGCGACCTCGGCTTCGACGGGCTGAACATCACCCACCCGTGCAAGCAGCTCGTCATCCCCCATCTCGACGCCCTCGCCCCACAGGCCGACGCGCTCGGCGCGGTCAACACGGTCGTCTTCGAGGACGGCCGGGCGACCGGCCACAACACGGACGTCACCGGTTTCGCCGCCTCCTTCGCCCGCGGCCTGCCCGACGTCCCGCTGGACAGCGTCGTACAGCTGGGCGCGGGCGGCGCGGGCGCGGCCGTCGCGCACGCCACGCTCACCCTCGGCGCCGGGTGCGTGACCGTCGTCGACGCGCTGCCCGAGCGGGCCGCCGCCCTCGCCGACTCCCTGACCGGCCACTTCGGCGCGGGCCGGGCCGTCGCCGCGACCCCGGAGCGCCTCGCCGGTCTGCTCGCGCACGCCGACGGCGTCGTGCACGCCACGCCCACCGGCATGGCCGCCCACCCCGGCCTGCCCTTCCCGGCCGAACTGCTGCACCCCGGACTGTGGGTCGCCGAGGTCGTCTACCGCCCGCTGGAGACGGAACTGCTGCGCACCGCCCGGGCCCTCGGCTGCGCCACCCTCGACGGCGGAGGCATGGCCGTCTTCCAGGCCGCGGACGCGTTCCGCCTGTTCACCGGCCGGGAACCCGACAGCGCGCGGATGCTCGCGGAGTTCACCGAGCTGGCCGGAGCCGTCCCGGCCCCGAAATAGACGCGGCACAGACGCGGCCCGCAAGCAAGGAAGCAGGAGAAGAGGTACCCAGGTGCGTACGTCCATCGCCACCGTCTCCCTGAGCGGTTCCCTCACCGAGAAACTCACCGCCGCCGCCCGGGCCGGCTTCGACGGCGTCGAGATCTTCGAGAACGACCTGCTCGCCAGCCCCCTCACCCCCGAGGAGATCCGCGCGCGCTGCGCCGATCTGGGCCTGGGCATCGACCTCTACCAGCCGATGCGGGACATCGAGGCCGTGCCCGCCGAGGAGTTCGCCCGCAACCTGCGCCGCGCCCGCGCCAAGTTCGCGCTGATGAACCGGCTCGGCGCCGACACCGTCCTGGTCTGCTCCAGCGTCTCCCCGCTCGCCGAGGACGACGACGCCCTCGCCGCCGAACAACTCGGCCGGCTCGCCGACCTGGCCCAGGACTTCGGCATCCGCGTCGCCTACGAGGCGCTCGCCTGGGGACGGCACGTCAGCACGTACGACCACGCCTGGCGCATCGTCGAGACCGCCGGCCACCCCGCGCTCGGCACCTGCCTGGACAGCTTCCACATCCTCTCCCGCGGCACCGACCCGAAGGACCTCGAAGGCATCGAGGACATCCCGGGCGACAAGATCTACTTCCTCCAGCTCGCCGACGCCCCGCTGCCCGCGATGGACGTCCTGCAGTGGTCCCGGCACCACCGCTGCTTCCCCGGCCAGGGCGGCTTCGACGTGGCGGGCCTCCTGCGCCACGTGCTGCGCACCGGCTACGACGGCCCGCTCTCCCTGGAGGTCTTCAACGACGTCTTCCGGCAGGCCGAGGCCGGCCCGACCGCCGTGGACGCCCGCCGCTCCCTGCTGATGCTCCAGGAGGAGGCCGGCCTCGGCTCCCTGCCCGCGCCGGTCGTCCCCACCGGCGTCGCCTTCGCCGAGCTGGTCACCCCGGACGCCGAGCCCGTCTCCGCCCTCCTCGGCTCCCTCGGCTTCGCCCGCACCGCCCGCCACCGCGGCAAACCCGTCGAGCTGTGGGAGCAGGGCGAGGCCCGCGTCCTGGTCAACACCGGCCCGGCCGCCCTCCCCCACCCTCGTCGCTCGACCGGGAGGACCCCCGTCGACGGCACCTGCCTGGCCGCCGTCGGCCTCGAGTCGCCCGACCCGGCCGCCGCGGCCCGCCGCGCCGAGGCCCTCCTGGCCCCCGTCCTGCCGCGCCGGCGCGCCGCCGAGGACGCCCCCCTCGACGCGGTGGCCGCCCCCGACGGCACGGAACTCTTCCTGTGCGCGACGAACCGCCCCGGACTGCCCAACTGGCGCGCCGACTTCGAGGACGTCCCGCACACCCCCGCCGCCCCGGCGGCCGCCCGCATCGACCACCTCTCCCTCACCCAGCCCTGGCACCACTTCGACGAGGCCGTCCTCTTCCACCGCGGCGTCCTCGGCCTCGACGCCCGGGAGAGCGTCGACGTCGCCGACCCCTACGGCCTGCTGCGCAGCCGCGCCGTCACCACCGCCGACGGCGGCGTCCGCATCCCCCTCACCGTCGGCGCGGCGCCCGCCGACGACACCGCGCACGCCCGGCACATCGCGCTGGCCACCGACGACGTGGTCGCGGCGGCCCGCCGCTTCACCGAGGCCGGCGGCCGCCTGCTGCGGATCCCCGCGAACTACTACGACGACCTCGCGGCCCGCTTCGAGTTCGCCGACGGCGAGCTGGAGACGTACCGCGAACTCGGCATCCTCTACGACCGGGACGCGCACGGCGAGTTCCGGCACTGCTACACGCGCACCGTCGGCCGCGTCTTCTTCGAACTCGTCCAGCGCGACGGCGGCTACCAGGGCTACGGCGCCGCGAACGCGCCGGTGCGACTGGCCGCCCAGCACGCGGCGAGGTGACTCACTGCCGGCTCACGATCCTGGTCACACCCGCGACGACCGTCGTGGCCAGGATCCAGCCGGTGAGGACGAGGACGTACGACAGCGTCTGGTACCAGCCCGTCGGGGCGAACGCGCTCTCCTGACCGAAGGAGATCACCGGAAGCAGCAGGTCGAGCGTGTAGAACACCGGGTCGAACCGGGGCGCCTCGGCCGCCTTGAGCGGCGGCGGGTGGTGCCCGGCGTACGCGACCGAGCCGACGGCGAGCAGGGACAGCAGCCAGACCGCCGCCCGCAGCGGGCGGAAGCCGTAGCCGACGGCCGCGTCCTGGAGGTGGCCCCAGAGCCGGCCGTACCAGGGGAGCGTGGAGCGGTGGCGGCGCTGCTTGGCGAGCTGCACCAGGCGGGCCGCGTGATCGTCGCCGACGCGCCGGTACGCGGCCGTCAACTGCTCGTAGGCGTGCGGGTCGTACGCGCCGTCGTCGCGCTCCAGCATCGGCAGTCGCCGCTCGGCGGGCTCGTGCGGGGTGAGGACGGTGTAGGTGAGGTCGAGCAGCCGCACCTGGTCGGGCAGCATCTCCGGCTCCAGGTGGAGCTGGTTGATCTCGGCGCGCCGCAGATTGAGCCGGCCCTCCATGGGGGCGCCGCCGCGCAGCCAGAGTTCGCCGATCGCACAGCTGCTGGCGCGCAGCGCGGTGTCGCCGGGGTTGGAGAGGGTGGCCCGCAACAGGTCCACCCGGCCGGGTATGCGGGCGCCGCGCAGATCGATCCGGCCGTGGGCGCGCAGCCGCCGGCCCAGGAGGTTGGCGCCCACGTCGAGGGACTCCGCGTCCAGGACATGGGCGCCGGGGTTGCTCAGCTCGGCGTCCTCCAGGTCGAGGGAGCCGGCGACGGTGGCGCCGTCGAGCCGGATCAGGCCGTGCGCGCGCAGTCCGCGGGCGCACAGGTCGTCGTCGAGGGTGATCTGGTTGAGCTGGAGCACCGGCTGCGCGGCTGTCCCGGCGGTGAGTTCGGCCTCTTCCAGGAACAGGGCGCCGGAGATCTGGGCGCCGTCGAGGCGCACCGGCCCGCCGAACCGGCAGCGGGTCAGCCGCAGGCTGCCGTCGAGGCGGGCCCGGGTCACCGACAGGCCGGGCATCTCGGAGTCGCGCAGGCTGACGTAGCGCAGATGGGCGCCGATGAGGTCCGGGGCGTCCTCGAAGCGGCAGTGGGTCAGATGGACGACGCTGTCGATCGTCGCGTACCGCAGGTCCAGCGGGCCGGTGACGCGCGCGCCCCGGACCTTGAGGGCGGCTATCTCTCCCGGTTCGGCCGGGCCGTTGAGGAGCAGGGCCCGCAACACGCCCGCGCGCAGGGTGCGTTCGGGACCCCAGCCGTCGGACTCCGTGCGGAAGTCCACCTCCGTACCCGTGGCGAAGGCCCGCCAGACGCGCTGTTCGGCCGGTGTCAGATCGTCGATCTCCATCAGCCGCGACTCTGGCGGGCCCTGTTGAGCGATGTCAACCGGCTACGGCCGCACGTTCCACTCCGCGATCACGGGCCGCCCGTGTTCCGTGGACAGGCGGCTGTAGGTGCCCGTCGCCAGCTGGAACAACCGGCCGTCCGCGGGCGGGAGTCCGAGCCGGCGGGCCGTCAGGACCCGCAGGAAGTGGCCGTGGGCGACGAGGACGGCGTCCCCGCCGCAGTGGGCGAGGGCCGCGTCCACCCGGGACAGCACCCGGTCCGCGCGCAGCCCGATCTCCTCGGGCGACTCACCGGGGTGCCCGTCGGGCCCGGGCGGCACGCCGTCGGTCCACAGGTCCCAGGTGGGGCGGGTGCGGTGTATCTCGACGGTGGTGATGCCCTCGTAGCCGCCGTAGTCCCACTCGTGCAGACCGGGTTCGGCCACCGCCCCGCCGATCCCGGCGAGTTCGGCGGTGCGTACCGCGCGGCGCAGCGGGCTGGTCAGGGCGAGGCAGAAGGTCCGGTGGGAGAAGAAGGGAGCGAGCGATTTCGCCTGGAGCTCACCGTCGTCGGTGAGGGGCAGGTCGGTCCAGCTGGTGTGCTGTCCCGACACGCTCCACTCCGTCTCCCCGTGGCGGACCAGCAGCAGATCCCCCACGGCCGGCTACTCCTTCGCCGACTCGACGGCGTGGCCGCCGAACTGGTTGCGCAGCGCCGCGATCATCTTCATCTGCGGGGAGTCCTCCTGGCGGGAGGCGAACCGCGCGAAGAGGGACGCCGTGATCGCGGGCAGGGGGACCGCGTTGTCGATGGCGGCCTCGACCGTCCAGCGGCCCTCGCCGGAGTCCTCCGCGTAGCCGCGCAGCTTGTCGAGGTGCTCGTCCTCGTCGAGGGCGTTGACCGCGAGGTCGAGGAGCCAGGAGCGGATGACGGTCCCCTCCTGCCAGGAGCGGAAGACCTCGCGCACGTCGGTCACGGAGTCGACCTTCTCCAGCAGCTCCCAGCCCTCGGCGTAGGCCTGCATCATGGCGTACTCGATGCCGTTGTGGACCATCTTCGAGAAGTGCCCGGCGCCCACCTTGCCCGCGTGGACGTAGCCGTACGGGCCCTCCGGCTTGAGCGCCTCGAAGATCGGCTGGAGACGGTCGACGTGCTCCTTGTCGCCGCCGACCATCAGGGCGTAGCCGTTCTGCAGGCCCCACACACCGCCGGAGACCCCGGCGTCGACGAAGCCGATGCCCTTGGCGCCCAGCTCCGCGGCGTGCTTCTCGTCGTCCGTCCAGCGGGAGTTGCCGCCGTCGACGACCGTGTCGCCGGCCTGGAGGAGGTCGCCGAGCTCGTCGACGACGGACTGGGTGGGGGCGCCGGCCGGGACCATCACCCACACCGTGCGCGGCGCGTCGAGCCGCTCGACGAGTTCGGCGAGGCCGCTGACGTCGGAGAGTTCGGGGTTGCGGTCGTAGCCGATGACGGTGTGGCCGGCGCGGCGGATGCGCTCGCGCATGTTGCCGCCCATCTTGCCGAGACCGATCAGACCCAGCTGCATGTCAGTGCACTTCCTTCAGTTCACGGTAGGCGGCCACGAGGGCGGCGGTGGAGGCGTCCAGACCGGGGACATCCGCGCCTTGGGTCAGGGCGGGTTCGACGCGCCTGGCGAGGACCTTGCCGAGCTCCACGCCCCACTGGTCGAAGGAGTCGATGTCCCAGATCGCGCCCTGGACGAACACCTTGTGCTCGTAGAGGGCGATGAGCTGACCGAGCACCGACGGGGTCAGCTCGGCCGCGAGGATCGTGGTGGTGGGGTGGTTGCCCTGGAAGGTGCGGTGCGCGACCTGCTCCTCGGGCACACCCTCCGCGCGGACCTCGTCGGCGGTCTTGCCGAACGCGAGCGCCTGTCCCTGCGCGAACAGGTTGGCCATCAGCAGATCGTGCTGCGCCGCGAGTTCGTCGCTCAGCTCGGCGACGGGACGGGCGAACCCGATCAGGTCGGCCGGGATCAGCTTCGTGCCCTGGTGGATCAACTGGTAGTACGCGTGCTGCCCGTTGGTGCCCGGCGTGCCCCACACCACCGGCCCGGTCTGCCACTGGACGGGTCGGCCCGCGCGGTCCACCGACTTGCCGTTGGACTCCATGTCCAGCTGCTGGAGATAGGCGGTGAACTTCGACAGGTAGTGCGAGTACGGCAGCACCGCGTGCGACCGGGCGTCGAAGAAGTTGCCGTACCAGACGCCCAACAGGCCCAGGATCAGGGGGGCGTTGGCATCGGCGGGCGCGGTGCGGAAGTGGTCGTCGACGATCCTGAACCCGTCGAGCATCTCCCGGAACCGCTCCGGACCGATGGCGATCATCAGCGACAGACCGATCGCCGAGTCGAAGGAGTAACGCCCGCCGACCCAGTCCCAGAACTCGAACATGTTGTCCGGGTCGATGCCGAACTCGGTGACCTTCCCCGCGTTCGTCGACAGCGCGACGAAGTGCCGGGCGACCGCCTTCTCCTCCCCGCCCAGCCCCTTGAGCAGCCAGGAGCGGGCCGAGGTGGCGTTGGTGATCGTCTCGATGGTCGTGAAGGTCTTGGAGGCGACGACGAACAGCGTCTCCGCGGGGTCCAGGTCCCGTACCGCCTCGTGGAGGTCGGCGCCGTCCACGTTGGAGACGAAGCGGAAGGTCAGCGAACGGTCCGTGTACGCCCGCAGCGCCTCGTACGCCATCGCGGGGCCCAGGTCGGAGCCGCCGATGCCGATGTTGACCACGTTGCGGATACGGCGGCCCGTGTGGCCGGTCCACTCACCGGAGCGCACCCGGCGCGCGAAGTCGCTCATCTTGTCGAGGACGGCGTGGACCCGGGGGACGACGTTCTCGCCGTCGACCTCGATCACCGCGTCCGCCGGCGCGCGCAGCGCGGTGTGCAGCACCGCCCGCCGCTCGGTGAGGTTGATCCTCTCGCCGCGGAACATCGCGTCCCGCAGCCCGAACACATCGGTGGCGACGGCGAGTTCACTCAGCAGGGCCAGCGTCTCGTCGGTGACCAGGTTCTTGGAGTAGTCGATGCGCAGATCGCCGACGCGCACCACGTACCGCTCCGCGCGGCCGGGGTCCGCCGCGAACAGCTCCCGCAGACGCGCGTGCCAGTGGGCGCGGTGGTCCTCCAGGGCGGCCCACTCGGGCCGCCGGCTGAGCACAGGAGAGTCAGACATGAAAGGGGGTCTCCTTGGTGCCCTCGCCCCGCAGGGCGACGGCGTACATCTCGTCCGCGTCGAGGCGCCGGAGCTCCTCGGCGATGAGTTCGGAGGTGGGGCGGACCTTCAGCGCGAGGGTGCGCGACGGCTGGCCGGGCAGGGTCAGCGTGGCCAGCGGGCCCTCGGGGCGGTCGATGACGATCTCACCGTTGTCGGTGCCGAGCCGCACGGCCGTGACCACGGGGCCCGCGGTGACGACCCGCTCCACGGACACGTTCAGCCGGGCCTCCAGCCAGCGCGCGAGCAGCTCGGCGCTCGGGTTCTCCGCCTCGCTCTCCACCGCCGCCGAGACGATCGGCACCCGCGCCTGGTCCAGGGCCGCCGCCAGCATCGAGCGCCACGGCGTCAGCCGGGTCCAGGCGAGGTCGGTGTCGCCGGGCGCGTACGACGCCAGGCGCGCCTGAAGCGCCTGCAGCGGCCGCTCGACGGCGTACATGTCGGTGATCCGGCGCTGGGCCAGCGCGCCCAACGGGTCCTTGGCCGGGTTCTCGGGCGCGTCCACCGGCCACCACACGACGACCGGCGCGTCCGGTAGCAGCAGCGGCAGCACGACCGAGTCGGCGTGCTCGGACACCTCGCCGTACGTCCGCAGCACGACCGTCTCGCCGGTGCCGGCGTCGGCGCCCACCCGCACCTCGGCGTCGAGGCGGGAGCTGGTGCGGTCGCGCGGGGTGCGGGCGTGCCGCTTGATGACGACCAGCGTGCGCGCCGGGTGCTCGTGCGACGCCTCCTCGGCCGCCTTGATCGCGTCGTAGGCGTTCTCCTCGTCCGTGACGATGACCATCGTCAGGACCATCCCCACGGCCGGTGTTCCGATGGCGCGGCGACCCTGCACCAGCGCCTTGTTGATCTTGCTTGCCGTGGTGTCGGTCAGGTCGATCTTCATGGCCTGCGCCAGCTCCGTCCGTCTCGTGCGAGCATCTCGTCGGCTTCCTCGGGTCCCCAGCTGCCCGACGCGTACCGGGCGGGCCTGCCGTGGGTGGCCCAGTACTCCTCGATCGGGTCGAGGATCTTCCAGGACTCTTCCACTTCCTGGTGGCGCGGGAACAGGTTGGCGTCACCGAGCAGCACGTCCAGGATGAGGCGTTCGTACGCCTCCGGGCTGGACTCCGTGAAGGACTCGCCGTACGCGAAGTCCATCGTCACGTCCCGGATCTCCATCGACGTGCCCGGCACCTTCGAACCGAAGCGGACCGTCACCCCCTCGTCGGGCTGGACGCGGATGACGATGGCGTTCTGGCCGAGTTCCTCGGTGGCCGTGGAGTCGAAGGGGGAGTGCGGCGCCCGCTGGAAGACCACCGCTATCTCCGTGACCCGGCGGCCGAGGCGCTTGCCGGTGCGCAGGTAGAAGGGGACGCCCGCCCAGCGGCGGTTGTCGACGTTCAGCCGGACGGCCGCGTACGTGTCCGTCGTGGAGGCCGGGTCGATGCCGTCCTCCTCCAGATAGCCGCGCACCTTCTCGCCGCCCTGCCAGGCGCCCTCGTACTGTGCGCGCACGGTGTGCCGGCCCAGGTCCTCGGGGAGCTTCACGGCCTTGAGGACCTTCAGCTTCTCGGTGAGCAGCGAGGCCGCGTCGAAGGAGGCGGGCTCCTCCATCGCGGTCAGCGCCATCAGCTGCAGCAGGTGGTTCTGGATGACGTCCCGCGCCGAGCCGATGCCGTCGTAGTAGCCGGCGCGGCCGCCGATGCCGATGTCCTCGGCCATCGTGATCTGCACGTGGTCGACGTACGACCGGTTCCAGATCGGCTCGAACATCTGGTTGGCGAAGCGCAGCGCCAGGATGTTCTGGACGGTCTCCTTGCCGAGGTAGTGGTCGATGCGGAACACCTGGTCCGGCTCGAACACGTCGTGCACGATCGCGTTCAGCTCGCGCGCGCTCGCCAGGTCGTGCCCGAACGGCTTCTCGATGACCGCCCGCCGCCAGGATCCGTCCGGCGCGTTCGCCAGCCCGTGCTTCTTGAGCTGCTCGACGACCTTGGGGAAGAACTTCGGCGGCACGGAGAGGTAGAAGGCGAAGTTGCCGCCGGTGCCGCGGGAGGAGTCCAGCTCCTCGACCGCGCCGCGCAGCTGCTTGAACGCCGTGTCGTCGTCGAAGTCGCCCGGGATGAACCGCATGCCCTCGGCGAGCTGCTGCCAGACCTCCTCGCGGAACGGGGTGCGCGCGTGCTCGCGGACCGCGTCGTGGACGACCTGCGCGAAGTCCTGGTCCTCCCAGTCGCGGCGGGCGAAACCGACGAGCGAGAAGCCCGGCGGCAGCAGACCGCGGTTGGCGAGGTCGTAGACGGCCGGCATCAGCTTCTTGCGGGACAGGTCGCCGGTCACACCGAAGATGACGAGCCCGGACGGCCCGGCGATCCGGGGCAGACGCCGGTCGCGGGGGTCCCGCAGCGGGTTCTCCCAGTCGGTGGCGGTGCTCACCCTGCTCATTCCGCGTCAACTCCCTTGCTGCTCAGTGACTTCGTGACCGCGTCCAGCAGGTCCTGCCACGCCACCTCGAACTTGGCGACGCCCTCGTCCTCCAGCCGGGTGACGACCTCCTCGTAGGAGATGCCGAGCGCCTCGACGGCGGCCAGGTCGGCGCGGGCCTGGGCGTAGCCGCCGGTCACCGTGTTCCCGGTGATCCGCCCGTGGTCGGCGGTGGCGTCGAGCGTGGCCTGCGGCATGGTGTTGACGGTGCCGGGGGCGACCAGCTCGTCCACGTACAGCGTGTCCTTGTACGCGGGATCCTTCACACCGGTGGACGCCCACAGCGGACGCTGCTTGTTCGCCCGGGCGCCGGCCAGCGCGGTCCAGCGGTCACCGGCGCGGTTCGCGGTGTCGGCGGAGCCGAACACCTCCTCGTACGCCTCGTAGGCGAGCCGGGCGTTGGCGAGCGCCGCCCTTCCCTTGAGCGCGCGCGCCTCGTCCGTGCCGAGGACCGTCAGCCGCTTGTCGATCTCGGAGTCGACGCGGGAGACGAAGAAGGAGGCCACGGAGTGGATGGCGGAGAGGTCCAGGCCCCGCGCGGCGGCCTTCTCCAGGCCGGCCAGGTAGGCGTCCATGACCTCGCGGTAGCGCTCCAGCGAGAAGATCAGCGTGACGTTGACGCTGATGCCGAGGCCGACGACCTCGGTGATCGCCGGGAGACCGGCCTTCGTCGCCGGGATCTTGATCATGACGTTGGGGCGGTCGACCAGCCAGGCCAGCTGCTTGGCCTCGGCGACGGTGGCCCGTGTGCGGTGGGCGAGACGGGGGTCGACCTCGATGGAGACCCACCCGTCGCGACCACCGGTGGCGGTGTGTACGGGATGCAGGATGTCGGCGGCTGCACGCACGTCGGCGGTCGTCATCATCCGTACGGCCTCGTCGACCGTGACGCCCCGCACGGCCAGGTCGGCGAGCTGCTCCTCGTAGCCTCCCCCGCTCTCGGCTTCGCTCGAGCGGGGGGACCCCCACATCGCAGAGCCGATGGCGGCCTGGAAGATCGACGGGTTGGTGGTGACGCCGACGACATGCCGGGTCGCGACGAGCTCGGCGAGGTTGCCGGACGTGATCCGGCCGCGCGACAGGTCGTCCAGCCAGATCGACACCCCCTCGTCGGAGAGGCGCTCCAGCGCTCCCGCGGCGGCGGTTGCTTCGGTCACAGTGATCATCTTCTTTCTGGCGATCGGATCAACCACGCGCGGCGGCCAGCGATTCCCGGGCTGCGGCGGCGACGTTCTCGGGGGTGAAGCCGTACTCGGCGAACAGGGTCTTCGCGTCGGCGGAGGCGCCGAAGTGCTCGAGGGAGACGATGCGTCCCGCATCCCCCACGAACCGGTGCCACGTGAGGCCGATGCCCGCCTCCACCGCGACGCGGGCCCTCACCGACGGCGGCAGCACACTGTCCCGGTACTCGCGCGGCTGCTCCTCGAACCACTCCACGGACGGCATCGACACCACCCGGGTGCCGATCCCCTCGGCCTCCAGCAGTTCCCGCGCGGCGACCGCGAGCTGCACCTCGGAGCCGGTGGCGATGAGGACGACGTCCGGGGCCCCCTTCGACGACTCCCGCAGGACGTAACCGCCCTTCGCCGCCTCGGGGTCGGGCGCGTACGTGGGCACGCCCTGCCGGCTGAGGGCCAGGCCGTGCGGGGCCGGGTGGGTGGCGTGACGCCGGAGGATCTCGGCCCAGGCGATCGCCGTCTCGTTGGCGTCGGCCGGCCGGACGACGTTCAGCCCGGGGACGGCGCGCAGCGACGCGAGGTGCTCGACCGGCTGGTGGGTCGGGCCGTCCTCACCGAGACCGATGGAGTCGTGCGTCCACACGTACGTCACCGGCAGCTGCATCAGCGCCGACATGCGGACGGCGTTGCGCATGTAGTCGGAGAACACCAGGAAGGTGCCGCCGTAGACACGGGTGTTGCCGTGCAGGGCGATGCCGTTCATCTCGGCGGCCATCGAGAACTCGCGGATGCCGAAGTGGACCGTGCGGCCGTACGGGTTCGCCTCCGGAAGCGGGTTGCCCGCCGGCAGGAAGGACGAGGTCTTGTCGATGGTGGTGTTGTTGGAGCCGGCCAGGTCGGCGGAGCCGCCCCACAGCTCGGGGACGACCGCGCCGAGCGACTGGAGCACCTTGCCGGACGCCGCGCGGGTGGCGACGGAGTGGCCGGGCTCGAACACCGGCAGGGCGTCCTCCCAGCCCTCGGGGAGCTGACCGGCGACGACCCGGTCGAAGAGCTTCGCGCGCTCCGGGTGGGCGCCGCGCCACTTGTCGAGCTGCTTGTCCCAGGCCGCGTGGGCCTCGGCGCCCCGGTCGAGGGCGGCGCGGGTGTGGGCGAGGACCTCGTCGGTGACCTCGAAGGACCGCTCGGGGTCGAAGCCGAGGACGCGCTTGGTGGCGGCCACCTCGTCCGCGCCGAGCGCCGAGCCGTGGGACGCCTCGGTGTTCTGGGCGCTCGGGGCGGGCCAGGCGATGATCGTGCGCATCGCGATGATGGAGGGGCGGGCGGTCTCTGCCTGCGCCGCCTTCAGGGCCGCGTACAGGGCGTGCACGTCGACGTCGCCGTTCTCCCGCGGCTCGATCCGCTGCACGTGCCAGCCGTAGGCCTCGTAGCGCCCCAGCACGTCCTCGGAGAACGCGGTGGCGGTGTCGCCCTCGATGGAGATGTGGTTGTCGTCGTAGAGGAAGACGAGATTGCCGAGCTTCTGGTGCCCGGCGAGGGAGGATGCCTCGGCGGAGACGCCCTCCTGGAGGTCGCCGTCGGAGACGATCGCCCAGATCGTGTGGTCGAAGGGGGAGGTGCCCTCGGGCGCCTCCGGGTCGAACAGGCCGCGCTCGTAACGGGCGGCCATCGCCATGCCGACGGCGTTGGCGACGCCCTGGCCGAGCGGCCCGGTGGTGGTCTCGACGCCCGCGGTGTGACCGTACTCCGGGTGACCGGGCGTCTTCGAACCGTGCGTCCGGAACGCCTTCAGGTCGTCCAGCTCCACCTCGTAGCCCGAGAGGTAGAGCTGCGTGTAGAGGGTCAGCGAGGTGTGGCCGGGGGAGAGGACGAAGCGGTC
Source organism: Streptomyces aurantiaciflavus (assembly GCF_049808595.1). NCBI lineage: Bacteria > Bacillati > Actinomycetota > Actinomycetes > Kitasatosporales > Streptomycetaceae > Streptomyces > Streptomyces aurantiaciflavus. Next base: position 138,637 of record NZ_JBNCAQ010000006.1, on the reverse strand, counting down.
GCGCCCGGTCCACTCGGGGTCCGCGGGATCGTGCCGCATCACCTTCTGAAAGATCGTGTACGCGGCCGGGGCCAGCGCCATCGCGGTGCCGGGGTGACCGTTGCCGACCTGCTGGACGGCGTCCGCGGCCAGGACACGCGCGGTGTCGACGGCACGCCGGTCGAGTTCGGTCCACTCGAGGGTGTCGGGCGTCTGCGTGCTCATCGTCAAAATTCCTCTTCAAGAAGTCGTCGATGGGAGCGGTAACGCTGCTCGGACGTGTTCGAACTTAAAAGTCTGACTTTTCTGGGGCCAGGTCTCGGTGTGCCAGCCTGTGGTGAAACTGGGACACCCACCGCACGACCGGAACGGCACGAGAAGGACATGGCGGACAGAACCAGCCAAGGCGCGAGCCACGGCACCATCCAAGGCGGAGCCGGTGACGGCGGCGTGGACGGGATCAGAACGTTCCCCTTCCCGGTCGACCTCAGCGTCGGCGGCGTCGGCATGCAGGTCGGCCCCATGGGCACCGGCCGCCACTGGCAGGCCGACGCGCCCCTGGACCGCGTGCACCGGATCGACTTCCACGTCGTGCTGCTCTTCACCGACGGCCCCGTCCGCCACATGGTCGACTTCGCCGAGCACGAGGCGACGGCCGGTGACGTCCTGTGGATCCGCCCGGGCCAGGTCCACCGCTTCTCGAAGTCGAGCGAGTACCGCGGAACCGTCCTGACCATGCAACCCGGCTTCCTGCCCCGCGCCACGGTCGAGGCCACCGGCCTGTACCGCTACGACCTGCCGCCCCTGCTCCACCCGGACGAGCCCCAGCGGGCCGGCCTGCACGCCGCACTGGCCCATCTGCAACGGGAGTACGAGGACACCACGACCCTGCCGCCGGGCCTGCACACCTCGGTGCTGCGGCACTCCCTCACCGCGTTCCTGCTGCGCCTCGGGCACCTCGCGGCCAGCTCCGCGGAGGCGGCCCGCCGCCGGATCGACACCACCTTCACCCGCTTCCGGGACGCCGTGGAGCGGGACTTCGCCACCAACCACAGCGTCAGCGCCTACGCCGACGCGCTCGGCTACTCCCGCCGCACCCTCGTCCGCGCGGTCCGCGCCGCCACCGGGGAGACACCCAAGGGCTTCATCGACAAGCGGGTCGTCCTGGAGGCGAAGCGGCTGCTGGCCCACACCGACCTGCCCATCGGCCGGGTCGGCGCGGCGGTGGGCTTCCCCGACCCGGCGAACTTCTCCAAGTTCTTCCAGCAGCACACGGACATGACACCGGCGGCGTTCCGCGCGGAGCTGCGCTGAAACGCCGCCGGGTGTGTCGTCGGCCTCCGGCCCTGCGGCCCGGACTCCCTCCTCAGCGACCGAAGTTGAACCAGTTCACGTTCACGAAGTCGGAGGGCTGACCGCTGGTGAAGGTCAGATAGACGTCGTGGGTGCCGGTGACCGGGGTGATGTTCGCGGGGATCGTCCGCCACGACTGCCAGCCGCCCGTGTCACCCACCGCGAAACTTCCGACGGGTGCGTTGGTACGGCTGTCCAGGCGCACCTCGACCAGGCCGCTGACCCCGCCCGCCGCACCGCTCGCGACCCGGCCGTAGAACTGCGTGGCCGGTGTGGAGCCGAAGGTGACACCCCGGAAGAGCGCCCAGTCGCCGTTCGCGAGCGAGCCGATGTTCCGGCCGCCGCCGGTGTCGGTGGTGGTCTCGGTGCTCACGCCGGACTGGCCGTCGTAGGACTCGGCCTGGATGGCGGCGTAGGCGTCACGGCTGCCGGACGGCGGAGGGGTGGTATTGCTCCCGCCGCCCGCGGCCTGGAGGACCTGCACATAGTCCACGACCATGGGGACGCCCGAGCGGGTGTCCGCGTCGAGGCCGCCGCCGAAGGCGTCCGGGAAGGCGCCGCCCATCGCCACGTTGAGGATGACGAAGAAGCCGTGGTCGGTGGCGTTGTTCCAGGTCGTCGCGTCGACCTGGTTCGCCGTGACGGTGTGGAAGGTGACGCCGTCGACGGAGAAACGGATCGCCTCCGGGCTCACCGAGCGGTCCCACTCCATCGTGTAGGTGTGGAAGCCGGACTGGCAGGTCGTGCCGGGACAGGCGGTGTAGTTGCCGATGCCGCTGGTCTCGTTGCACGGGCCGCCCGGGTTGGTGCCGCAGTGCATCGTCGCCCAGACCCGGTTCAGACCCTGGACGTTCTCCATGATGTCCAGTTCGCCGACCGACGGCCAGTTCTGGTAGTTGCCGCGGTAGGGGGCGCCCAGCATCCAGAACGCCGGCCAGTAGCCCTCGGCGGCCGTACCCGTGACGTTCGGCATCTGCAGCCGCGCCTCGACGCGCAGCTTGCCGCCGGACGGGGGCTGGAAGTCGGTGCGGTTGGTCTCGATACGGCCCGAGGTCCAGCGGCCGGCGGAGTCGCGCAGCGGGGTGATGCGCAGGTTGCCGTTGCCGTCGAGCGAGACGTTGCCGGTGCTGTTCGTCATCGTCTCGACCTCGCCGGTGCCCCAGTTGGCGGGGCCGCCCGGATACGAGGTGCCGGTGGCGTACTGCCAGTTGGCGGTGTTGACGCCGGTGCCCGCGGCGCCGGTGAAGTCGTCGAGGAACACCTGCGTCCAGCCCGCCGGGGGCGTGGGCGCGGAGGCGTTGGCGGACGGGGAGGCGACCGTGGCGGCCGCCGCTGCCAGACCCAGCGTGCCGACGAGGGCGACGAGAGCCCGCCTCAGGGGGTGTCGTCGTCCGCGGGGTGTTCCGGAGGTTTCACTCATGGGGTGTTCCTCTCGGGTACGGAGGGGGGTGCGCGGGTGCCTTCGAGAACGCTGTGAGAGCGCTCTCAAAGTGGGCCCAATGTGCTCTCGGCCCTTCCGGCCGTCAAGAGGTGTAACGGAGAAATCCCTTCCGTCGCAGGTGAGTTCACCGGATGAACACAGGGACGGGATACGCGCCGCACGACAGAGCGGGCACCAGAGCGGGATGACGGTGAGCGGGGGGGCGGGTCGCCGCCCGGGCGAGTGCGGACGGCACGGTTCCTCCCGGCGGGGCTCCGGTGACACGCCCGCAGCCTCGTGCGGGTGGCGGCCGCCGGATCGCCGAAGGAAGCGGTCGCGACGCCTCCACCGTACGGGCGAGACGGGGACGCGGCTCACTCCCGTGGGAGAGGAAACAATCGGGGCGGCAAGGGAGTTGATCTCTGCGATACCTGCGATACCTGCGATACCTGCGATCCTCAAGGAGTGCCCATGTCCGACGAACCCGCAGTCCGCGAACTCCGCCTGGTGGTCACGGCGGAGGACTACGACGAGGCCCTGCGCTTCTACCGGGACGTCCTCGGCCTGCCCGAACGGGCCGCGTTCTCCTCGCCCGACGGACGGGTCACCATCCTCGAAGCGGGCCGCGCCACCCTGGAGCTGACCGACCCGAACCACGCGGCGTTCATCGACGACGTCGAGGTCGGCCGCCGCGTCGCCGGACACATCCGCGTCGCCTTCCAGGTCGACGACTCCACCACCGCCACGGCGAGGCTCGCCGCGGCCGGCGCGGAGGTCGTCGCCGAGCCGACCCGCACCCCGTGGAACTCGCTGAACGCACGTCTCGAAGCCCCGGGGGCCCTGCAGTTGACGCTCTTCGAGGAACTGGGTGACTAAGGCCGGTTGCGAAAGTGGCGCCTGCACCCGGTTCCTCGGCCCCGACTCGCCCAGCACATGGCAGTGAGGGGGATGCCGGGAGTCAGTCCGGCTGCCAGCCCAGTGCCCGTGAGATCCCGCGCGCCGCGAGCCGCACCGCCGGCACCAGCACCGGCACCTGGGCGTCCGCGTACGGGACGACGACCGACACGGCGGCGACCACCGCGCCGCCGGCCCCGCGCACCGGGGCGGCCACCGACAGGGCGTCGTCGGTGACCTGACGCTCGCTCACCGCCACACCGGTGCGCCGTACTTCGGCCAGTACCCGGCGCAGACGTGCGGGGTCGGTGATCGTGTGGTCGGTGTAGGAGACCAACGGGGCGGCGCAGTACGCCTCCTGCGACTCCGCGCCGCAGTGCGCCAGCAGGACGAGGCCGACGCCGGTGACGTGCAGCGGCCAGCGGGCACCGACGCGGATGCGGACGCCGACCGCCGAATGCCCGGACAGCCACTCGGTGTACACGACCTCGGAGCCGTCCCGCACCGCCAGCTGCACGTTCTCGTGCGTGGCCTCGTACAGGTCCTCCAGGTAGGGCAGCGCGGCCTGGCGCAGGGCCCGGCCCCGCGGGGGGGGGTCCCCGACCCCCCCCACCCCCCCCCCCCCGCG
>NZ_JBNCAQ010000006.1:0-134353 GCF_049808595.1 Streptomyces aurantiaciflavus | reverse complement strand
GGGGGGGGCCCCCGCCCGGCCCCGGGGGGGGGGGGGGGCGGCGGGGCCCGCGCCCCCCCCCCCCCGGGGCGAGTGCCGCGACCTCCCACAGCCGCAGCCCGACGTGGTACGCGCCGGACTCGTCCCGCTCCAGGGCGCCCCACTCGGTGAGGGCGGCCACCAGCCGGTGCGCGGTGGTGAGGGTCAGCCCGGCCCGGCGGCTGATGTCGGTGAGGGACAGCGCCGGGTGCGCGTGGTCGAACGCGGCGAGCACGGACAGCAGCCGGTCGGGCGCGGAGCGGGTGGCGGTCATGGCAGGAGGTTCCTCGACTTCACTGTCTCTGCTGCGACTTCACGGTCACTGCGGTGTTCCTTCCCGCGCGGGGGCGGCGGATCGCACGGGGGCGGGGTCCAGCGCGTCCGTGTGCGTCTCGCGCAGCCGCCACACGGTGAGCGCGGTGATCGCGGCACCGCCGCACAGCAGCAGCGAGACAGGTGTGCTCCCGCCGCCGTTGGAGGCCAGCAGGCTGCTCGCGATGAGAGGTGAGAAGCCCGCGCCGATCAGTGTCGCCGCCTGGTAGCCGAGGGAGGCGCCGGTGTAGCGGACCCGGGTGCCGAACATCTCGGTGAGCAGGGCGCCCAGCGGCCCGTACATCGTGGACTGGGCGACGCCGTGTCCCAGGGCCAGGGCGAGGATCAGCAGACCGGGGGAGCCGGAGTCGACCAGCGCGAGCACCGGGAAGGCCAGCGCCGCGGAGGCGACGGCACCGGCGAGGACCACCGGCCGGCGGCCCACCCGGTCGGACAGCGCGGAGGCGGCGGGCAGCACCAGCAGGGCCACGCAGGAGGCGATGGTCACGGCGGCGAGGACCTGCGGTCGACTGTAGGCACCGTGTTCACGGTCGACCGCATACGAAATCATGAATCCCGTCAACAGCGACTGCGCCGTGAACGCCCCGATGCCGACGCACGCCGCGAGCACCACCGGTTTCGGCCGGCGCAGCACCTCCAGGACGGGCGGCCGGTCGAGCGGCTCGGGCTTGCGGAACAGCGGGCTCTCCGCCACCCGCAGCCGGACGAACAGTCCGACGGCCAGCAGGACCACGCTCAGCAGGAACGGCACCCGCCATCCCCATGTACGGAACTGGTCGTCGGGCAGAGTCGAGACGAGGGTCACCACACCGGCCGACAGGACGGAGCCGAGCGGGGCGCCGAGCTGGGTGGAGCTGGACCACAGGCCGCGCCGGGATCCCTCGGCGTGTTCGGCGTGCTCGACGACCATCAGGGTCGCGCCGCCCCACTCGCCGCCGATCGCGAGCCCCTGCACCACCCGCAGGGCGACCAGCAGCACGGGCGCCCACACGCCGATCGCGTCGTACGTCGGCAGCAGCCCGATGAGGAAGCTGCCGCAGCCCATCAGCGTCATGGTCAGCAGCATCATCGACTTGCGGCCGAGCCGGTCGCCGAAGTGACCGAAGACGAGACCGCCCAGCGGGCGTGCGACATAGCCGGCGGCGAAGGTGCCGAAGGCCGCGATCGTGCCGACGGCGGGGTCGGCCCGGGGGAAGAACAGGTCGCCGAAGACGAGTGCGGCGACGGTGCCGTAGACGAGGAAGTCGTAGAACTCGACCGTGGTGCCGAGCAGTCCGGACAGGGCGACGCGGCGCAGCTGCGCGGACTCGGGGGACGGTGGGCGGGGGGTCTTGCGGGATGGCTGCACGAGGGCTCCCTGGGGACGAGGGGCGGTGGGGGGTGCAGAGGTGCCGGTGCCCGGTGAAGTTAGGCAGCCATCGCGCGGCCGTCAATCATTTGCACAACATCAGTTGAGGCCGTCCTCCGCGACACGCAGCAGCAGGGCGTGCAGCGTCTCGCGTTCGGCCTGGTCGAGAGGGGCCAGCAGCTCGTTCGTCACGCGCAGCCCCGCCGCGTCGGTGCCGCGCAGGAAGGCGCGGCCGTCCTCGGTGAGGACGACGATCCGGCTGCGGCGGTCGTCCGGTGCCGGGCGGCGTTCGGCGAAGCCCAGCTTCTCCAGATCGTCGACCAGACCGACGATGGCGCTCGGGTCGTAGCCGAGCCGTGCGCTCAGCTCGCGCTGGAGCGCGCCCTCGGCGGTGGCCAGGAACCGCAGCACCGCGTAGTGGCGCAGACGCAGCCCCGACTCCTGCAGGAACGTGTTGAACAACTGCCCCGAGCGCAGGCCCAGGCGGTAGAGCAGGTAGCCCGTGTCCGCGTGCAGCCCGCGCATCCACGGCTCGTCCGCGTCGATCGGGGTGGCGGCGTTCACGGTGTCGTGCTGGCGGGCGATGGCGGGCTCCCTGGTCTCGGCCCCTGGGGGCGGGTTCGTCGTGGCAGATTCCAGCATGGCGCACCCGCAGGTTGGCAACAACTATTGACGACAACAATTATTGCTCTTAGCTTCGATCTCGCGGAGCCGCACCGCGGACGACCCGCGAGCCGCACCTCGTGCGTCTCCGGCCGCGCCCCTGGGCGCCTCAAGCCGCACCACCCGTGTCATCGCTCACCCGTGTCACCGCTCACCCGTGTCACCGCTCACCGCGTGAAGGGATTCCTCCCGTGCCCAGCATCGATCTCACCGGCAAGGCCGCCGTCGTCACCGGCAGCGGCCGGGGCCTCGGCCTCGCCTACGCGCACGCCCTGGCCGCCCACGGCGCCTCCGTGGTCGTCAACGACGTCGACGAGGAGGTCGCCGAGCAGGCTGTGAAGTCGATCACCGAGGCGGGCGGCACGGCCGTCGCCGAGGTGGTCCCCGTCGGCACGACCGAGGCCGCCGAACGCCTGGTGAACCGCGCGGTCGAGGAGTTCGGGCGACTCGACGTCCTGGTCACCAACGCCGGCATCCTGCGCGACAAGGTGCTGTGGAAGATGACCGACGACGACTTCGACGCGGTGATCGCCACCCACCTCAAGGGCACCTTCACCTGCGCCCGCGCCGCCGCCGTCCGCATGCGCGAGCAGGGCGAGGGCGGCACGCTGATCCTGGTCGGCTCCCCGGCCGGCCAGCGCGGCAACTTCGGCCAGACGAACTACGCCGCCGCCAAGGCCGGCATCGCCGCGTTCGCCCGCACCTGGTCCATGGAGCTGGCCCGCGCGAACATCACCGTCAACGCGATCGTCCCGGTCGCCGCGACCGCGATGACCGAGACCATCCCCGCCTTCGCCCCGTACATCGAGGCCATGAGGAACGGCGAGCCGCTGCCCGCCTTCCTGCGCAAGGGCGAGGGCTTCGGCACCCCCGAGGACTGCGCGGCCCTGGTCCCGTTCCTCGCCTCCGAGGCCGCCCGCTCCATCACCGGCCAGGCCATCGGCATCGGCGGCGACAAGGTGGCACTCTGGTCACATCCGCAGGAGATCCGCGCGGCCTACGCCGACGGCGGCTGGACCCCCGAGAGCCTGGCCGACGCCTTCCCCACCTCGGTCGGCGCCGAACTGCAGACGGTCGGCATCCCGGCGCCCAAGTTCCCGGAGGCGTGATGGAGCGCTCCATGAACGTCGACGACCTCGTCGCCATCGACGTCCACACCCACGCGGAGGTCTCCTCCAAGGGCCACTCCTCCCTCGACGACGACCTGCACGACGCCTCCTCCGCCTACTTCAAGGTGGAGGGCAAGCGGAAGCCGACCATCGAGGAGACCGCCGCCTACTACCGCGAGCGGAAGATGGCCGCCGTCATCTTCACGGTGGACGCCGAGTCCGCGACCGGCACGGCCCCCGTCCCCAACGAGGAGGTCGCCGAGGCGGCCGCCGCCAACGCGGACGTCCTCATCCCCTTCGCCTCCATCGACCCCTTCCGGGGGAAGGCGGGTGTGCGGCAGGCCCGCCGCCTGGTCGAGGAGTACGGGGTGAAGGGCTTCAAGTTCCACCCCAGCATCCAGGGCTTCTTCCCCAACGACCGCGCCGTCGCCTACGACCTGTACGAGGTGATCGAGGAGACGGGCACGATCGCCCTGTTCCACACGGGCCAGACCGGCATCGGCGCCGGCGTCCCGGGCGGCGGCGGGATCCGCCTGAAGTACTCCAACCCGCTGCACGTGGACGACGTCGCCGCCGACTTCCCGCACCTGAAGATCATCCTGGCGCACCCGTCCTTCCCCTGGCAGGACGAGGCCCTGGCCGTCGCCACGCACAAGCCGGGCGTGCACATCGACCTGTCCGGCTGGTCGCCGAAGTACTTCCCGCCGCAGCTCGTGCAGTACGCGAACACGCTGCTGAAGGACAAGGTGCTCTTCGGCTCCGACTTCCCCGTCCTCACCCCCGACCGCTGGCTCGCCGACTTCGACAAGCTGACGATCAAGGACGAGGTGAAGCCGAAGATCCTCAAGGAGAACGCCGCCCGTCTGCTCGGGCTGACCACACCGTAAGGGGCGTGAACGATGCGCAACGAGGGACTGGGGTCGTGGCCCGCACGCCGGGCCCGCAAGACCCCGCACCGCACCGCCCTGGTCCACGGCGAGCAGTCGACCGACTACCGCACCTTGCACACACGCACCACGCGCCTGGCCCACGCCCTGCGCGCCCGGGGCGTCCGCCGCGGCGACCGCATCGCCTACCTCGGCCCGAACCACCCCTCCTACCTGGAGACCCTGTTCGCGGCCGGCACGCTCGGCGCGGTCTTCGTCCCCCTCAACACCCGCCTGGCCGGCCCCGAGATCGCCTACCAGCTCGCCGACTCCGGCGCCAAGGCCCTCGTCTACGGCCCCTCCCACGCGGGCCTGGTCGCCGGGCTGCCGGGCCACACCGACGTGCGGACCTACGTCGAGGTCGGCGCCGAGTACGAGGAGGCGCTGGCCTCGGCGGCGGACGAGCCGATCGACGAGCCGGTCGGCGCCGACGACACCTGCATCATCATGTACACCTCGGGCACGACCGGCCGGCCCAAGGGCGCCATGCTCACCCACGGCAACCTGACCTGGAACGCGATCAACGTCCTCGTCGACACCGACCTGATCGCCGACGAACGCGCCCTGGTCTCCGCGCCGTTGTTCCACACGGCCGGGCTGAACATGCTGACGCTGCCGGTGCTGCTGAAGGGCGGCACCTGTGTCCTGGTCGAGGCCTTCGACCCGGAGGCCACCTTCGACCTGGTCGAACGGCACCGCGTCACCTTCATGTTCGGGGTGCCGACGATGTTCGACCAGATCGCCCGCCACCCCCGCTGGCCGGACGCCGACCTGTCCTCCCTGCGCATCCTCACCTGCGGGGGCTCCCCGGTCCCCACCCCGCTGATCGCGGCCTACCAGGAGCGGGGGCTCACCTTCCTCCAGGGCTACGGCATGACCGAGGCCGCCCCCGGCACCCTCTTCCTGGACGCCGGGCACGCCATCAGCAAGTCGGGCTCGGCCGGTGTCCCGCACTTCTTCAGCGACGTGCGGGTCGTCCGCCCCGACCTCACGCCCGTCGAGGTCGGCGAGACCGGCGAGGTGGTCGTGCGCGGACCGCACGTCATGCCCGGCTACTGGGGGCTGCCCGAAGACACGGCCGCCTCCTTCGGCGACGGCTGGTTCCGCAGCGGGGACGCCGCCCGGGTCGACGAAGACGGTTACGTGTACATCGTCGACCGTATAAAGGACATGATCATCTCCGGTGGGGAGAACGTCTACCCCGCCGAGATCGAGGATCTGCTCCTCGCCCACCCCGACATCGTCGAGTGCGCGGTCATCGGCGTACCCGACGAGAAGTGGGGGGAGGTGCCGCGCGCGGTCGTCGTACCCCGCGAGGGCACCGCGATCGACCCCGACGAGGTGCTGGCCTCCCTGTCCGGCCGCCTCGCCAAGTACAAGATCCCCAAGTCGGTGGTGGTCGCGGACGCACTCCCGCGCACCGCCTCCGGCAAGCTCCTGAAGTCCCGGGTGCGCTCCCGGTACGGCACCGACCCCGCATCGACTCCCAAGTGAGGAACGGCAATATGAGCATCACCGTCAACGGTCTCGACGAGCTGAAGAAGCTGGCCGGCAGCGATCTGGGCGCCAGCGAGTGGATCGAGGTCACCCAGGAGCGCATCGACACCTTCGCCGACGCCACCGGCGACCACCAGTGGATCCACGTCGACCCCGAGCGCGCCAAGGACGGCCCCTTCGGCGCCCCCATCGCGCACGGCTACCTCACCCTCTCCCTGTTCATCCCGCTGTTCACCGAACTGCTGGACGTCCAGGGCGTGACCACGAAGGTCAACTACGGCCTGAACAAGGTGCGTTTTCCCTCCCCGGTCAAGGTGGGCTCCCGCATCCGTCTGGTGGGGCGGCTCGCCGAGGTCGAGGAGGTGCCGGGCGGGGTGCAGATCACCGTCGACGGCACGATCGAGATCGAGGGCGGGGCCAAGCCGGCGGCCGTGCTGCAGAGCCTGTCGCGGTTCTACGCCTGACCGAACGCCTGACGGGCGCTCACCGGGGGTAGCCGGTAGTCTGACAGGGATCGTCAGCCGAATCGGTGTCGCATCACCCCGTCGGGGGCATGATTCGTCCCGCGTGGTGGTCCGACTGGCTGTACCGTGCTGGCTGACCGTCTGCTCTTTCCATCGCGTGGGTACTCATCACCACACCCCACCCCTCCGGATCAGGGAATGCCGTGACCATTCCAGCAAGAACCACTGCGAGCACCACTGTGCAGTCGGTGGTCGCCGCCACGTCTCGTCAGGCCGCGTTGCGTCTCGACGCTCCGCACGACCCCAGGAGTGCCCGAGGTGTGCGCCGTGCCCTCTCGGCCACGCAGGCACGCAGAGGGGCAGGGGTCACCTTCCAGTCGTCCATCTGAGGACGTCCGTCCGAGGACACCCCACACTTCGTCATGACCGGTCCGATCGTTCCGCTTCGGCAACTCGTTCTCAAAGTGCACAGCAGATGCGATCTCGCCTGCCGGCACTGCTACGTCTACGAGCACGCCGACCAGAGCTGGAGTACCCGGCCCAGGGTGATCTCGCCAGAGACCGTCTCCTGGACGGCCCTCCGGCTGGCGGAGCATGCCAAGGACCATCAGCTCGCCTCCGTTCAGGTCATCCTGCACGGAGGCGAGCCGCTGCTCGCCGGGCCGGCCCGGTTACGGAGCCTGTGCGAGGAACTGGTCACCGCCGTGCACGGCGTGTGCGCGCTCGATCTGCGGATCCACACCAACGGCGTCCAGCTCAGTGAGCGCTACCTCGACCTGTTCGCCGAGTTCGGCGTCCGGGTCGGCGTCTCCCTCGACGGCGACCGCGCCGCGAACGACCGGTACCGGCTCTTCGCCGACGGCCGCAGCAGCCACGACAAGGTGCTCAGGGCGATCGCCCTGCTCGACCAGGACCGTTACCGCCATCTGTTCGCCGGCCTCCTGTGCACCGTCGACGTACGCAACGACCCCGTCGCCGTGTACGACGCCCTGGCCGAACTGCGGCCCCCGCGCATAGACTTCCTCCTGCCCCACGCCACCTGGGACACGCCGCCGCTGCGGCCCGACGGCGCGGCCACGCCGTACGCCGACTGGCTGCTCGCCGTGCACGACCGGTGGAGCGCGCGGGGCCGGCCGATGCCGGTGCGGCTGTTCGACTCGATCGTCAGCACCCTGGGCGGAGGGGCCAGCCTGACCGAGGCGATGGGACTGGAGTCGGCCGACGTGGTCGTGGTCGAGACCGACGGGACCTACGAGCAGGCCGACTCGCTGAAGACGGCGTACGACGGCGCACCCGTCACCGGCAAGGACGTCTTCCACCACACCCTCGACGAGGTGGCCCGCCATCCGGGCATGGCCGCCCGGCAGCACGGCCTGGACGACCTGTCCGCGCAGTGCCGTACGTGTCCTGTGGTGCGCTCGTGCGGGGGCGGGCTGTTCGCCCACCGGTACCGGGGCGACGGCACGGGGTTCGACAATCCGTCGGTCTTCTGCGCGGACCTGAAGGAGCTGATCGTCGCCATCGACGCCCGGACCGGCGCCAGTGCGCACCGGCCGATCGAAGGCTTCGACGCCCTGGCCGAGGGCGGCGACGACGGGACGGCCGTACGCCGTCTCGCCCGCGAACGGCAGACCGTCACGCGCGACCTGCTGAGCCTCCTCGACCGCGAACTCGGTGCGCGCGCAGGCGCGTTGTGGGCCGGGGCATGGCAGCTCGCCGTAGAGCTGGGGCGCGAGGACGAGCCTCTGCTCGCTCCGCTTCTCGCCCACCCCTACACGCGAGTCTGGGCCGTCCGCTGCCTGGACGGCGCCGCCTCGCCCGACCACCTGGCCTCCCTCGTCGCCTCCGTGGCGCTTGCGGCGGGCAGCGCCGACCGGGTCACGGTGCCGGTCCACGACAGCTATGCGTACCTTCCGGGGCTGGGACGCACCCGCGTGCAAGCGCAGGGCGTCACAGTCGAGTTGACGTCCCATCAGGTCTCGGAGCCCCTGCTCCGGCTGCGCACCGACGGACTGGACGTCGTCCTCGACGACCTCGATCCGCACCGCGACTGTTTCGGCGCCCCGGTCAGCCCCCGCCTGACCGAGGAGGAAGCCGACCGCTGGCGGCACATCCTGCCGCAGGCGTGGGCGCTGATCCGCGGGGCCCTGCCCGGGGTCGCCGCCGGCATGGCGGAGGGCGTGCGGGTCGTGACCCCGCTCGCCGCGCCCGCGGACCCTCGACGCACCCACGCCGAGGGAGGGTTCGCCGCCCTCGGCCTCCACCTCCACGCCGATCCCGTCCAGGTCGCCGTCGATCTGGTCCGCGGTTTCCGGCTGGGCGTCCTCGACGCCCTGCTCGACGTGTGCGATCTCTACGACGAGTCGGACGCCCGCACCGGCGTGCTCCTCGCCGACACCTACGCGCGCACGGCGACCGACGCGCTGCGCCCCGAACCCGAGTCGGCCCGCCGGACCGAGGCGCAACTGCGGGAGCTGTCGGCCGCCGGGTCCCTGACCCCGCTCGGCCGGCGGTTCGTCGACGGCATGGGGCGCCGCGCATGACGAGCGGCCGGCCGCTCACGCAGGCCTTCGAGGCGCTCGGAGTCCGCCCCGGGGAGACCCTGCTGGCACACGCCTCCCTGCGCCGGGTCGGCGCCGGCCCCGAGACGGTCCTGACAGCCCTGCTCGACGTCCTCGGCCCCGAGGGGACGCTGGTCGTCCCGGCCTTCACCGCCGGCAACTCCGACACCTCACCGGCGTACCGGGACCGCACTCGTGACATGACGGAGCGTCAGCGCGCCGTGTACCACGCGGAGATGACGCCGTTCGATCCACTGCGCACGCCCTCGCAGGGCATGGGGCGGCTGGCCGAGGCGGTGCGACTGCACCCGGACGCGGTGCGCAGCGCCCATCCCCAGACCTCCTTCGCCGCCGTCGGCGCCCGGGCCGGTGAGCTGCTGGCCGGCCACGACGAGGAGTGCCACCTGGGCGAGACGTCCCCGCTCGCCCGTCTGTACCGGGCTGGCGCCCGCGTGCTGCTGCTCGGCGTCGGACACGAGGTGTGCAGCGCCTTCCACCTCGCCGAGTACCGCGTCCCCGACCCGCCCCGGCGCACGTACCGCTGCGTGGTCCTGCGCGACGGTGAGCGGCGCTGGACCGCGTACGAGGACGTCGCCCTGGACGACGGCGACTTCGGCGCGCTGGGCGCCGACTTCGAGCAGCACGACACCGCCCGGCCCGATCCGGTCGTCCGCGGCGGTCCCGTCGGGGACGCGCAGGCCCGGCTGTTCCCGCTGGGCGCCGCCGTGGACTTCGCCGTCGGCTGGCTGGCCGGAAATCGACCCGTCCGCGTTTTCACGGACCCGTCACAAATCGCTGCGAGGTTCCTACACTGAGTGTCCGCCCCCGCGGGACGGGGCGGGGACGGGATCGGGGGATCGCGTGCAGCCGATGGAGCCGACGGGGGAGGACGCCACCGCCCCTTATTTCTTCCTGAGTTACGCCCACATGCCCCGGGACGGTCTCAACAACGGCAACCCGGACCTGTGGGTGCACCGCCTGTTCGACGAACTCTGCGAGCACATACGGAACATGACGGCGCATCCGGGGGCGCCGGGATACATGGACCGTTCGATCCGGGCCGGAGAGATCTGGCGGCACGAGCTCGCCCACTCGCTGGCCGGCTGCCGGGTGTTCGTGCCGCTGTACTCGCCGCGGTACTTCATCAGCTCCTGGTGCGGCAGGGAGTGGACCGCGTTCGGCAGCCGCCCGGCACGCTATCGCGTCGAGGGACAGCGCGGCCTGCCCAGCGCGGTGGTGCCCGCGCTGTGGGCGCCCGTGCCGTCCCACCGGCTCCCCGACTGCGTCAGGGAGGTGCAGTACACACATCCCGAACTCGGTGAGCGCTACCGCACGTTCGGCCTGTACGGGCTGGCCAAGCTGAGATCGTTCCGCAGCGACTACCAGAAGGCCGTGCTGCACCTGGCCCGGCGCATCGTCGAGGTCGGCGAGAGCGTCGTCGTGGAGCGCGGCGCCCCCGACGGCCTGGCCGCCGCGCACGACGCCTTCGCGCCCCCGGTCCCCGCGAAGCCGACGACCGGGCGCAGCCTCAGGATCAGTGTGGCGGCCGGCTCCCTGAACCGGTTGCCGGAGGGACGCAGCCCCGACTACTACGGCCCCTCACCGCTCGACTGGAACCCCTACCACCCCGCCTCCGACCAGCCGCTCGCCCAGGTCGCCGCCGGTATCGCCGAGCGCCTCGCCTTCCGTCCCGACCTGCGCGAGTTCGACCACACGGCCGACGCCGCCGACGGACCGGAGGTCCTGCTCCTGGACCGCTGGGTGCTGCGCGACGCCGAACACCGTGCCCGGCTCGGCGAGTTCGACGGCAGCGACCGGCCGCCGACCGGCCTGGTGGTGCCGTGGAACGAGACCGACCCCGACAGCGACGAGGCCGAGTACGCACTCGCCGCCCACGCCGAGGCCGCCCTGCCGCGCAGGATGCGGCAGGGCCGGCAGGCGTGCAGACCAGCCGTCCGGGGCGTCCCCGACCACCGGTCCTTCAGCGAGGTGCTGCCGCACGTCGTGCACTGGGCGGAGGGCGAGTACCTCAAACGGGCCCAGCCCCGGCCCCCGTCCGGCCCGAGCCCGGAGCGCTTCCGGCTGTGCGACCCGAACAGCGGGGACAGCCGGGGCAGTGAGGAGAACCGCGGCAGTGAGGAGTACCGCGGCAGCGGAGAGAGCCAGGACAGCCGGGAGAACCGGGGCAGCGAGGACCACCGGAGCAGCGGAGAGGGCCGGGGCAGTGAGGACAACCGCGGCAGCGGGGAGCACCGCGGCAGCGGGGACTGCCGATCACAGGGACACCGCCGGGACGCCGAGGAGGAAGACCGCGATGAGCAGCCTTGACGAACAAGGCGGCCCCGCAGGCCGCATCGTGACGTTCTACTCGTACAAGGGCGGCACCGGCCGCACGATGGCCCTCGCCAACACCGCCTGGATCCTGGCCGCCAACGGCAAACGCGTCTTAGCCGTGGACTGGGACCTGGAGGCGCCCGGCCTGCACCGCTTCTTCCACCCCTTCCTCGATCCGGCCACCCTCGGCGCCACCACCGGCGTCATCGACCTGCTCAAGGACTACGCCTACGCGGCCACCGACGACGGCGACACCGAGGAGCGGCCGCCCGACTGGCACCGGGAATACGCCCGTGTCCAGCGCCACGCCGTCTCCCTGGACTGGCCGTTCCCCGAACCCGGCACGCTCGACCTGGTCTCGGCGGGACGGCAGAACCGCGACTACTCGTCGATCGTCTCCACCTTCGACTGGGACAACTTCTACGACCGGCTCGGCGGCGGCCTGTTCTTCGACGCGCTGCGCGAGGACATGCGGCGCAACTACGACTACGTCCTCATCGACAGCCGCACCGGCCTCTCCGACATCGCCGACATCTGCACCGCCCACCTGCCCGACGTCCTCGTGGACTGCTTCACCCTCAGCGACCAGAGCATCGACGGCGCCTCCGCCGTCGCCCACGACATCCACGACCGCTTCCGCAGCCGCCGTATCCGCATCCTGCCCGTGCCGATGCGCATCGACGAGGGGGAGAAGGAGAAGGCGGACGCCGGGCGCGCCCTGGCCCGGGCGAAGTTCGACGGATTCCCCTCCGGGATGACCGAGGACGAACTCACCGGCTACTGGGGGTCGGTGGAGGTCCCGTACCGCCCCTACTACGCCTACGAGGAGACGCTCGCCACCTTCGGCGACGAGGCCGGCAACGCCGGTTCCCTGCTGGCCGCCTTCGAACGGCTCACCGGGGTGATCAGCGAGCAGGCCGTCACCGCGCTGCCGCGCATGCCCGAGGACGTGCGCGAGGGCATCAAGAAGAAGTTCACCCGCCCCCGCCAGACGCTCCCGGCGGATCTGCACCTGAGCTATGTGTCGGAAGACCGCATGTGGGCCGACTGGATCGCCGTCCTGCTGTCCCGGGCCGGGTTCAAGGTGTCGCTGAAGTACGTCGGCGGCGAGGGCGACGGCGCCGAGAAGCCCGCCGACCGCACCGTCTTCGTGATCTCCCCGGCCTACCAGCGCTCGGCCAGGGCCCGCCAGGTGTGGGAGGCGGCCACGGGCGGCGACCCCTCCGGCCGCCGTCAGGTGGTCGCGGTCCGGGTCGGCGACCTGCGTCCCTCGCCCACGTTCAGCGAGTGGCCGTCGGTCGACCTGGTGCGCACCAACGAGAAGAACGCGGCCTCCGCGCTGCTGCGGGCCCTCGGCAAGCCGCTGCTGCCGGCGGAGCTGACCGACGACTCCGCCCTCACCGACGCCCGCTTCCCGGACACGGTGCCCAGGTTCTGGAACGTCTCGCCGCGCAACGCCTCCTTCACCGGCCGCAGCGCGCTGCTGGAACGGCTGCGCAACGGCCTCGGCCGCAGCGCCTCCGGCGGCTCCCCGGCGCCGTACGCGCTGTACGGTCTCGGCGGCGTCGGCAAGACACAGATCGCGCTGGAGTACGTGCACCGGTTCGCCGCCGACTACGACCTGGTGTGGTGGATCCCCTCGGAGCAGAACGAGCTGATCGTCTCCTCCCTGGCGGAGCTGGCCCGCAAGCTGGGACTGCGGGCCGGCGACGACGCCGCGCAGGTCGCGCAGGAGGTCTGCGACCATCTGCGGCAGTCGAGCTCGACCCTGCGCTGGCTGCTGGTGTTCGACAACGCCGACGAGCCGCAGGAGGTCAAACGGCACTTCCCCGGCGGCGCCGGCCATGTGCTGGTCACCTCCCGCAACCACTCCTGGCTGCAGCACGGCGAGGTCCAGGCCCTCGAGATCGACCCGTTCCTGCGCGAGGAGAGCGTCGAGCACCTGCTGCGCCGGGCCGCCGACCTCACCGCCGAGGACGCCGACCGGGTCGCCGCCGCCGTCGGCGACCTGCCGCTGGCCCTCGACCAGGCAGGCGCCTGGCTCGCCGAGACCGGCACCCCCGTCGACACCTACCTCGCCGAGCTGGAGGAACAGGCCGAGCGGGTGCTGTCGCTGAGCCAGCCGGCCAACTACCCGGAGCCGGTCGGCGCCACCTGGAACGTCTCCATCGAACGCCTGAAGGAACGCTCCCCGGCCGCCGTGCGCCTGCTGCAGCTGTGCGCCTTCTTCGCCGCCGAACCGATCTCCATGAACCTGCTCTACGGCGACGAGATGACGAGCGTCCTGGCCAGGGAGGACCCCGCGCTCCAGGAGAAGATGGTGCTCGGCCGGGTGATCCGTGAGATCGGCCGGTTCGCCCTCGCCAAGGTGGACCGGGCCACCAAGTCGATCCAGGTGCACCGGCTCGTGCAGGCCGTGATCCGCTCCCAGCTCGCCCCCCAGGAGCAGGAGGAGGCCCAGCACGTCGTGCACCGCATTCTGGCCGGCGCCCGGCCGCCCGGCGAGGAGCCCATCGACGACCCGGAGAACCAGCCCACCTTCGCCGCGATCTGGCCGCACCTGGAGGCCTCGGAGGCCAGCATCTGCGACGAACCGCAGACCCGCCAGCTGCTCATCGACCGCGTCCGCTACCTGTGGAAGCGCGGCGACCTGAACGCCGCGCTCTCCTTCGCCGACGGCCTGCGCACCCTGTGGGAGCGCCAGCTGGCCGTGAGCCGCGACAAGATCCCCGCACTCGAGAAGAAGGAGAAGAAAGAGCGGGAGGAGCGGGAGGCGAGGGCGGGGAACGGGGAGAGCGCGCAGCGGGCGCAGAGGTCCCGGCCGGCCGAGGGGACGGCCGGCGAGCGCGATCCGCGTGCGCCCCGCACGCTCGCCGAGGAGCGGCGCTACGCCACGGAACTCCAGACCCAGCTGCTGCACCTGCGGTTCCACATCGCCAACGTGCTGCGCTCCCTGGGCAAGTACGTCGAGGCGGAGCAACTGGGTTCCGACACGCTCGCCCAGCAGCGGGCCCTGCTGCTGCCCGGCCATCCGCACATCCTGATGACGGCCAGCGGGCTGGCCACCGACCTCGGCAGCATCGGCCGGTTCGACGAGGCCCTGGAGATGGCCACCGAGGCGTACAACGGCTTCAAGGAGAGCTTCGGCGAGGACCACCCGCGCACCCTCAGCGCCAACAACAACCGCGCCGTGTGCCTCAGACTCCTCGGCCGCTACACGGAGGCCCGCGACGTCGACCAGGAGATCTACGACCGGCGCCGCAACGACCTCGGCGCCGAGCACCCGCACACCCTGATCAGTGTCACCAACCTGGGCCGAGACCTGCGCGAGACGGGTGAGTACGAGACGTCGATCTCCCTGCTGAGCAGCAGCTACGAGGCGTATCTGGGGCTGTTCGGGCAGGTCTACCCGGAGACCCTGCGCACGGCCAAGAGCCTCGCCGTGTCGCTGCGCAAGGCCGGTCGGGTGGACGAGGCACGGGCCCTGACCCACCAGACGCGCGAGTACTACCGGCTGCGCGACACGCCCGCGACCACCCCGGACGTGCTGGACTGCACCCTGAACTACGCGACCGACCTGTACTTCACGGGGGCGCGCGACGAGGCCCTGGTGCTGGCGCAGGACATCGTGCGGCAGTACCGCACGGCGCCCGGGGAGCGGCATCCGGCGACCCTGGCCGCCGTCAACAACCTCGGCATCTTCCTGCGGGGTGCGGGCGAGGTGAGCAGGGCGCGGGCGCTGATGGAGAAGAACTTCGCCACGCTGCGCGCCGTGCTCGGCGACCGCCACCCCTACACGCTGGCCTGTGCCGTCAACCTCGCCAACGTGCTGGCGGAGCTGGACGAACTGGGGATGGCGGAGGAGCTGGAGCGGATGGCCGTCGCCGGGTTCCAGCCGGCGCTGGGTCACCGGCACCCGGACACCGTCGTCTCGCGCGCCAACCTGGGGGTGACCCTGCGCGCGCTGGGCCGGATCCCGGAGGCCGACCAGCTCCAGGACAGCGCGCGGGCCGACCTGGCGCGGCTGCTCGGCGAGGAGCATCCGCACACGGTGACCGTGCGGGAGGGCAAGCGCATCCACCGGGACCTGGAACCGCCGATGGTGTGAGCGGCCCTGGGGGCCTGTCGCTCGGATCACGCCGCAGACCGGACGACAGGCCCTCGCTCAGGCGGGGTCGGCCACCAGCCGGGAGCGGCCGCCGAGCAGCCAGGTCACGATGTCCGGCAGCACGCGCAGCGAGGCGAAGTGGGCCTCCCGGGGGTGCAGGACGGCCCGCCCGCCCGGAATGCGCTCGGCCAGCCACCGGGTGTGGCTGGCCGGCGAGAACCCGTCCTGCTCGCCGTGCCACAGCAGTACGGGTACGGAGATGTCGGCCAGGGAGAAGCCCCACGGGCTGCAGAAGGACAGGGCGTCGTCCACCCAGCCGTCGGCGGACACACTGAGCGCCTCGCGGTAGTTGCGCACCAGCATGGCGCGGATGCCGGCGTCGGCGACCACACGGAGATCGGACTCGGTCAGTTCCCAGCGCAGTTGCGCCAGCAGTTTGTACGGGTCGGCGCGAATGTCGACGGAACGTTTTCGCAGACTGTCCGCGAGCTGATCGGGTCCGTTCAGGGCCTTGGTGTACTCGTTGACGTTGGAGGCCGCCATGCCCGCGAACCAGTCCAGCCCGTCCGCGTCCCGCGGGGCGAGGCTGACCAGGACCGCGGCCCGGGTCACCCGGTCGGGCAGCAGCGCGGCGCAGGCCAGGGCGTGCGGCCCGCCGCCGGAGCGGCCGACCACGGCGAAGCGCTCGATGCCCAGGGCGTCGGCGATGGCGGCGACGTCGGCGGAGACATGGGCGACCTGGCGCCCCGGAAGCCGGTCGGAGGGGCCGTAGCCGGGACGGTCGTAGGTGATGAGGCGGACCCGCTGGTGGTAGAGCAGCATCGGCCGGGGCGCCGGGCCGAGCCGGCTGCCGGGCGTGCCGTGCAGCAGGAACACCGGTGAGCCGCCGGGATCTCCACCGATCTCGACGGCTAATCGTCGTCCGTCCCCCGTGTACACCTCTGTGCGCATGCGCGGCCCCCTTCGAAGCCCCCGTCCACTGCTGCATGCCCTGTGTTCGTGCAACGGCCATTCCCCATGGTGGCCCAGATCATCCCGGTGTGCGGCGCTTTTGGCCATCCGGAACGCGCCGGTCGACGACGTGTGCGCCGGGGGCGTCCGGATGGTCCCGGGCGGGCACGAGGTCGATGAGGCGCGCGGCGGCCTCCTCGGCGAGCGGGGTCAGCGTGTCGTGGACCGAGCGGAACGTCTGCTCGGCCCGCTCCGCCGGCCAGTCCCCGGGGAGGTGCTCGACCGGCAGCCGCGGGTCACGGCGGATGATCCGCAGCCACTCCGTCTGGAGCAGCAGCCGGTGGGCGAGCGCGTCGTCCGGGTGCGGGGACCGGGTGAGCCACGGCTGCCAGCGCCGTACGAAGCCGTCGTAGCGGTCGGCGAGTTCGGCCAGCTCCCAGGTCTCCTCGATCATCGCGCCGATGTCGGTGCCGGTGTCGGCGTGCGCGCGGAAGACCTTCACATGGGCGGACAGGCCGAGTTCGGCGACCAGCACGGAGACGTCGACCTCGCCGGGGGCGATCCACAGTCCGCCGAACAGCGGGCCGAAGCCGCTCCAGCTGAGCTTCGCGCGCAGGTCGTGCCGCTGCCGCTGCCACGACTCGGGCAGGGAGAAGCCGAGCAGGGTCCAGGTGCCGTCCCAGTGGCGGTTGACGGCGCCGGTCTGCCAGACGCGGTGCTCGCCGTCGCGCAGCACGGCCTCGGAGTGCTCGGTCAGGCCGAAGTACATGCGGCGGCCCTCGCGCTGGCGGCGCAGCAGACCGCGGCCCACCATCCGGGTCAGCGTCGAACGCGTCGCCTGCTCGCCCACTCCGGCGCGCGCGAAGACGTCGATCACACTGCCCGAGTACACGCACACCTCGCGCCCGAGCACCTGCTCGCCGAGGAACGTGAGCATCAGGGACTGCGGCCGCAGCGACTCTTCGGTGGTCACGCGGCCACGGTACCTCCGGTCCCTCCGGTCAGGTCTTCGCCAGGTACCCGTCGGAGCCGGTCAGGCGCCCACCACGTCCACGAAGACCGGGTTGGAGTAGAACCAGGTGTCGGCCCACGGGTCGCCGTCGCCGGGCGCGTGCGGGATCGGGCCGTGCGGGTCGACCGCGGCACCGAGGTAACCGGCCCCGTTGCGGTTTCCGTCACTGCCGCGCAGACGCACGTAGAAGGACTCGTCGCCGGCGGTCAGCGGGACGCGCAGGGTGTACGTCCCCGTGCGGCCGCTCACGTCCTTCGTCCAGGCGACCCTGGTGTCGGGCGCCCGCCAGCCGTCCCGGTCGGCGGCCGGGCCGCGCACCGCGCCCCGGACGACGTCCACGTGCGCCAATTCCGGGAGGATCCCTTGGGGGTTGGGGCGCGAGGCGCTGGTGACGGTGACGCTCAGGGTGAGCTTCTCGCCCTTGCGGACCCGCAGCCGTCCGCCGAGGGTGACACCCCGCCCGTGGTCGCAGTCGCGCTTCAGCCGCACCTCCAGCCCGTCCAGCAGATGCCCGTGGTCCACCCAGACACGGCCCGCGCGCAGACCCGCCATCACCGAGCGGTAGCCGTAGCGGGTGACGCCGACGTGGGTGCGGCTGAACTGACCGGGCCAGAAGTCGCTGCCCGGCTGCGGGGTGTCGGTGTTCACCGGGTCGGGCAGCCGGCCGGTGTTGTCGAAGTTCTGACCCGGCGCCCAGTCGCCGTTCTTCCAGGTGTCGAAGACGACGCGGTGCGCGTCGGAGTTGGTGGTGATCGAGAACAGCCTGCCCTCGGCGAGCAGCGCGTCCCACAGACCGCCCACGGTCGCCGTCGCCCAGTCGAAGCCGCCGTACGTGAGATAGGCGTCCGCCGGATACCCCGCCCACGACTGTGCCGACGGCTTGTTCTCGTACTCGCCGCGGATCGACGTCGCCCCGCGCAGGCCGGGAATGGCCGCGCCCTGGGCACCCGGAGCGCCCTCCATGCCGATCATGATCTCGGGGGCCGCGTCCCGCCAGTTGCGCATCTCGTGCGGGGAGTCGATGCCCAGCCGCATCGGGTGGTTGGCGAGGACGAGGACGTCGTCGACGTAGCCGGTGCGGCGCTGCTCGGCCAGCCACTGGACGGCCTTGACCGCGTGGGCCTCGTTGCGCGCGGTGTCCGCGGCGCCGGCGGCGCCCTCGGTGTAGCCGAGGAGCTTGCCGTCGTAGGCGCTCTCGAACCGGGTGAGCAGGTCGACCTCGTGCGGGCCGGGCGCCGCGAAGACCGTGCAGTGCTCGGCGGCCGGGATGTACCACTCCAGGCCCTGGAAGATCAGCTGGCGCGGGTTCTCGGCGCGGGCCCTGAGGATCTCGTCGTGCTCCAGCGGCGCGCCGAACCGGGCGTGCCCGAAGTTGGAGTGCTCGGTGAACACCATCCAGTCGAGGCCGTAGCGGGCGCCCGCGGCGGCCAGCTGGGAGAAGGTGTACTTGGCGTCGTGGCTGTACACGGTGTGGATGTGGTGGTCGCCGACGAGGTAGGCGAGGCGCGGGTCCTCACCGCCGGACCCGCCGTGGCCCCGCCCGGCGGCGACGGCCGGCGTGGCCGCCGACCCGAGCGCGAACGCGGCACCGAACAGGCCAGCCGCACGCAGGAGTTGACGTCGGGAAGCGCCCTGGGGGTTCAGGGCGGCGGGGGAGACGGACGGGTCGGCCCAGACGGGCAGCTGCTGCTCGGACATGACTCTCTCTCGCGGACTCGGCGGACTCAGCGGTTCATGAAGGAGGTGACGGGCAGCGCCCGTTCGACGATCCGGACGTCACCGAGCCGGCCGTGCAGGATCTGGTCGATCTGCCCGCCGTACTCGTATCCGCCGAGCAGCCACGGCAGCCCGACGGACGTGATGCCGACCGCCGTCGCCTTCGGGTTGCGGACCACCGGGCAGCCCTCGACGTACAGCGTGGTGTGCCGCCCGTCGTTGACGACCGCGAGGTGCCACCACGTCTCCAGCGGGGTCTCCTGGCCCCAGTTGGTGGCGATGCCCTCCTGGTTCAGCGGGCGCATCGCCCACTGCGGTTCCCGGTCGTTCGACAGGGACAGGGTGGCGAGCGGCTCGTCGGGGTCGTCGGCGGTCTTCCCGGCAGCGCCGCCCGTGCCGGTACGGCTGACCAGGCCCGACCAGGCGTGGTGGGCGGGGTCCCAGTCGGCGGGCAGCCGGTAGAAGGCCTCGATGGTGTAACCCCGCGCGAACGTCGCGGAGTTGAGCGGAGCGCCGTCCACCGTGCGCAGGTACGCGCCCTTCAGCGGGGACTTGTAGCCCTGGAACTCCAGGCTGCCGTGGCCGGGCTGGTCGGGGTGGTGGTCCGCCGACCAGCCCAGCGAACCGCCGCCCACGGAGACGACGGTGAGGTCGTTGCCGCGCCCGGACAGGTCACGGACCGTGCCGCTCGCCGGCGACTCGAAGCGCCAGTACGCCGCCGTCCCCGGAACCAGCATCCTCGACACGGGGCGCGCCGGCCGTGCCGGCACCGGGTCGAAGCCGGAGAACCGCTCGGCGAAGTCGAGTTCCACGGTGAACCGGTCGGCGTCCCCGCTCAGTTCGATCTCCTGCCGCTCCAGCTCGTTGAGCCCCTTCGCGGCCCGGCCCAGGATCCACGGGGAGACCGTCTCCACGTCGATGACGTTCCGGTCGAGGTCGAAGCGGTACAGGCGGATCATCGCCGCGCCGCCGAAGTAACGGTTCTGGTAGTTCGTCAGGTGCAGATGGACGTCGTGCCCCGCCGCGTTCCTCCACGTCGCCCGTCCGGCGGGCCAGTAGTGGCCGTTGAGGGTGAGGAAGATCTGGTCGTGGTCCTCGATCAGCCGGTCCCAGAGCTGCTGCCCGTACGCCGACAACGTGTCGTCCTCGACGACCAGTTCATGCGTGGTGAGGACGACGGGCGTCCTCGGGTGCTTCGCCAGGACGTCGGCGGCCCACGCGTACCCCTGCGCCGACAGCCGCCAGTCCAGCGCCAGCACCATCCACTCCCGGCCGCCGGCCCGGAACAGGTGGAAGGTGTTGTAGCCGTCCGGGGAGGCGCCGCCGAAGGTCTTCCTGCCCTCGAAGCGCTCCGGGCCGAAGGCGTCCAGGTACGGGGTCGCGCCGCGCTGGTCGGTCGTCGAGGACTTCACGTCGTGGTTGCCGGCCAGCACGCTGTAGCCGACCCCGCGCCGGTCGAGCAGCTCGAACGCCTCGCTGATCGCGGTGACTTCGGCCTTCGTCCCGTTCTGGGTGAGGTCGCCGAGGTGGGACAGGAACACGATGTTCTCGTCCCTGCCGTGCTCCAGGAGGTAGCGCAGGGAGGCCTCGACGGGCGCCTTGTCGATGCTCGGTCCGTCGAAGAGGTACTGCGTGTCCGGCATCACCGCGAGCGTGAAGCGGCGGCTGTCCGGGTCGGGCCGCAGGCTGCTCTGCGAGGCGGCCTCGGCGGTGGCCGGCAGCGCGACCGACGCGGTGGTGGCGGCGCCGAGCAACGCGGTGGCTCTCAGGAAACTGCGTCGACCGGCGCCGGCCTGCGCGGCCTCGCCCTGTTCATGGGCATGCGAAGTACACACGAGTGCTCCGTGGGAGTGCGAAGAGGTCCGTGGAAGAAGTGCGAAGAGGTGCGTGGACGTCCGAAGAGGATCAGAGCGCGCGCAGCGTCCAGCTCCAGCGGTGGACGCCCGGGGGGACGAGGTAGGAGGGGAAGGTGTCGGGGCCGCAGGAGGCGGTGCCGAGGCCGCGGTGGGCCGCGTCGAGGTGCACCACGCAGCCGGGGCGCGGCACCAGTTCGTCGTGGTGGGCGGCGGCGGTCAGGTCCTCGGCGCGGTGGCGTGTGACGGAGACCTGGCGCGGCTCGTCCAGCGTGACCTGGAGACCCGTCGCGTCCGGCGCGGACAGCGTGAACCGCCGCACTCCGTGCCGGCCACCGCTCTCCTGCGGACGCAGATAGGGCGTGAACAGCGCGTCCACCGGCACGGAGTGGTGGCCCACCGGCGCGCCCGCGCTGCGGTCGGGGTACGACTCCCAGGGGCCCGGCCCGAACCACTCCAGCAGGTCCAGCCCCGCGACCGTCTCGAAGACCGAGCCGACCCGCGCCACGTCGTCCCACTCGTCCGGCAACTCGGCCTCCTCGTCGACCCGGATCCCGCCCTCGACCGGCGTGAACACCTGCCGGTGCCGGACCACACCGGTCGTGCCCGCGTACTCGGCGACGACCGTCACCGACACGCCGTCCCGGTCCACCGAGACCGGTTTGCGTACGAGCGTGTCCAGCCCCCAGGCCCGCCAGCGCGCCGCCATCCCGCCCAACTCGTCGTTGTCGGTGGGCGCCCGCCACAGCGAGAGCGTCGGAGCGACGGTGAGCAGGGGGTGGACGAGCAGCCCGTCGCCGTCGACCTCGATCCGCGCGGCCACCGCCGGTTCCTCCACGGGCTCGGCCGCGCGCAGCCGCAGCTGCGGCGCGCACACCTCGGTACCGCGCGGCGCCCACGGCAGGTCCTCCGCCGTCCGCACCCGCAGCGTCAGCCACGCCTCGCCGCCGTCCCTCGGCAGTTCGAACGGCAGCGGAACCACCGCCGTCTCACCCGGCCGCAGGTCCGGCAGCTCGGCCGGGGCAGTGAGCGAGCCGCCGTCCGCGAGGGACAGCTCCCACTCGGCCGCGAGCCAGTCCAGTCCGCGGAAGTGCTGGTGGTTGGAGA
Organism: Streptomyces aurantiaciflavus; assembly: GCF_049808595.1. NCBI lineage: Bacteria > Bacillati > Actinomycetota > Actinomycetes > Kitasatosporales > Streptomycetaceae > Streptomyces > Streptomyces aurantiaciflavus. The sequence goes on along the minus strand of NZ_JBNCAQ010000006.1, from coordinate 112,353 downwards.
CGACCAGCCCCTCGTGCCGGAAGCACTTCAGGCGCACCGGCGCCGCGAGCTCCCGGTGCTCGTACAGCACCGGCTTGGGGGTGCGGTCCGGGAAGACGACCCCGTCCGCGATGAACGCGCCGTCGTGGTACGGCTCCCCGAAGTCGCCGCCGTACGCCCAGCGGTGGCCGGGTGCGGCGACACCCCTGTCGTAGAGCCCGGCGCCCCCACGCCCGGCCGGTCTTCCGTCGTTCACACGCTGGAGGATTCCGTGGTCCCAGAACTCCCAGATGAACCCGCCCTGAAGACCCGGGGTGGCCTCGATGGCCGCCCAGTGGTCGGCCAGCGTGCCGTTGCTGTTGCCCATGGCGTGCGAGTACTCGCACTGGATGAGCGGCTTGGTCTGCACCCCGGACAGCGCGTGCGCCACGCACTCCTCCAGCGGCGCGTACATCGGGCAGGCGATGTCCGAGGCCAGGTCCGGGTCCGCCCAGCCGCGCTTGGCGGCGCCCTCGTACTGCAGGGGGCGGGTCGGGTCGTGCCGGCGCACCCAGCCCGCCGCCGCGTCGTGGTTCGCGCCGTAGTCCGACTCGTTGCCCAGCGACCAGACGATGACCGACGGGTGGTTCTTGTCGCGCAGCACCATGCGCGAGACCCGGTCCACGAAGGCGTTCAGATAGCGCGGGTCGTCGGCGATCTCGTGGGCGTGGTCGTGGGACTCGATGTCCGCCTCGTCGACGACGTAGAAGCCGAGCTCGTCGGCGAGGTCGTACAGGGACGGGTCGTTCGGGTAGTGCGCGGTGCGGATCGCGTTGAAGCCGAAACGCTTCAGCAGGACCAGGTCCGCGCGCATGTCGTCGTACGACACGGTGCGGCCGGTCAGCGGGTGGAAGTCGTGGCGGTTGACGCCCCGGATGAAGACCCGCTCGCCGTTGACCAGCAGGTCCCGGCCGACGATCTCCACGTCGCGGAAGCCGACGCGGTGGTGCGAGGTGTCGGCGACCGTTCCGTCGGCGCGGTGCAGGCGGACGGTCAGGCCGTACAGCTCGGGCGTCTCCGCCGTCCAGGTGCGCACGTCGGGGACGGTGACGCGCAGTCGTGCCTCGCCGAGGAAGTCGGAGACGCGCTCCTCCTCGGCGTTGATCCGGTCGAACTCCGCGTCCTGCGCCAGCAGATGCCCGTCGAGCTCCCCGGTGACGTACCACCCCTGGGGCAGGGGACCGCCCGCGTCCCGCACCTGGCAGTCGACGCGCAGATCACCGTCGTGGCGGGCCCGCACGGTCACGTCCGCGAGATGCAGCGGGTCGGTGGCGTACAGCAGCACCGACCGCGTGATCCCGCCGTGCCACCACTGGTCCTGGTCCTCGATGTGCGAGGCGTCCGACCACTTCACCACGGTCAGCCGTACGGCCGCCCGCTCTCCGGGGCGTACGACGCCGGACAGGTCGAACTCGGCGGCCAGATGGGAGTCCTTGGAGATGCCGACGGGCCGCCCGTCCACGTGCACCAGCAGCACGCTCTCGGCGGCGCCGACCTGGAGCACGATCCGGCGGCCGGCCCACTCGGCGGGGACGTCCACCTCACGTTCGTACACACCCGTCGGATTGGCCGCGGGCGACTGTGGAGGGAATTCTGTATACGGCATACGGACGTTGGTGTACTGCGGCAGGTCGTCCGTGCCCTGCAGGGTCCAGACGCCGGGGACGTACGACGAGGACCAGGAACCGCCGACCGGCGCGTCCGGAGCGGGCAGCAACCGGAAGCGCCAGTCACCGTCCAGGGGGAGTGCTCCGGAGCGCCGGTCGACGGCGTTCATGGGCAGTCGCCCCCAGGAGGTCACCTCGGGTGCCTCCCAGGGGCGCAGGGCGATCAGGGGGTCGAGGGGTGCGTCGCTCATGACCGTTCCGAAGTCGGTGTGGTGGGCCGGGGCAGGGCGCGGCCCTGCAGGCCCCAGGCGGGGTCGACGGGGATGCCGAGACGGTCCAGGACCGTGGGGGCGATGTCGATGAGGCGGGGCGTGTCGAGCCGGATGCCGTCGGGCCCGCCGGGCTCGGCGAGGATGACGAAGACCTCCCGTTCGGCACGCGTGTCGCCGCCGTGGCCGCCGGTGTCGAGGTGACCGTGGTCCGTGGTGACCAGCACGGTCCAGTGCTCGTCGGCGCGGCCGGGGTCCGAGCGCCGGGCGTCGATCGCCTCCAGCAGCCGCCCGAGGTGGGCGTCCTGGGCGAGCAGGGCGTCGTCGTAGGCGGGAGAGAGGGGGCCCGTGGCGTGGCCGGCCTCGTCGGTGGCGCCGAAGTACACGAACACGACGTCCGGGTCGTCCTCGGCGAGCCAGCGTGCCGCGGTGCGGGCGACGAGGCGGTCCGCGGTCTCGTAGCCGTCGGTTTCGCCGTCGTAGTGCACACGTCGGCCGATCGCGGCGCCGAGGACACCGCGGCGGACCAGTTCCGGCCAGGACACCACGGCCGCGGTGCGCAGACCGGGCCGGGCGGTGACGGCGCGGCTCAGGAAGTCGGGGTAGCGGGCGTAGTCGGCGCCGGCGAAGTCGTTGCCGGTCACCCCGTGCCGGTCGGGCCACACCCCGGTCAGCACGCTCGACCAGCCGGGTCCTGAGTCGGTGTAGGCCATGCTGGTCGACGGCCCGTTCTCGGCCTGGCCGTCCGTCTCGCCGTAGGGCAGCAGGCTGGTGCCGTGGGCGCCCGTGGCCATCAGGCCGTGCAGCACGGGCGCCGTGGACGGAGGGCGAAGCGGGACGGGGGTCCCCCCGGCCGGAGGCCGGGGGGACGGCAGCCGGTCGTGGCGCAGCCCGTCCATGCCCACCACGAGCACCTTGCCGGGCGCGGTGCCGTCCCTCGGCGCCCGTCCCCCCTCCGTGTCGACGTCCGTCACCGCGCACCCCTCTCGTCTCTCGTGCCTGCCGCACAGTCTGTGCCGACCCGCTCCGACCCGGTCGCGACGGTCCACGGCACGGCCCGGTCAACTCCCCTGTACCGCCCCCTCGGTGGCGCCCGCGATGAAACCGCGGGCGAAGACGGTGAAGACCACGACCAGCGGGATGGACGCCATGAGCACGCCGGCCATGACCATGCTGTAGTCGGTGGTGTGGCCGACATGGAGCTGGGCGAGCGCCACCTGGAGGGTGAGGTGGCTGGGGTCGGTGAGCACGACCAGCGGCCAGATGTAGTCGTTCCAGGCGCCGACGAAGGCGTAGATGGCGAGGAAGGACAGCGCCGGCTTGATCATCGGCAGCACGATGTTCCAGTACTGGCGGAAGAACCCGGCGCCGTCGATGCGCGCGGCGTCGAGGAGTTCGTCCGGCACGCCGTTCTCGATGTACTGGCGCAGCCAGAAGATGCCGAAGGCGTTGGCGAGGGCGGGCGGGACCAGGGCCTGGAGCGTGCCGACCCAGCCGATGTTCGACATCAGGATGAACTGCGGAAGGACGGCCAGCTGGAGCGGCAGCATCATGAACCCCAGCAGAGTGGCGAACAGCACCCTGCGGCCGGGAAAGTCGAACTTGGCGAAGGCGAAGGCCGCCAGGGAGTCGACGAACAGCACCAGAACGGTGGTGACGCACGCGACGATGACCGTGTTGAGCATCGACCCGAAGAAGTCGATGGTGTCCAGCACGTGCCGGACGTTCTCCAGCAGGTGCGAACCGGGGGTCATCTTCGGGGGGCTCTTGTAGATGTCCTCGGTGGTGTTGGTCGCCATGATGATCGTCCACACGAACGGGAAGACCGAGATCACGACGGCCAGGATCAGCACGATGTGCGCGGTCAGGCCCTTGGGGCGCCGGGACCGCCTGAGGTTCGCCGCGGTCATGACTTCCTCCCGCGCTGCACGATGCGCCAGTTGACGGCGACCAGCACCATGATCAGTACGAAGAAGGCCCACACGATGGCCGCTCCGTAGCCGTAGTCGTTGTTCACGAAGGCCGACTGGTAGAAGTACAGCAGCGTGGTCAGGCCCGCCTGGCCGGGGCCGCCGAGGTTGGGGTTGGCGGCGTTGGAGCCGAACAGGACCTGGGGTTCGCTGAAGCTCTGGAGACCGTTGATGGTCGAGATGACGACGGTGAACAGGATGATGGGCCGCATGATCGGCATGGTGATCTGGAAGAAGGTGCGGACGGGCCCGGCGCCGTCCAGCTTGGCCGCCTCGTAGATCTGCGCCGGGATGGCCTGGAGACCGGCCAGGTAGATGATCATGTTGTAGCCGGTCCACATCCAGGTCATCAGCAGTGCGATGACCAGCTTGATCAGCCACGGATTGCTCAGCCACGGGACGGGCGAGATGCCGACCGCGCCCAGGATCGCGTTGACCAGGCCGAAGTTGTTGCTGAACACCGCGCCGAAGAAGATCGACACGGCGACGATCGAGGTGACGTTCGGTACGTAGAGGGCGATGCGGTAGAAGCCCTTGAAGCGCCGCACCGAGTGCAGCAGCGTCGCGAGCACCAGGGCGCCGAACAGCGTGGGAACGGTGGACAGGACCCAGATCACCAGGGTGTTGCGGATCGACAGCCAGAAGACCGGGTCGTCCCACAGGAACCGGAACTGCTGCAGACCCACGAACTGCATGTCGCCCAGGCCGTCCCAGCGCTGGAAGGCCAGATACAGCGAATAGAAGACCGGGAAGAACGAGAAGGAGATGAAGATCAGAAAGAAGGGGGAGATCGCCAGGTACTGCCGCCAGTAGGACAGCAGCCCACGACGCCTGGGCCGCGCGGTGCCCGCAGGCGGCGTACGCCGCGGGCGGAAGCGAGCCGGGCCCGGCCCGCCGAGGTGCCGGGACACCTCGGCGGAGCCGGTGACCGGAGGGGACGACACCTCAGTTCACCCCCTGCCGGCGGGCGATCTGCTTGGCCTGGCTGACGGCGTCCTTCCAGGCGTCGTCGGGCTTCTTGCCCTTGGCCTCGACGGCGGTCAGTTCCGTCATGTAGGGGGCCATGACGGCGGCGTCGGCGGGCGCCTCGTAGCTGACCGGGATGGCCTCGGCGGCCGGGCCGAACACCTCGATGATCTTCTGCCCGCCGAAGAAGGCGTCGGGGCCCGTCATGGCCGGCATGGAGTACGCGGCCGGCGCGGCCGGGAAGATGGCGGCGTCGGTGAAGCCGCGGGCGTCGTTGGCCGGGCTGAGGATCCAGCTGATGATCTTGAACGCCTCTTCGGGGTTGCGGCACTGCTTGGGCAGGGCGAGGTAGGAGCCGCCCTGGTTGGCCGGTCCGCCCGGCATCGCGCAGACCCGCCACCGGCCCTTGGTGCCCGGGGCCGCCTGCTCGATGTCCAGCGCGTGCCAGGCCGCGCCGAGTTCGGTGGTCAGGTTCTTGCCGATGGCGGCGTTCCAGGAGTTGTCGTTGATCTTGGCGTCGAGACCGAGGGTGTAGGGGCGTATCGCCGTGGTCCACGCGGCGCGGATGTGGTGCTGGTCGCCGATGAAGTGGTTGTCCTTGTCGATGAACCGCTGGGTGCCCTGGCCGACGGCCATGGTGAACACCGAGCTGATGTTGTTGACCAGGTAGGTGCCGGGGACCTTCTTCTTCAGCTCGGTGCCGAGCGCGAAGTAGTCCTCCCACGTCTTGGCCCGGGCGGCGACCTTGTCGGGGTCGGTGGGCAGCCCGGCCTTGTCGAACAGGTCCGCGCGGTAGAAGAGCGCGGTGGGACCGATGTCGATCGGGAACCCGATCTGCTTGCCGTCCTCGGTCTGGGCGAGCTTGGTCTTCCACTCCAGGTACTGGGACGAGATCTTCTTGAAGCCCAGGTCGTTCAGGTCGAGGAAGCGGCCGGCGTTGGGCAGGAAGGACGCCATGTCCTCGCCCTTGATGCCGGTGATGTCGGGCACGGAGGTGCCCGCCGCGAGGGTGGTGGTGAGCTTCTGCTTGAAGTCGCCGCCGATGGAGGCGACGGTCAGCTTGACCTCGCTGCTGAAGTGCGTCCTGGCCTCCGCGACCACCTTGTCGCTGAGCGCGCCACCCCAGTACCACAGGGTGAGGTTCTTGCCGTTCTTGGTGCCGCCCGAGCCTGAGCCGCCGCCGCATGCGACGGTCAGGCCGGAGGCGGCCGCGGTGAGCGCGGCGGCCTGGAGGAAGCCTCTACGAGAAAGGTCCACGGGTCACTCCTGTTGTTCCTGTTCGACGTGCTGAGGGGAGGTTGAGGGTCAGTGCCGCCATGCGGAGGCGCGTGGGCCCACGGGCGTGTGCGGGGCCGGCGGGGTGACGGGAGCGTGGCGCACGGGCGGGCCGACGTCGGCCGGGACGCGGTCGGCCAGGAAGCCGTAGGCGCGTCGCAGTTCCGGGTCCGTCAGTGAGCCCCACCAGCGGTCGACGCCGTACCAGCCCGGGGCCGCGAGCGCCCCGCCGTGGTGCTGGACGGACAGCCCGGCCGCGAGGACCGCGAACCGCAGCCGCTGCTCCAGCGGCCAGCCGCCGAGCGAGGCCGCGACGAAGCTCGCGCCGAAGACGTCCCCGGCGCCCGTCGCGTCGAGGACGTCGACGCCCAGGGCCGGGACCTCCGCGTACTCGCCGGTGATCTGGTCGACGGCCACGGCGCCGTCCCCGCCCCGGGTCACCACGGCCACCGGCACCAGCTCGGAGAGCGTGCCGAGGGCGGCGACCGCGCTGTCGGTGCGGGTGTAGGCCATCGCCTCGGTCTCGTTGGGGAGGAAGGCGTGGCACAGGGCGAGCTGGTCGAGGAGGTCGCGGGACCACTGCTGGGTGGGGTCCCAGCCGACGTCGGCGTAGATCTGCGTGCCGTTGGCGGCCGCCTTGCCGATCCACGCGCGCGGTTCGGCCTCGATGTGCACGAGCGCCGTGCGCGCCTCGGGCGGGTCGCCCATCAGCGCGTCCTGCGAGTACGGCGGCTCCTGGCCGTGGGTGACGAGGGCCCGGTCGTGTCCGTGCGCGAGGGCGACGGTGACCGGGGTGGGCCAGTCGTCGGCCACGCGGGAGAGGGCGAGGTCGACGCCCTCCTGGCCGGCGAGGATCTCGCGGCAGTACGCGCCGTAGAAGTCGTCGCCGAAGACCGTGGCCAGCGAGGTCCGCAGGCCGAAGCGGGACGCGGCCACCGCCAGGTTGGCGATGCCGCCCGGGCCGCAGCCCATGCCGGCGGTCCAGATCTCCTCGCCCGGCGTGGGCGGCTTGCCCAGGCCCGTGAGGACGAGGTCGTAGAAGAGCAGCCCGGTGAGCAGCACGTCGGGCCGGTCGTCGTCCACGGAGGCCGTCCTCTCGTCAGTCAGCTCGTCAAAACTCTTCATTTCGGTGACCGGAATCGTGCGCCCCTCCGCGAGATTGGTCAATACCCGAGCAGAAGTGAGCATGGATTTGATTGAAGATGACGAGTACTGTTCATGCCGTGCTGGCAGAACGACGACACCAACTCATCCTGCGCGCCCTGCGCTCCGGCGGCCCCGCGGCCGTGACCGATCTCTCGGAGCAGCTGGGTGTGAGCCCCGCCACGATCCGGCGTGACCTGGTCAAACTCGAGGAGGAAGGCCTGCTCACACGTGTACATGGCGGCGCCGTCGTCGACGAGGGCGACCAGCCCTTCGCCGAGGTCGCCGAGGTGCGGGTGTCCGAGAAGGACGCCATAGCGGTGCGTGCGGCGGAGATGATCAGGGACGGTCAGTCGGTGCTGCTGGACATCGGCACCACCGCCTACCGGCTCGCCCGACAGTTGCACGGCCGCCGTCTCACCGTGATCACCAGCAACCTGGTGGTCTACGAGGAGCTCGCCGACGACGAGGGCATCGAGCTGGTGCTGCTCGGCGGCATGGTCCGCCGCGAGTACCGCTCCCTGGTCGGCTTCCTCACCGAGGACAACCTGCGCCAGCTCCACGCCGACTGGCTCTTCCTCGGCACCAGCGGGGTGCGGCCGGGCGGACAGGTGATGGACACGACGGTCGTCGAGGTGCCGGTCAAGCGCGCCATGATCAAGGCGAGCGACAAGGTCGTCCTGCTGGCGGACGCGGCGAAGTTCCCGGGTACGGGCATGGCGAGGGTCTGCGGTCCCCGGGACCTGGACGTGGTGGTGACCAACGCGCCGGTGGACGCGGCGACCCGCTCCTCCCTGGAGGAGGCGGGCGTCGAGGTGGTCCTGGCAGGAAAGGTGCAAGAGTGAAACTGACGATTCTGGGCGGCGGCGGGTTCCGGGTGCCGCTCGTGTACGGAGCGCTGCTGACGGACCGCGCCGAGGGGCGGGTGACCGAGGTCGTGCTGCACGACCTGGACGCCGGTCGACTGTATGCGGTCGCCCGTGTACTGGCTGAACAGGCCGCCGGAGTCCCCGACGCTCCCCGGGTGACCACCACGACCGACCTGGACGAGGCCCTGCGCGGCGCCGACTTCGTCTTCTCCGCGATCCGCGTCGGCGGCCTGGAGGGCCGCGCCGACGACGAACGGGTGGCCCTCGCGCAGGGCGTCCTCGGTCAGGAGACGGTCGGCGCCGGCGGCATCGCCTACGGTCTGCGGACGGTCCCCGTCGCCGTCGACATCGCCCGACGCGTCGCCCGCCTCGCCCCCGACGCCTGGGTCATCAACTTCACCAACCCGGCCGGCCTGGTCACCGAGGCCATGTCCCGCCATCTCGGCAACCGTGTCATCGGCATCTGCGACTCCCCGGTCGGCCTCGGCCGGCGGATCGCCCGCGTGCTCGGCGCCGACCCGCGCGAGGCCTTCATCGACTACGTCGGCCTCAACCACCTCGGCTGGGTGCGCGGCCTGCGCGTCGCCGGCCGCGACGAGCTCCCGCGCCTGCTCGCCGACGCCGACCTGCTCGGCTCCTTCGAGGAGGGCAAGCTCTTCGGCGCCGACTGGCTCCAGTCGCTCGGCGCGATCCCCAACGAATACCTGCACTACTACTACTTCAACCGCGAGGCCGTCCGCGCCTACCAGCAGGCCGAGAAGACCCGCGGCGCCTTCCTGTGCGACCAGCAGGCCCACTTCTACGAGGAGATGCGCGACCCCGACGCGGCGGCCCTGGCCGCCTGGAACCGCACCCGCGCCGAGCGCGAGGCCACCTACATGGCCGAGAACCGGGAGACGGCCGGCGCCGGCGAACGCGACGCCGACGACCTCTCCGGCGGCTACGAGAAGGTGGCCCTCGCCCTGATGCGGGCCATCGCCCGCGACGAACGCACCACCCTGATCCTCAACGTCCGCAACCGGAGCACGCTCTCGGTGCTCGACTCCGAGGCCGTCATCGAGGTGCCCTGCCTGGTCGACGCCAACGGAGCGCACCCGGTCGCCGTGGCCCCGCTGCCCGACCACGCCACCGGCCTGGTCTGCGCGGTGAAGGCGGTGGAGCGGGAGGTGCTCGCCGCCGCCGAGTCCGGCTCCCGTGCCACGGCGGTGAAGGCCTTCGCGCTGCACCCGCTGGTCGACTCGGTCAACGTGGCCCGCAGGCTGGTCGAGGACTACACCGAGGTCCACCCCGGGCTCGCGTACCTTAAGTAAGCGCCCCGACGGAAAGCGCTTCCCCTCCGCTCGCTTCCTGGAGACCCTTCATGCACGACGAACGCCGCCGGATCGAGGAGCGCGTCGAGCGCGCCCACAACCAGCGCATCAAGCCCGCGATCTACGCGGCCACCGTCCCCTTCGAGGTCGAGGCCTGGCAGGCGCCGGGGGAGCCGGTCACGTTCGAGGAGGCCGCGGCCGCGCGGTACACGCCCTTCGCCATGGACACCCCGTGGGGCCCGCCCTGGGGCACCACCTGGTTCCGGATGCGCGGCCAGGTGCCCGCCGAGTGGGCCGGAAAGCGGGTCGAGGCGGTCATCGACCTCGGGTTCGTGGGCGACTGGCCGGGCAACCAGGCCGAGGCGCTGGTGCACCTGCCCGACGGCCGGCCCCTGAAGGCGGTCAACCCGCTCAACCAGTACGTGCCGATCGCCAACCCGGCGACGGGCGGGGAGCAGATCGACTACCTGGTCGAAGCGGCCTCCAACCCCGACATCCTGGCCAACGACTTCGCGGCGCCGACGCCGCTCGGCGATGTACTGACGGCAGGCGACCGTCCACTGTATACATTCCGCCGCGCCGACCTGGCCGTCCTCGACGAGGAGGTCTGGCACCTCGACCTGGACCTCCAGGTGCTGCGCGAACTCATGGTCCACCTCAGCGAGCACGAACCGCGCCGGCACGAGATCCTGCACGCCCTGGACCGTGCGATGGACGCCCTCGACCTGGACGACGTCTCCGGCAGCGCCCCGGCCGTCCGCGAGGTGCTCGCCCCCGTCCTGGCCAGACCCGCCCACGCCAGCGCCCACACCGTCTCCGGTGTCGGCCACGCCCACATCGACTCCGCCTGGCTCTGGCCCATCCGTGAGACCAAGCGCAAGACGTCCCGCACCTTCTCCAACGTCACCTCGCTCGCCGACGAGTACGACGACTTCATCTTCGCCTGCTCCCAGGCCCAGCAGTACGAATGGGTCCGCGACAACTACCCGCACGTGTGGGCACGCATCCAGGAGTCCGTGAAGAAGGGCCAGTGGGCGCCGGTCGGCGGCATGTGGGTCGAGGCCGACGGCAACCTGCCCGGCGGCGAGGCCATCGCCCGCCAGCTCATCCACGGCAAGCGGTTCTTCATCGAGCACTTCGGCATCGAGACCAAGGGCGTCTGGCTCCCGGACTCCTTCGGCTACACCGCCGCCTACCCGCAGCTCGCCAAGCTCGCCGGCAACGACTGGTTCCTCACCCAGAAGATCTCCTGGAACCAGACCAACAAGTTCCCCCACCACACCTTCTGGTGGGAGGGCATCGACGGCACCCGGATCTTCACCCACTTCCCGCCGGTCGACACCTACAACGCCCGCTTCAGCGGCGAGGAGATGGACCGCGCGGTACGCAACTACTCCGAGAAGGGCGGCGGCACACGCTCCCTCGCCCCGTTCGGCTGGGGCGACGGCGGCGGCGGCCCCACCCGCGAGATCATGGAACGCGCGCGCAGGCTCGCCGACCTGGAGGGCTCGCCCAAGGTCGTCGTCGAACACCCCGACGACTTCTTCGCCAAGGCCCGCGAGGAGTACCCGGACGCCCCGGTCTGGAACGGCGAGCTCTACCTGGAGCTGCACCGCGCCACCTACACCTCCCAGGCCCGCACCAAGCAGGGCAACCGGCGCAGCGAGCACAAGCTGCGCGAGGCCGAGCTGTGGGCGACCACCGCGGCCCTGCACGCGCCGGGCTACACCTACCCGTACGAGAAGCTGGACCGCCTGTGGAAGACGGTGCTGCTGCACCAGTTCCACGACATCCTGCCCGGGTCGTCGATCGCCTGGGTGCACCGCGAGGCGGAGGCCGAGTACGCCCGGGTGGCGGCGGAGCTGGAGGAGCTGACGGCGGAGGCGATCACCGCGCTCGGCGCCGGCGGCACCCGGGTGTTCAACACGAGCCCGTTCGACCGGGCCGAGGTGGTCCGCACGGCCGACGGCGCACCGGCGTACGTGGAGGTGCCCGCGAACGGCAGCGCGCCCCTCACCCGCACCGAGCCTCCGCGTCCGGTCACGGTCACCGGCCGCGTCCTCGACAACGGTCTGGTCCGTGTACAGGTGGCGGACGACGGAACACTGTCCTCTGTATACGACATACGGGCGAACCGCGAAGTCCTCGCCGACCAGGGCAACCTGCTCCGCCTGCACACCGACCTCCCCAACTACTGGGACGCCTGGGACATCGACAAGCACTACAAGAACCGCTACACGGACCTGCTGGACGCCGAGTCGGTGACCGTCGTCGAAGAGGGCCCCCTCGTCGGCGCGATCCGCGTCACCCGCTCCTTCGGCAAGGGCTCCACGATCACCCAGACGATCACGGTCCGGGCGGGCAGCCCCCGCATCGACATCGAGACCGACATCGACTGGCACGAGGCCGAGAAGATCCTCAAGGCGGCCTTCCCGGTGGACATCCGGGCCCCGCACTCCTCCGCCGAGATCCAGTTCGGCCACATCCAGCGCCCCACCCACACCAACACCAGCTGGGAGGCGGCCCGCTTCGAGGTCTCCGGCCACCGCTGGGTGCACATCGGCGAACCCGGCTACGGCGTCGCCGTCATCAACGACTCGACGTACGGCCACGACGTCTCCCGTACGGTCCGCGAGGACGGCGGCACGACCACCACGGTCCGCCTCAGCCTGGTCCGCGCCCCGCGCATCCCGGACCCCGAGGCCGACCAGGGCCGGCACCGCTTCACCTACGCGCTCCTGCCCGGCGCGCGCATCGAGGACGCGGTCGCCGAGGGCTACGCCCTCAACCTGCCGCTGCGCGTGGCGGACGCGGGGGACGCGCCCGCTCCGGTCGTCTCCGTGGACGGCGAGGGCGTCACCGTGGAGGCGGTGAAGCTCGCCGACGACGAGTCCGGTGACGTCGTCGTACGGCTCTACGAGTCCCGCGGCGGCCGGGCCACCGGCACCCTGCGCACGGGCTTCCCGCTCGCGAGTGCGCAGGTCACCGACCTGCTGGAGCGCCCGCTGGAGCCGGCGGCCGTCGACGGGGACGGCGCGGTACCCGTCGCCCTGCGGCCCTTCCAGGTCCTGACCCTCCGTCTGAGGCGCGCGGAGGTGAGCTGACCCGTGGCCATGCAACGCTGGTTCACCGACGCCAAGTTGGGGATCTTCGTCCACTGGGGCATCTACGCCGTCGACGGCGTCCAGGAGTCCTGGTCGTTCTACGACGACATCGTGCCGCACGACCGGTACATGTCCCAGCTCGGCCGTTTCACCGGCGCCCACTACGACCCGAAGGCCTGGGCGGACCTCTTCGCCCGCGCCGGCGCCAGGTACGCCGTCCTCACCAGCCGTCACCACGACGGCGTCGCCCTGTGGGACACGGCGTACGGCGACCTCAACCTGGGCCGCGACTACCTCGCCGGCTACGCCGACGCCCTGCGCGAGAAGGGCCTCAAGGTCGGCCTGTACTACTCCCACTCCGACTGGAACCACCCCGACTACGCCTCCACCCGCAAGCCCGGCCGCCCGCCGGAGCTGGAGGACAACCGCTACTCCGAGGTCGCCGCCGAGGACGAGGACCTCGAGGCCTGGGAGCGGTTCATCGCCTACCGCGACGGTCAGATCCGCGAGCTGGCCTCCCGCTACCGGCCCGACCTGATGTGGTTCGACGGCGAGTGGGACCGCAGCGAGGAGCAGTGGCGCATCCCCGAACTCGCCGCGCTCATCCGTTCGTACGTACCCCACGTCGTCTTCAACGCCCGCATGCTCAGCGAGGGCGACTACGCCACTCCCGAGCAGGGCGCCCCCATCGTGCCGCCGGACGGCCCCTGGGAGCTGTGCCTGACGATCAACGACTCGTGGGGCTACCAGCACCACGACCACAACCACAAGTCGCTCACCCAGATCATCCGCTACTTCACCGAGACCATCGGCGGGGGCGGCAACCTGCTGCTCGACGTCGGCCCGATGGAGGACGGCACCATCCCGCAGCCGCAGGTGGAGCGCCTCGAAGGCCTGGGGGAGTGGATCCGCAAGCACGCCGAGGCCGTGTACGGGACGGTGCGGGGGCTCCCGGCCGGGCACCACTACGGGCCCAGCACCCTCTCCGCGGACCGCCGCACCCTCTATCTCACCCTGTTCGACATCCCACGCGCCGAGATCGGTGTCCGGGGACTGGTCACCCCGGTCCGCAGGGTCACGGTGCTCGGCACCGGGACGGAACTCGCCCACCGCGTCGTCGGCGGCCTGCACGAGGCCGTCGGGGTGCTGTGGATCGACCCGCCCGCCGGGTCCGACCTGGACCCGCACGCCACGGTGCTCGCCGTGGAACTCGACGGCGAGCTGGAGCTGTACCGGGGGGCGGGACGCTTCTGACGCTTCGGGCCGGCCGGTCGCTCCCCGTGACAGCGGCCGACCGACCCGATCCCCCGTTCCCCCGGGGATCCCCCGTCGATCCCCGATTCCCCCCGTTGGTCCCTTGGTGCTCCCACGGAGGTCCCCCGTGATCCCCCGCGTCCTCCGTGGGCCTTCGGTGTTACACCGTTAAGAGCACGCGCCCCGGGCCCTGATACACCCCGAGCGGAAAAAAGTCCCCCGGACTTTCGTCCGGGGGACTTCTTCGTACGATGAGCGGCCGTTGGCTAGAGCGGCAACACCGCCGCCGCAGAAGCCTGAACCCGGTCCTGGGTCTGACCCTGGCCCTGGTCCTGCACGGAGTCCGCCTGCGTCGGCACCGCCGCCAGCAGCGTCTCCGTCTCCTCGAGCCGCTGCGGCGGCAGCGACTGCGGCCGCAGCGGACGCGGACCCGACACCACCGTGTAGTCCTGCCCCAGGAACGGCGGCACGATCTCCCCCGGGTCCTCGCCGAGCGCCAACTGCACGGCGGCCCACGGCGCGTTGACCCCGCAGAGGGACAGCTGGTGCAGGCCGCCGGCCGGACGCGTGTTGACGTCCATCAGGACCGGCTGCTCGCCGAACATCCGGAACTGGATGTTGGACAGGTAGTGCAGCCCGAAGCCCTCGGCGATCCGCCTGGCCGGCTCCAGCCACTGCTCCTGGAGGGTGAAGCCCCGGCGGCGGCCGTTCTTGGTGCGGCCGATGGCCATGCGGACCCGGTTGTCGGGGCCGGTGAGGCAGTCCACGGACACCTCGGGCTGCTCCAGCCGGGGCATCACCAGCCAGTCCACCGGCTCGTCGGCCTGCTTCAGCGTCTCGACGACCACGTCCAGCTGGACGTAGGGGCTCGGGAAGCCGTTGAGGTGCATGAGCGAGAAGGGGGCGCGCGTGATCACGCGGAAGCCCACCCCGCCGGCGCCGGACGCGGGCTTGAAGCACGCCTTGTGTCCGCCGTCCTCCAACGCCTCGACCGCGGCCACGAGTTCGTCGGCGTCGCGGACCCGACACCACGGGGGCACGGGGACACCGATCGCCTGGACGGCCTCGTAGGCGATCACCTTGTCGTGGAAGACGGCCACCGCCTCGGGCGGCGGCGCCAGCAGCGCCGTGCCGACCGCCGCGAAGTCCGTGCGGTGGGCCACGATCGCCGCCTGGTGCAGCCGGGGCACGAACACGTCGATGCCGCGCCGCGCGCACTGGTCGAGCGCGTACTCCACGTACGCGGCCGGGGACAGGCCCTCCGGCTCCAGGTCGGCGGTGTCGGCGGCGGCCAGGACGGGTGAGTCGGCGTCCGCGTGCGTGGCATGGATCTCGACGGCGCGGTCGCTGGGATTTCGCCGCAGCTGATCCATGAAGAACACGTTCTCCGCGTACGTGCGGTTGAGCCAGACGCGTACGCGAGAGACCATGCAGGCCGCCTTTCAAGGGTTCGCGGGCAGGGCGAAGCAGGCCCGTGCCCGGGCAGGGTGGATGGAGGTACACCAAACCGCCCCGTGCGAAGGGACGTTCATGGCGGTGGTGTTGGGGCGATCATACGGCGTCCCGAGGGTGCCGCGTGCAACGCGCGTGTTACGGATTTGCCGATCATGTTCAGGTCGGTCCGGGCATCGGGTAATGACGCCTTGTCCCATGCGACGGAATGTGTTGTCGTGGTGCCGTTCGTGTGTTCGTCAGGGGCATGCGTGCCCGAGCGGGGGAACGGGGAGCGGGACGTGACGTCGACGGCCGGTGATGCCGGACAACTGCTGGCCATCAGCGATCTGCACATCGGGTATCCCGAGAACCGCGCCCTGGTCGAGCGCATGGTCCCGGAGTCCGACGGCGACTGGCTGCTCGTGGCCGGTGACGTCTCGGAGAGCGTCGCCGACATCAGCTGGACGCTGAAGACCCTCGCGAGCCGCTTCACCAAGGTCGTCTGGGCGCCCGGCAACCACGAACTGTGGACCCACCCCAAGGACACCGTCACCCTACGGGGCGTCGCCCGTTACGAGTACCTCGTCGAGCTGTGCCGCGACCTGGGCGTGACCACCCCCGAGGACCCCTACCCGGTGTGGGAGGGCCCCGGCGGCCCGGTGGCGGTCGCCCCACTGTTCCTGTTGTACGACTACTCGTTCCTGCCGGCCGGCTGCGCCACCAAGGAGGAGGGACTGGCGTACGCGCACCGGACCGGGGTGGTCTGCAACGACGAGTACCTGCTGCACCCCGACCCGTATCCGACCCGCGAGGACTGGTGCCGGGCCCGTGTCGCGGAGACGGAACGCCGGCTGGCCGCCCTGCCGCCCGACCTGCCCACGGTCCTCGTCAACCACTACCCGCTGGACCGGCACCCCACGGACGTGCTGTGGTATCCCGAGTTCGCCATGTGGTGCGGCACGACGCTGACGGCGGACTGGCACCGCCGCTTCCGCGTCGCCGCCATGGTCTACGGCCATCTGCACATCCCGCGGACCACCTGGCACGACGGCGTCCGCTTCGAGGAGGTTTCGGTGGGCTACCCCCGCGAGTGGAGCAAGCGCCCGCAGCCGCCGGGCCGGCTGCGCCGCATCCTGCCGACGGAGGACGGAACCGCGTGATCGAGCAGCTGCTGCCGGAGACGGTCGTCGCCGTGGAGGCCCACGGCGAGGAGGGCGTCCGTGAGTTCGGGGACGGGCCGCTGTACCCGGAGGAGGAGGCGCTCGTCGCGCGTGCCGTCGCCAAGCGCCGCCGTGAGTTCACCGTCGTACGCTCCTGCGCGCGGCGCGCCATGGAGAAGCTCGGGGTGCCCGCGCAGGCCGTGCTGCCCGGCGAGCGCGGCGCCCCGCAGTGGCCGGCCGGCCTGACCGGCAGCATGACCCACTGCGACGGCTACGGCGCCGCCGCGCTGGTCCGCGCCGCCGACCTGGCCTCCCTCGGCATCGACGCCGAACCCCACCAGCCGCTCCCGGAGGGCGTGCTGTCCGCCGTCGCCCTGCCGGCCGAGGCGGAACGCCTTCGCGGCCTGGCCGCGGACCATCCCGGGATCCACTGGGACCGGCTGCTGTTCAGCGCCAAGGAATCCGTCTACAAGGCGTGGTTCCCTCTCACTCGAAAGTGGCTGGACTTCAGCGAGGCCGACGTCGACATCGACGCGGGCCTCGCGCACGGCACCCAGGGCACCTTCCGGGCCCGGCTCCTCGTCCCCGGTCCGCTCCTCGGCGACCGCCGGCTCGGTCACTTCGACGGCCGCTGGACCGTGGGCCAGGGGCTGGTGGCGACGGCCATCGCGGTGCCGCACGCCTGAGCCCCGCCGTCGACCTCGTCACGGGCGGACGCCCGGGCGCGTTTCCCCACGCGCCCGAGCCTGTCCGTCATCCCCCGAGCCTCTCCGTCATCCCGTCAGGTCTCCGGGCACCAGCTGTGCAGCAGACGGAAGAACTCCTCCTCGTTGCCCGTCAGGCCGGCGGCCGCCAGGGCCCGTTCCGCCTCGGCCAGGACGGTGGGTGGGACCACCGGAGGGAAACGGTCGTGCGGCGGGTCGCAGATGTCGTCGCCGAAGGCGGCTCGGACGGTGTGCAGCAGGCGCAGGTAGGCCTGGACTGCGGTGCGCTCGCGGTCGGTCAGTACGGCAGTGGGCATCGGTCGGCTCTCCCCGTGTCGGCGTCGTCTCCCACGCGCCCTGACGGCGCGTACGCCACCCATGCGGCGGCGCACCCCCCAGCTTGCCGTCCACCACTGACAATCCGGCCTCGCTCCACCTCGGTTCGCCCGCTTAGCCGAGGTGGCAGCTCGCGGAATCCGATGGGGAAATCGGGCCCTGCGCTGGGATGACGGGCTTTTGGCGGACCGTCGGCGGCCAGGGTGACGGGAGGAGAGCGGGTGGTGCGGCGCGGGGACCTGTCGTCCGACGACCGAGGCCAGGCGACTGTCTACAGGCGACCGGCGGCAGTGCGGTCGGTGGTCGCCGGACGACTGACGGTTGGCGACTGTCTACAGATGACCGGAGGCAGGCCCGCGGTGGGCGGCAGGCGACTGGAGATTGTCTACAGGCGACCGGCGGTCGACGACAGGTGGCCGACGGCAGGTGACGGTCTACGAAATACTGATGGCCGACGGCAGGTGATGGTCTACAAAAGACTGGCGACCGCTGACCGGCAACCGGAGATCGACGACCGGCGTCCGGAGATCAACGCCCCGACGCCTCCCCGCCCCCGGTCCGCCCGATCCTCAGACCCCGCCCCGCTCTCGCCGCCCCAGATATCCCAGCGACGCCTCGATCCGCCCCGCCAGATGGTCCCGCTGCCCGCGCCCTCGTGCCGACGAGCCCGCCAGCCAGGCGCGGCACTTGCTGGCCAGCAGCAGCCCGAAGCGCTCGGCGTCCCGCTCGTCGGCCTGGTCGAAGCGGGTGCGCGCGGCGACCCTGTGGACCGTCGCCTGGAGGTCCGCCCCGTCGTGCAGTAAACGGGCGGCGACGGCCGCGCCCTCGACGTGGTGGCTGCAGTGGCCCGCCTTCATGTGCCACAGCTCGTGGCCGAGGATCACCAACTGGTGGTCGGGCGCGGTGCGTTCCTCGATGACGACGAGGTCCTGGTCGGTCATGTCGAGCCACAGCCCGCTGGCGGTGCCGGGCGGGAAGGGGGCCGTGCGGAAGTGGACGGGGCGGCCGCGGCGTCTGCTCATGCTGTCGCACAGGGCGGTGTACAGCTCGGCCGGCGCGGCCGGGGCCGGGAGGGTCAGCTCCGCGACCAGCTCGTCGCACAGGCGGCGCATGTCCTTGGCGATGCCCACAGTCAACTCCCGGATCACGACTCGGGCCGCTTCACGCTCTCCAGGAGCATGTCCAGCCACTCGGCGACCTTGTCCCGGTGCTGGTCGGTGGGCAGCTGTGCGGCCCGCCAGGCGATTCCGCGCACACCGTGGTCCTGCAGCAGCCGCTCCAGCGGGTCCTCTGCGGCCGCGGCCGCCTCCCGGGCGGCGAGCTTCTGCAGCAGTTCCTGCTCGATGTGCTGGAGAGCGCCCGCGAGGGCCTCAGGGTCCTCGGCCGTCAGGAAGCCGGCGTGGACGCGGAAGAAACGCTGGAGGGCGTCGCAGTGCTCCATCGTGGGGCGGCGGTCGCCGTTGATGAGGGCGCCCGCCTGCTGCCGTGACATGCCGGCGCCGTCGGCGATCTCCTGCTGGGTGTACTTGCGCCCGTTGGGCTTGAGCCGGGTGCGGCGCAGCAGGTCCAGCCGTTGCAGGAACCGGGCCTGTACGTCCGGTTCGCCGGCCGGGCGCCCGCTCAGCAGGGATTTGACGACGGGCTCCGGGACGCCGGAGGCGACGGAGAGCCGTCCGGTGTCGAAGACCTCCGCGTGCGGCACGCCGAGCCGGTCGGCGAGCGCGGTGACACGGGCGACGACGGCCGACAGCAGCACCGTGGCCGTGGCGCCCGGAACCTCGAAGCCATCCGTCACCGACAGGTCTCCTACGTCTCTCACGACCCTCTCACAGGCATACACGCGATCGCCGTGAACTGACCGGAGAGTAGCGGGTCTTTCGAACTCACATCCAGGTCTCGCCACAACTGTGGCCAATTTCAGCCGTCAATGAGCATGGAATGCCACGATAGTTGACATGTGAAGCGCTCGGGCAGCAGGATCGGGGCGCCGCGTGAAGGCCGCAGAGGCAAGAGGGGTGACCTCCCGATGGCATATCAGGCAGGTGGGCAGCGGTCGGCACCGCGGCCCGTCCCCGAGACTCCCGAGGCCCAGGCCTATCTCCTGGACTACGCGGCGTACCTGGAGGCCGTCCCCTTCCCGTCCGTCGTGCTCGACCACCGCTGGGACGTCGTCCTGGCCAACACAGCTTTCCGGACACTTTTCCGGGAGGTGGGCCCGCATCCGACGGCCCTGCCGGGCGACAACTTCCTCCGGTTCGTCCTCTTCCACCCCGACGCGTCCTCGGTCCTCGGCGACCACGAGTCCAGCTGGTGCCTGCCGATGCTGGCCCGCTTCGCGGCGACCCTGGAACGGCACGGGCACGACGCGGGACTCCAGGCGATCCGCCGCGAGATCGCCCAGGACCCGATCATGGAGGCCGCCTACCGGCAGGGCCTGCCGCACTGGATCCGCGCCGTCGGCGAGGAGGCCGTCGAGCACGACGGGGCGGTCCGGCCCCTGCGCCACCCGGACCCGCGCCGGGGCGCCACGGAGTGCCGTATCGTCGGCGAGACCCCGAGGACCCTGCAGGACATGGGATACACGCGGCTGACGATGGTGCTGCGCGAGGCCCCGGCCCCCGCGCCCCGCAGGGCGCGCCGGTTCCGCGGCACCGCGGGGCACCTCAGCGTGGTCCCGGCCCCCGAGGCCTGACCGGGCACCGTCGGCGTTCAGGTCGCCGACGGCGCCCAGGTCAGCGAAGACCGTCCTTGAGCGGGGGAGGCGTGTCCACCGGGGCCGGTTCCCGGGCCGTGCCGCGCTTCGCCGCCTGGATCTGCTCGTACACATGGGTGCGCAGCTCGGCGAAACGCGGGGCGACCCGGGTGTGCAACTGGTCGCGCTCCGGCGGAAGATCGACCTTCAGCTGCTCCTGCACGACGGTCGGCGAGGCGGACAGCACGACCACCCGCTCACCGAGGTAGACGGCCTCGTCGATGTCGTGGGTGACGAACAGGATCGTGATCCCGCGCTCCCGCCACAGGCCCCGTACCAGGTCCTCCAGGTCGGCTCGGGTCTGCGCGTCCACGGCCGCGAACGGCTCGTCCATCAGCAGGACGCGGGGCTCGTAGGCGAGGGCCCGGGCGATCGCCACCCGCTGCTGCATGCCGCCGGACAGCTGCCAGGGATACGCGGAGGAGGCGTCCGCGAGTCCCACAGACGTCAGGGCGTCGGCGACCAGCTCCCTGCGCCGTGCCTTGCTCAACCCCTTCTGTCTCAGCGGGAGTTCGACGTTCGGGCCGACCCGCATCCACGGGAACAGGCTGCGCCCGTACTCCTGGAACACGAACGCCATGCCGGGCGGCGGCCCGGTCACCTTCCGTCCCTCCAGCAGCACTTCACCGGCCGTGGGTGCCAGCAGGCCGCCCATGCACTTCAGCAGCGTCGTCTTGCCGCAGCCGGACGGGCCGACGAGACAGACCAGTTCACCGGCGTCGACCGTGAAGGTGAGGTCGCGCACCGCCTCCACCCGCCGCCCGGCTCCCTCGTAGACCTTCTTCAGGCCGCGTACGTCCAGCATGACCTGCCCTTTCCAAGACGTCACCGGGACCGCCGGGTGGAGGCGCGCAGACCGTGGTACCAGCCGAGCACCCGTCGCTCGACCAGCTGGAAGAGGACCGACAGGACGAAGCCCAGCAGGCCGAGGACGAGGATCCCGGTCCACATGCCGGGGATGGCGAAGCCGCGCTGGAACTGCACGATGGTGAAGCCGAGGCCGTTGCTGGCGGCGAACATCTCGCTGATGACCATGAGGATGATCCCGATGGACAGGGCCTGGCGCAGGCCCGCGAAGATCTGCGGGCTCGCCGAGCGCAGGACGAGATCCCTCAGGCGCGCCACGCCCGTGATGCCGTACGAGCGGGCCGTCTCCGCCATCACCGGGTCCACCGCCCGTACGCCCTCGACGGTGTTGAGCAGCACGGGCCACACGCAGCCGGCCGCGATCACCACGACCTTCATGGTGTCGCCGTAGCCGGCGAAGAGCATGATGACCGGCACCAGCACGGGCGGCGGCACCGCCCGCAGGAACTCCAGGACCGGCTCGCACACCGCCCGCACCCGCCGGTAGGAGCCGATGACGGTGCCCAGCGCGATCCCGGCGACGGCCGCCAGCGCGTAGCCGCCGGTGAGCCGCAGCACGCTCGGCAGCACGTCCGAGCGCAGCCGCTCGCCCGTCCACACGTCCGGGAAGGTCTCCAGGATCGTCCGCAGCGGCGGCCAGTACACGTCGGTGCTGTCGTCGGACGCCACCCACCACACCGCGACCAGCACGGTCGGCAGGGCGAGCACGAACCCCAGGCGCACCAGCACGCCTCTCACACCGCCACCTCCCCGCGCACCGACTGGTGCCAGGCCAGTGCCCGCCGCTCCACGGTCCGCGCGCCCACGTTGATCAGCAGGCCCAGCAGCCCCGCGACCACGATCAGCGCGTACATCTCGGGCACCGCCTGCGAGGTCTGCGCGACCGCGATCCGCGCGCCCAACCCCGGGGCTCCGATGACCAGTTCGGCGGTGATCGCGAGGATCAGCGCGACCGCCGCCGCGAGCCGTACGCCGGTCATGACGTACGGCAGCGCGGTGGGCCACAGCAGGTGCCTGATCCGTGCCCAGGTGCCCAGGCCGTAGGAGCGGGCCGTCTCCTCCGCGACCGGGTCGACGTCCTGGACGCCGTACAGGACCTGGATCAGGACCTGCCAGAAGGAGGCGTAGACGACGAGGAGGAGGACGGAGCGGAGTTCGGTGCCGTAGAGCAGGACCGCGAGGGGGATGAGGGCGACCGAGGGGATCGGGCGGAGGAACTCGATCGTCGACGCCGTCGCCTCGCGGAGGTGGGGGACGACGGAGATCACCACACCGGCCACGATTCCCGCGCCGACCGCGATCGCCAGGCCCAGGGCCCAGCCGGTGAGGGTGTCGCCGAGGGCGCTCCAGAAGGCGCGGTCGCCGAGTTCGTCGCCGAGGGCGTCGGCGATGCGGCTGGTGGGCGGGAAGTAGGCCTCCTCGACCAGGCCGAGCCGCGGCATCGCCTCGCCCAGGGCGAGGAAGGCCGCGAGTCCGGCCGTGCCGAGTGCGAGGTTCTCGCCCCTCACGGCAGCAGCTTGTCCAGGTCGGGGCTCGTCTTGAACAGGCCGTCCGCCTGGCCCAGCTTCATCAGGTCCTCGATGGACGAACGGTTCGCCTCGGCGGGCCACTTGGGCAGCGTGACCTGCTCCAGCACCGAGGCCGGGATCTTGGTGTAGGTGGTGATGATCTGGCGGACCTCGTCCGGGTGCGCGTCGGCGTAGGCGAGGGACTCGGCCGTGGCCTGCTGGAACCTCTTCACCACGTCCGGGCTCTGCTGGGCGTACTGCGTCGAGGTGAAGTACATGGCGACGGTGAGGTTCGGGGAGACGTCGACCATCGGTGAGGCGATCTCCGCCCCGCCCTGGGACTTGATCGTCGCGAGGGCGGGCTCGACGACCATCGCGGCGTCGATCCGGCCGCTGTCGAGGGCGGCGGGCATCTGGTCGAAGGGCAGCTCGACGAACTGGACCTTGTCGGGGTCGCCGCCCGCCTTGGCCACGGACGCGCGAACGGCCGTCTCGTTGATGTTCTTCAGGGTGTTGATGGCGACCTTCCTGCCCTCCAGGTCACCGGCGGACTTGATCGGGCTGCCCTTCTTCACGGTGAGCGCCTCGAAGTCCTTGCCCCGCACGCCCGTCGAGGCGATGCCGTTCGCGACGGCCCGCACGGGAACGCTGTTGGACTGGGCGACCATGAGGGACGTCATGTTGCTGAAGCCGAACTGGAACTGACCGCTGACCACCCCCGGCACGATCGCCGCGCCGCCCTGCGCGGTCGTGATCGACAGCTTCAGGCCCTGCTTGGCGTAGAAGCCCTTCTTCTCGCCGAGGTAGACGGGCGCCACGTCGACGATGGGAATGAGCCCGAGTTCGACGGTGGTGATGCCCCCGGACGACGTGTCCGGGGCCGGCGAACCGGAGCCGTCGGACGAGCCACAGGCCGCCGTGGCGAGCAGTAAGGTGCCGGCCGCGAGACCGGCGTACAGACGACGCATGGCTCCTCCTGTGCAGACAAAGGTGTTCCGACAGGCTGTGCGCACACCGCACAGTAGTGCCCAACTGGCGTGCAGGGAACGGAGAATCACGCGTTCGGCGGGGTCAATGGGCCCGGCTGACAAAATTGTCGACAGTCGCGTTCTCGGGTGGGCGCGCGAGCGGAGACGGCACCGGGACGGCGCGGTGGCGGCCGGCGTGGACATCGCCGTCCACGCCGGCCGCGGCTCACGCGCCTCCCGGCCTACAGATCCAGGACGAGCCGCTTGCCCCGGCAGCGCGACACGCAGATCATCATCGTCTCCCCGGCCTCCCGCTCCTCCGGCGTGAGGACCGAGTCCCGGTGCTCCGGGGTGCCTTCCAGCACGTCGGTCTCGCAGGTGCCGCACGTCCCCTCCGTGCAGGAGAAGAGCACCTCGACCCCGGCGGCCCGGACGGCGTCCAGCACGGACACGTCCGCCGCGACGGTCACCGTACGGCCGCTCTGCGCCAGCTCCACCTCGAACTCGGCGTCGTCGCCGGTCTGTTGCTCCTTCGGCTGGAACCGCTCGACGTGCAGCGCGCCGGACGGGCACCGCTCCTCGACCGCGTCGAGCAACGCGCCCGGACCGCAGCAGTACACGAGCGTCCCCTCGGGCAGCGCGTCCAGCACCGAGCCGAGGTCGAGCAGCCCGGTCTCGTCCTGCGGGGCGAGGGTGACCCGGTCGCCGTAGCGCGCCAACTCCTCGGTGAACGCCATGGAGTCGCGGGAGCGGCCGCCGTAGAGGAGGGTCCACTCGGCGCCCGCCGCCTCGGCGGCCGCGAGCATCGGCAGGATGGGGGTGATGCCGATGCCGCCCGCGATGAAGCGGTAGCGGGGCGCCGGCCGCAGGGCGAAGTGGTTGCGCGGGCCGCGCACCCGCACCTTGTCGCCCGGCCCCAACTGCTCGTGCACGAAGGCGGATCCGCCTCGCCCCTCGGGTTCTCGCAGCACCGCGACCCGCCAGGCGGCACGGTCCGCCGGGTCGCCGCACAGCGAGTACTGGCGCTCCAGCTCCGGGCCGAGGACGAGATCGACGTGGGCGCCCGGCTCCCAGCCGGGCAGCGGCTCGCCCAGCGGATGACGCAGGGTGAGCGCGAGCACCCCGTCGGCGGCCGGTTCCGTGCCGGCGACGACCAGTTCGGCTTCGTACACGGTCATGAGTCGTTTCCTTGCGGCGGGGGTCCCGGTCGGGGTCCCGGCTGGTGTCCGTCGGGGTGGCCGAGCATCCACTCCCACATCTCGATCGGGTCCTGAGCCGTGTGCTCGGCGCCGCAGTGACAGGTGCCGTGCAGGATGTCGGTGCCCGGCAGCCAGTCGATGCGGTAGATCTCGCGCGGCCCCGCGGACGGCAGACCGCTCACAGGACCTTCTCCACGGGCTTGTCGCCCTCCTCGACCAGCCGGGCGAGGATCCGGCGGGCGGCCAGGCCACCGGTGTCGATGTTGATGCTCAGCTCCTGGTAGCCGGTGCGCTCGGTGCCGAGCGTCTTCTGCAGCAGGTTGAGCGCGTCCACGTCCTGCATGACGACGGTGTGGTTGTTGCCGCGCAGGAACTCGGTGACCTCGTCGTCGTCCGTCGCCCAGTCCCGCGAGACCATCCAGAAGTCGTACACCTTGCCGTCCGACGACGGGGTGATCGCGTACGTGATCTCGGTGTGGAAGCCGTGCGGGTCGCTGCCGTCGGCCTCCGGCAGGACGCCCACCGGCGCGATCCGGCTGTGCAGCAGATACAGGCAGGGGGCGTGGTACTCGATGTCCTGCCAGCGGGTGATCCGGCCCTCGATGCCGGTCGAACGGGCGTAGAACGGCGGGCACTCGGCGTCGTCCATGTGCCGGCTCACCCGCACGATGCCCGCGCCCTCGTCCACCTCCGTGGTGATCGGCGTCTCCGCGACCTCCGGGGTGCCGATGTAGCCGCCGTGCAGATACGTCTCGTGGGACAGGTCGAGGAGGTTGTCGACCAGCAGCCCGTAGTCGGCGTCGATGGGCTCCATGCCGCGGACCGTGGTCCAGCCGGGGGAGTCGAGGTGGCGGGCGCGCGGGATGGTCTGCGGGTCGGCGAGCCCGGGGTCGCCGATCCACACCCAGATCAGGGAGTCCTGCTCGACCACGGGGTACGAGGCGACGCGCGCGGTGCGCGGGATGCGCTTCTGCCCCGGCACGTACACGCAGGTGCCGGTCGTGTCGTACGTGAAGCCGTGGTAGCCGCACACGATCCGGTCGCCGTCGAGACCGCTCTGCGAGAGCGGGTAGCGGCGGTGCACGCAGCGGTCGTGCAGGGCGACCGGGGTGCCCTCGCCCTCGGTGCGGTAGAAGACGAGCGGCTCGCCGAGGATCGTCCGGCCGAGCAACTCGCGGCCGACCTCGTGGCTGTAGGCGGCGACGTACCACTGGTTTCTGGCGAAAGTCGTCATGTGCGGCATGGCTGCGGCTCCCCTCGTTGGGTGATGGCGACATCGTCCGGAAGGCCGTCACTGCGCCGCAATACCTCTTCCGCCCCACGGAAGCGGATCGGTAAAAGGCCTGTTCAGGGTATGTAGTCCCTCGTGGGGTTGAGTCGGGATGGGCTCGGGCCAACACGCGGCACTGTGTCTGCATCGCTGGGCTGCCTGTCCGCTCCAGGGCTGTCGATTTACGAGGTTGATCCTAATTGGGGCTCTCGTGGTGATTAACTTTCCGCAATTCGTTGGTACAGCGGCAGAAGTTGCATCATCGCTGATCAGGCGTGCGCGTCGCCGTGAAATGAGGCCGTGGGGTCGAATCCGGGTCGAATTCGCCGCTCTTTGGGCCCTGTAGCACATAAGTGCAGGCCAAAGGGGTGGCGGACCTATGTGAAGCGGTTGTTTGAACCTGCCGGGCCACGAGTAGCCCGGCTTGGGCTCCGGCCGTGGCCGTTTGTGATGGAGTGTCAGGTGGGTCGCGACGCAGGCGAGAAGCCCGTTCATCGCGGACTTGGGTGCCGTTTCAAGAGCGTGGGTCGGTCAAACTGCCGTTCTCGGCGGGAGTCCAGTCGAGCGGGGCTCGGGTGACGCGTCGGCCCACCTCGCGGGCGCCGATGTCGACGCTGGTGAGGGAGAAGCGGCGGATCTTGGCGAGGAAGCAGTTGTCGAAGCTCGCCAGCGACAGGTCCGCAGGGACGGGGAGCGACATGACCTCCTCCATCCCGTTGGAAACGACCATCAACGGCCCCGTCCAGCAGGTGTTCGATTTCATCATCTAGGTCCGATTCTGGCCCAAGTGGCATGTGCTGACCAGGTGCGTCACCGGGACCATCGGCCGTCCGTTCCTCCCTGGCGACGAGTTCACCGAGTTCATCCGGACCGCGGACGGCACGGTGGAACTCGCCTGGAGGGTGGCGGAGCACGAGCGTGGCAAGCGAGTCACGATCGAGCTCGTGTACCTGCCCGGCTCCATCTCGTACACCTTCGAGGAGGTCCCCGAGGGCACCCTCTTCCGCCGAGTCTTCAACAACACGGACGAGGCACCGAGCGGGGTGGTGACCGCAGACACGGAGACCGCTTCCGTGGCGAACCTGAAGGCCCTCGTGGAGGGCATCCTGGCTCAGGAGAAGAAGGGCCCGTACTTCCCTAACGACCTCGTGCACGGTTGGCCGTAGCTCGGCGCCCAGGTAGCTCGTTGAGCTGTGCATGGTGGGGGCTGGGGCGCGCGAGTTGATCGTGGCGGAGTACCGGATCACCGGGCTGTCGCCGAGGGTGATCGCTGAACTCGTGCCTCATCTCGTCCTGCCGCCGGGTAGGCCTCGGTGATGTCGCGCCTCGCTGCTTCCCCCAGGCTGCCACCACAGGGAGTTGTCCGCTCGTCCACCCGTTCGGCAGCACGTCGCGCCTGCGGGCCGGGGCACGCCTAGCATGCTGACTGTGCGACCCATTCTCCCGAAGATCGAGGGCGGCCGGCTACAGGGCCTCCTGCAGCTCATCGAGGACGTCATCCACCTCGTCGTCGCGGCGCTTCTCGTACTGCTCGCGGGGCTTCTGACCGTCGGGGTTGTCCGAGACGTCATCAGGTCGATCCAGGGGCCGTACCGCGAGGAGACGGTCGTTCTCTCCGCCCTGGACAACGGCCTTGTGCTGTTCATCGTGGCCGAGCTGCTCCACACCGTCCGCCTCACCATCAGGAACCAGACCCTCGATGCGGAGCCGTTCCTCGTCGTCGGCCTCATTGCCGGCATCCGCAAGGTGCTCATCGTGACGGCCGAGGCGGAGAAGTCCTTCCGGTGGAACGTCGAGGGGATCGAACTGCTCATCCTGGCGGGGCTGATCCTCGTGATGGCGACAGCGGTGTACGTGTGGCGGCGCTCGACGCGGCCGGGAGACTACTTCCCGCTCCAGGAGGCGCGGCGCTCCCCGTCGCCGACTTCGTCACCCACCCCGGTGCGCGGGTCCTGATCCGTCACCTTCCGCCGCCGCGGCCGCGCGCACTCGCTGCTCCTCGCGAGCAGAGCCGACGTCCCGTTCCAGGGGTGTGCGGCTCACGGCCGTCGCGAGGTCCTCCAAGGCTTGCTTCTGCAGTTCCGCCTCGCGCCGCACGACCGGGCTCCGGTCCCCGGCGGCGCCCTCCCACGCGTGGAGCGCCTCCTCCACGCGCCCCCAGTCCGGATTCCTGTGCTCGCGCACGGCGGCTGCCGCCTGCGCCGTGTCCGCCTCCAGGGCGTCGGCGAACCGCTCCGCCTCGGGGACGACACGGCTGTCGGCCCGCGGGACGTGGCTCTCCGTGAGCATCGCCGCGCGGCCGAACCCCTTGAGCGCCTCCTGCGCCTCCTGTGCCTCGCGCGACGTCAGACCCCTGGGGCGGACTGGTTCCTGCCTTGCCCGGTCGTATGCCTCCTGCCAGGCGGCACGTGCCTCCCTGCTCGCCAGCAGTGCCCTGCGCATGTCGGCGTGATGCTCCCGGGTCGGTTCGGCGTAGTTGCGGAGCACTGCGGCCGCGTAGCGGCCGTTGGCTGCGAGCCAGTCCGCGAGCCGGCCCGGCAGCCGGGGTGTCTCCCATGCGGGGAACACCAGGTACGCCAGCATTGCCAGGGCCCCGCCGAGCAGGGTGAGCACCACCCGCTCGGGGACCGTCTGCTCCCATGCCTGGCCGCCCATGCCGAGCAGGAAGACGACGTACGCGGCGGTGAAGCACTGGGAGTAGGCGTAGCCGGTCCGGATCAGCGTGTACGACAGGCCCGCCGAGACCACTGCCAGCGCGCCGAACACATGGGCATCCGGTCCCAGGGCCTGCACCATCACGGTGGCGAGCGCGACCCCCGCCAGGGTCCCGGCGAGACGGGCCACCGCACGCGCGTACGTCCGGTGGAAGTCCGGCCGCATCACCATCACCGAGGCGATGGGCGCCCAGTAGCCGTGGCCCAGGGGGAGCCGGGCGGCGATCAGATAGCCGAGCGTGGCCACCGCCGCCAGGCGGACGGCGTGCCGGAACACGGGCGAGTCCTGGCGGAGCTCACGGCGGACCGCCCGGAGGACGACCGGGACCAGCCGGAACATTGTCGGGCGTACCAGGAACTGGGTGCCCGCAGGGCCGGGCAGCGTGGGCGTCCTCCCGCGCGCGCCACCACTCCCGGCGATCTCCAACGCCTCGCCGAGCAGTTCCACGAGCCGCTCGGCGGCCTGCCTCGCGGGGCCCTCCAGTACCTCGTGCTCCTCGTCGACGCGCAGGACGTCTGCGCTCCCGGGCCGCACCTCGGCGGGAGTGCCGCGGCGGATCGAACGGGCGACCGCATCCAGGACGTCGGCGGCCGCGTCGAGCAACTCCCGCGCGCGGTCCCGCCCGGGTCCCTCCGCCGGGGCGCCGACGTCCGGGTCGGCGAGTGCGGCGACGACCGGCCGAATGCGCTCGGCGAGTCCCCGGGGGCCGTGGAGGGCGGGGGGACGGGTGCGGGCCTGTGATGGCGTCACGGCGGCCGCGTCCCGGGCCGTCATCAACGGTTCCGGGTCGAACGGGGCGGTCGGGTCGTGCCGCAGCCGGCGGGCGTAGTCCGCCACGGCGGCCAGGGCGTCGGCGAGCGCGTCACGATGCGCTCCCCAACGGCGGATCGGGAACAGCAGGATCAGCACGGCCTGCGTCACGCCCCCGAGCGCGATGACCCCGGCGTGCTCCAGGGCTCGCCCGACGCTCGTGGGCAGGGTGATGGTCACCAGCATGCTGCCGACCGTCGTCGCTGCGACGATCCCAGCGGTCGATCCGACGGCCCACGCCATTCCCGCGGCAAAGGCCCATACGGCCAGCAGTGGGAGGAACGTCACGAGTCGCCCCGCCGCCAGGTAGCCCACGAAGGTGCTGAGCGCCAAACCCGCGCCCGCGCCGAGCGCGATCACCTTGCGTGGACGCCAGGTGCGCTGGAAGGTGGCCCCACCTGCGGAGTAGGCACCGAGGGCGGCGGACGCGGCATACGCAGGGGAGACCAGCCACAGCGCCGGCCCGATGACGATGGCCACCCCAGCGGCCGTACGCAGCGCGAGCAGGGGTTCCAGCCGCGTCTCTTCGATCGTGAGCCCGGATCGCACGACCTCCCCGAAGGCCCGCAGCCACGTCACGGGTGTGAGCCTAGCCGGAACGCCCTGCCGGGTCGCGTCGGCCGCGCCGCCGCCTCCTAGCGGCGCCGCGCTCGGCGGACGCGCGATCCCGGGCCGACCTACACTCACAAACCGGCACCCTCGCGTACAGGGGGATCGATGACCACACCCCCAGCGCCAGCTGTCAGCCCCAGCGGCCGCGGCTCGACGTCGTCCTCGTGGCCGATCCGGGATGGCCAACGGAGGTCGCGAAGCGACTGAAGAAGGGTGACGGACCTGGCCTACCTGGACTGCACCCGCCCCGTCATCGCCATGATCGGCCCGCCGGAGCACATCGCGCTGCTGTCGCTGCCCATGCTCAGCCTGATGCGCGCCGCCCACCGCCTGAGGGGAGCGGCCCTCGGCGTGATCGGAGCGCTGATCCCGGAGTCCGCCAACACCCTGCCACCCGGGAGATCCAGTACACCAGCGAGGCACCGCACGGCCGCGGGCGGTTGCGGCTGTTAGGCGGGATGGTCCGCGCCAACCGGCCCTGGCTGTGCTGTTCACCGGCCTCTCCCGAGCTCGCTGGCGTGTTCGCCACCGCGGCGTTCGGCCTCATGAGCAGCGACATCTGGGGTCACCCTTTACGTGGGGCCGCTCCGCGACGCGGTGTTCGCCCTGCTGTCGATCCGCACGCCCGTCCGACTCCCCGGGCAGTCGGACGCCTTGGCCTGGCAGGGCAATACAGGGAGGCCAATTGGGCCCGACCTGCGCATGCGTTCGCGCGCCCCGTCGGCCAGGCTGAATGGGAAGCCCAGGGGCCGGGAGCCACCCCGGCGCCCGCAGCCGGAGGTTGCCGTCATGACCGTGATGTCCATCGCCAGGTTCGAAAGGTTCTTCCGCGCGGCCGCGGGGCTGGACGTCGACAAGAACGATCTCAAGCGCTACAGCGACTTCGTCGACGCCAAGCTCTACGATCTGCTGACCGTCGCCCAGGCCACTGCCAAGGCCAACGGGCGCGACATCATCCGGACCTGTGACCTACCGATCACGAAAGGCCTGCAGGAGAGCATTCACCACTTCCGGAAGATCGACCAGGAAGTAGAACTCAAACCGATCCTGGAACAGCTCGCCACCCACCCCGCTCTGGACCGCACGCCCGACGAGGAGACCGAGGCGGCCTATCCGGACATCATCGGCGGACTCAGCCTGGCCCTTGCTCAGTGCTTCAAGATCCTCCACCCCGACCTGAAGAACCCCCAGACCCAGCACTGGGACGAGGCCCGAGCCGTCATCGACCTCCTGCTGTGAGTGGCGACCGGACCAGGCGGTGCAGACCACGGCCAAACAGCGTCAGCGCGCTCTGCTTCCTCGGCTGCCGCAACGATCTGCTGGCTCGCCGCAGGCCCTCCTCCACGTCCAAGGTGCCGCCGAAAGCGGTCCTGGTCGGTGAGCTGGCCGAGACCGCGGCGGGCACCCGCCGGCTGCTGGAGCCGACCGCTGTGCGGCTTGCGGGGATCCGCACGATCCCCTACCGGCTGGTGTCGTAAGTCGGTCCCGAAGCCCGACCGATCCGCAAGGGCAAGCCCCAGCACCCCAGGCTGATCGGCCCACATCCCGGGTGTCGCAGAGCTCAGATTGTGGCGGCTCGACCTCGCAGGGATCATCGAAGGCATGGACAGGAACATGTCCGTCGGGTCCGGGGAGCGGCTGCTGGAGGAACTGGTCAGAGCAGCCCAGCTGGCATCAACTGCGGAACTGCCTGTGGTCGTGAACCGGTATGCCGAGGCCATGGGTCTGGGCAGGGCCGTTATCTATCTGGTCGACATCCAGCAAAGACTGCTGGTGCCGCTTGTCGAAAACGAGCCGGAACTGGAGCTCGACACTTCGCTGGCCGGATGGGCCTACCGCACCGACTCTCTCCGAGTGGAAGAAGGCCCCTCCGGCGGTCTGCACGTATGGCTGCCCCTGGCCGACGGGGCGGAGCGGCTGGGTGTCGTAGAGCTGAACATGAGCACCCTGGACGGGCTCAAGCTACGGCGCTGCCAGACGATGGCGTTGATCCTGGCGCTGATCACCACATCCAAGCGCACCTACAGCGACACCATCGCACAGCGCATGCGTACCAGGCCGATGCACTTGCCCACGGAGATGGTGAGGGCTTTTCTCCCTCCCCGGTCGATCGGCACCGGGCGGGTCGTTTCGACGGCGGTCCTGGAGCCTGCGTACGAACTGGGCGGCGACGCGTTCGACCACTCGTTCACCGAGGACGTTCTGCACGCCACAATCCTTGACGGCATGGGGCACAACCTGGCGTCCGGACTTGCCACCTCTGTCGCCATGGCAGGCTGCCGTAACGCCCGGCGCAGCGGGGCAGACCTGAACGAACTCGCGGGCACCGTGGACGAGGCGCTGGCGAAGTGGCTTCCGGAGCAGTTCTGCACGGGTGTCTTCACCCAGTTGCACATGCCCACCGGCGTGCTGCGCTGGTGCAACTGCGGCCACCCGCCTCCGTTGCTCATCCGTCGCCACCGCCTGCTCCACAATGCGTTGGAGCGGCCACCTGAGCCTCCTTTGGGTCTGCCCGCCAGTCTCGCCGGGACCGTCCGTCACGTGCACGAGGTCAGCCTCGAACCCGGTGACCGAATACTGCTCTACTCAGACGGCGTCGTAGAGTCACGCGACGAGGCAGGCGAAGCGTTCGGCCTGGAACGCTTCACCGACTACATCATCCGGTCGACCGCAGCAGGGCAGAGCGCCCCGGAAGCGCTGCGCCTGCTCATCCACGCCATCCTCGAGCATCGGCACAACAAACTCAGCGACGACGCCACGATCTTGATGTTCGAGTGGCAGCCCCCTGATCCGTCACGGTGATCCGGAGTTCGCTCTCGTCGCACTGACGCCGAGCCGATTGGCCGCCAGCGAGCCACCGGTACCGCCTGGGCTCGACATTGCCCGTACGGTGCCGCCGGCCGGGGCGTGGGACAGCGGCGGCCCCCGCCGGGACAGCGCAGCGCCGCGAGGCCTACGCCAACGACCAGGGCTCGCCCGCCCCCTGCTCGCCACCACCACGTGGACAACGGCGGATACCCGCGGCCGGCGGCCAGGAACGGAGGAATAAACGACAAAAGGGTCGAAATGTAACAGTAGGAGGCCTCGATCGGGGGGGCTTTCCGAGTGGCAACTTCACGTGCATGACACGAGTAGGTGCTTTTCGGAAGGAGATGATTGAAAATGACGCTTACTGTCCGTCGCGAGGCACTGCCTGCGCTGTGGGATTCCTTCCGCGAGTTCGAGGACCGCTTTGACCGTCTCGGACAGCTGTGGCGGTCGGCCGTTCCCGGCGGCGGTGGGTTCGCCCCGGACGCCTGGGTGCCGCCGGCCGGGCAACGTCACCGCGCAGTGTGGGTCCTGCCGGCCAACGTCGATACCCCCCGCACCGCCCGGCACCACGTCGGGGAGAAGCTGGCGGAGTGGGGCGTGCCGCCGGCCAGCATCGGCGATGCCCAGCTGGTCACCACCGAACTGACCACGAACGCTTTGCGGCACACCAGTTCCACCCGGATCCGGGTAGAACTGGTACTGACCGGCGCCGAGATCGAGGTCGCCGTCATCGACCGCGGTCCGCACCGCCCGCTGACCCTGCGCACCCCCGGCGGCCTCCTCGAGGGCGGGCGCGGCCTCGCCCTGGTCGACGCGCTCGCCTCCCGGTGGGGACACCGCCGGCGCGGCGAGGGGACCGAGGTCTGGGCGGTCCTGCAGACCTCGCACGCCGGCCACCCGTGAGGCAGGCGTGCGACGCCACGCGGTGCCGTCATGGCAAGACCGGCTCAGGGAGGTACTCAGGAAGCGTGGTTTCTCATGCTTGGATCGGGTCGGCCCTCTTGTCGGGGTGGGCAGCGGTGACGGGACGTAGCTCGCTTGCGCGCAACCCGACCTTGCGGAACGGCGCGTGAATAACGTCGCTGCTGACCGGCCGATGCAGGTCGTCGACAGCCGTCTCGCGGCTCACGATCAGGTAGGGATTGGTGCTGTCCGGCCAGCGCCGATACCGCTCGGCGATCCAAGCGGTGGCCAGTTCCATGGGTGAGTTCGTCCAGGTAGACGATGTGGTCTGGACGGCCGGCACGTCGTACTCGTTGCTGTCCGCGGGCCCGGTCCAAGTCGTCCAGCAGAAGCCGGGCGATGGCACAGGGAAAGAGCGCATGGACGGCGGCCAACGCGACGATCAGCCGTCCCCGGGCATCAGCGATCGAGTTCGGCAGGCCCTTGAGCCGGTCCGACGGCAGCAGCCGGGGCAGATGGCGGGCAACGGCCAGCTCAACGGTGCGGGCGCGGCCGCGGAAGACCATGCGCTCGCGTCGCAGAGCCCGGAACATCGAGCGGCGGCCGACGTGAACGCCTCGGGCGACGGAGCCGCGCAGAGGTTCGATGGCCGCCTCGATGTGTTCCTTGGTGACCTTTCTCGGGCCGCCGAGGCCGTCCTGCGCCCAGTTCCGCAAGACTGGGGCAACACAGCGGACATAGCGCTGGATGGTCTCCGGCTCTAGGGACTGGCTCGGCTTGCTGCCCTGGCCGGCCAGCACGTCGATCCAGACGTGTGTCGGCTCGCTGAACGCCGCTGGCAGTCCGTGCGCGATGGTGCGAGCTTTCGACACGTAGGTATCGACGGGCTGAATCGCGGCCTGGCGCCTGATAGTCACTCAGCGGACAATCTGTGCCACATTCTGTTGTCCGAGGGGGGCTGGCATGGGCGTGCTGTGGCCGTTGGAGCCAGCAACGGGAGCCAAACACCGCTTGTACAAGAGCTACTTCGACGCGTGGTGGCCGATCCTGCTCCAGCCCAGCCCGCGGTCGGGCCGCAGCTGGTCGAAGGTGACATTTCTCGACGCGTTCGCCGGGCCGGGCCGCTACGAGGCCGGCGAAGAGGGCTCCCCGGTGTTCAACCTGCGCGGACTGCTGAACCACCCCTTGGCGCACAGGATGGGCCTGTCCCGGGAGCGCGTACAGCTGATCTTCATCGAGAAGGACCGTGCTGCTTACGAGCACCTGGTGAACGAGTTACACGAGAACTTCGGGCCCTTGGACCAGTTGCCCGTGCGGGTGGAGGTGCGGCGCGGTGAGGCGGGCCGGGACAGCGACCTGCTCCTGACCGAGCTGCAGGCGTGGGGCCAGCCGATCCTCGGAGTCTTCGACAGCTGGGGCAACGTCAACACCCCCCTGTCCGTGATGGGCCGCATCGCGGCGAACCCCGCCAGCGAGGTCATCGTCACCTTCGGGCCGAACTGGTTCAGCCGCCGCAAGGAGCTCAACGAGGACATCGTCGACGGCGTGTTCGGCGGCCGGCAGCACTGGATCCACGTGGCCGCAGCACGCGACAGCGAAGAGATGTGGCGGGCCTGGCTGGACAGCTACCGCAAGGCCCTGCACCGTGTCGGCTTCGACTATCGCCTGCAGTTCGAGGTCGTGCCGAAGACAGGGAAGCCGCTGTACCTGGTCTTCGGCACCAAACATCCAGCGGGCGTGAAGGTGATGAAGGACGCCATGTGGCGGGTCGACAAGAGCGACGGCATGCGCTTCCGCGATCCCCGCGTCCGCAACGCCGTTGCCGTCGGGCAGGTCTCGCTGTTCGACGAGGGTGAGGTGACAGACCCCGAGCTGCTGACCCTGGTCCAGCAGCGCCTTCGCCACGGGCCCGTCAGCCTGGAACAGCTGGAGCAGTGGCTCCTGCTGGAGACGTCGCAGTGGCGTGCCCGGGACGCGAAGAAGGCTCTCCAGGCCCTGGACGGAGACGGCCGGGTGGTTCTGCCCGCCGGCCGCCTGACCAAGGCCAGTGTGGTCAGCCTGCGCTGACGATCTCCCGGGTCGGCATCTGGTCCCAGGTGCGCCCCTCGAGCTCGCGCCCAAGAGACTTCGGCGTACGCCCGCCCCACTGCTTGAAGAAGAACGCCACACCGGCGTCCGTGCACACGTCGCGGATGCCGGTCACCCACTCCTGCTGCATCGGCCGAAAACGCGGCCCGGACTCGCCGCCCGCGATGACCCAGTCGATGTCCGTGACGTCCAGGCCGTCCAGCGGGCCAAGCAGCGGCTCGCACGACAAGAACCGTACGGCGGCCGGAACGCGGCGCAGGTCGTCCACTCGGACGAGCTCCTTCGCGCTCTCCACCGACACCCCCATCCACACGTTTGCCGGCCACTCCAGCTTGTCGGAGATCTGCCGCAGACGGTGCGCCCGTTTGGTCAGCACCTGGTAGGTGTGCTGCGGGGTGTCGGCCATCACCTGGAAGACCTGCCGGACGAAGTCCAGCGGCACGCGGGCGTGGAAGAGGTCGGACATCGAGTTGACGAAGACCGTCCGGGGGCTGCGCCACCCGTACGGAATCCGCAGCGCGTCCGGATGCACCGTCAGGCCGAAGCCCGGGCCGGACGTCCGCGGGTCCCCGTCGTTCTGATACTTGGCCTGCCCCATCGCCTGGAGACGCTTGGCCAACGTCATGGCATAGCAGTTGTCGCATCCCGGTGACACCCGGTCACATCCGGTCGTCGGGTTCCACGTCGCCTCGGTCCACTCGATCGCACTGCGGTCACTCACCGGCCGGCCCTCCATCCCCTCGAACCGAACCTGTCCACCGGCGGCGCAGCCGCGGCCCGCTGCATGCCCAACGAACCGCTGCACTACCGGACACCGGCATCCAACCATCTGACGCCCGCGCCGTACCCACTACCCCAAACATCGAACATGCGTTCCTCTTCTTGTGCTAGTGCGCGTGATACGAACAGGCCATCCAGCTGCACTCGACTGGCGTTGATCGCGACATCCCCCGAGCCGTTCATGCTGTGGGCCGCAGTGATTCCGGGTCCGGAACCGCGGCCGCCGCCCCGGCCTCTCGGGCAGCGCGTTCCGCCCGGACCCGACGCAGCGCCAGGGCGCGTGTGGCCTCGGCTTCACAGCGGCGCTGGAGACGAGCCGTTTCGATCGGGGCCAGCTGTGCATCCGAGGACCGTGCCGTCCAGGATCACAAACGCCTTGGTGAAGGCGGTCTTCACCGCCCCAGCGAGGCTCGGAGCGAGAGCGACCAGGAGGCCGACGGCCTCGGGCACCGGATGAGGTGCCCCGCACCCGTGCACTGATCGGTGCCGGAAAGAAAGACCCTTGGTGGCTCACCCTCTTTGCTATTTCCTTGGGGTTGCTCGCCACCTATAGCGCGTTCTTATCGGGCTTGGGCATGTATTTCGTATTGCAGGAGGCTCCGCAAGCGGTCGCCGCCGCCTGTGGTTTCTGCGCGGGACTGGTCGTGTACCTGCTACTGGGCGCGGCGGGTTGGTCGCTCCTGAACAGACTTGACCGGACCGGACGGCGGGACGGGCTGGTGCACAGGGGCACGGACGCGGTGCTCGCCTGCGTTCGCGCCCTGGAGGCGCCGGACGCGGAGTGTGCCGGACTCCTCCAGGAGGTCGACGCCTTGTACCGCCGGACCGAGCCCCGCGTGCTGCACGCGCACCGCACCCGCGGCACGATGGGGAGCTCCTCGCCACGGCGGACCGTCGCGCGGCAGCACGCCGAACTGGTGGCGGGCGCGCTCCGCCGCGACCTGTGCCGGGTGGACGCTGAACCGCAGGAGGCGCTGCGGGATCTGGCGGGAAAGCTGGTCACGGTCTGCGAGCGCTATGCCGAGGGACGGGTGGGCTGGCTGCTGCCCGAGGCGGACCTGGAGGACGTGGAGCCGGTGACACTCACCCGCCAGAGGCTCCGAGAAACGGCGCACATGGTGGGGGTGATGGTCGCCATGTTCTGCGGAGCCCTTGCCGCATGGCTGGGCTGCCGGGCGGCCGGTCTGCAGAAGGGCCTCCCGTTGGAACTCGCGCCGGTGGTGGGGATGGTGCTCGGCGGGTTGCTGGCCGGCGGCTGGCAGCGCATGGTGCGGGTGGCGGAACTGTTGCCGGGACGGTAGCGCTTCGACGGGGGAGCCGTGCGCCGGGGCAGCACCGGTCCGGTGCGTGACGGCGGACGATGGTGCTGCTGTGCTTCGGCCGGCGGCGGGATCATGGCAGCGGACGGTCCTACGGGTTTTCGATCGTGAGCCTGCCGGCAAGGCGATCATGGCGACTCCGCCGCTTGCTTTGAGCGTCCGGAGACGCCGTCTTCTCCCCAGGAACCAGGCTCGCAGGGACGCGGCGGCACAGACCCAGGTGGTTTCGATAAGTGCTTGGACCAGGGCCCCGACGAGTCCGATGACCAGCATCTGGAGGACGGGATCTCCGCGCGAGTGGTCGACGAACTGGGGCAGGACGGCCATCAGCGACACGATGCTCTT
The DNA here is from genome assembly GCF_049808595.1 of Streptomyces aurantiaciflavus. Taxonomy (NCBI): domain Bacteria; kingdom Bacillati; phylum Actinomycetota; class Actinomycetes; order Kitasatosporales; family Streptomycetaceae; genus Streptomyces; species Streptomyces aurantiaciflavus. Next base: position 73,987 of record NZ_JBNCAQ010000006.1, on the reverse strand, counting down.
CGGGTTCGCGACTCCGATCAGGAAGCCCTGCCGTACCGATCGCGCCCACGACATCCTGGCCGGGACGTCGTCGGCCGTGGCGAGGGGCTCGTTCTCGGAGCTGGACCGGGCGGAGCGCAGCGCACCGACGCCCAGCCGGAACAGGTAGCACGCGAGTGGAGTGCTGGGCCGACAAGGGCTACCGGGGCGCCGGCGGCACCATACGCGTGCCCTACTGGGAGCGCTGGGAGACGTTGTCCGCAGGTCAGCAGGCCGTCAACCGCTCCGACGCGAAGATCCGCGCACTCATCGAGCAGGCCATGGCCACCCTCAAAACCTGGCGACTCCTGCGCAAGCTGCGATGCTCCACCACCCGCATCACCAGCCTCGTCCAGGCCGTCCCTCACCCTGCACCTGACCTGCTCAAACTGAGGTTGGAAAAGGCTCACTGTCAGACGATCATCACGCTCGGCAATCGCGCGACCTAGGTGCTGGGACGGCCGGGGCGCCGCAGGCCTTATCGGCGCGCTGGGACGCTCTCGGCACCCGGGATTTGAGGTGCTGCCATTCGCCGGCGCTCACATGGCGCTCCAGAGATTTCAGTACGGTGCGCACCAGCTTCTCGCTGCCGCCCTCGACCGCATAGGGGAATTCGCTCCGGACCCGTGCGAAGAACTCCTCGTTGCTCATCTTTACGGGCGTCTCGGCCGGTTTCCAGCCGTCGTAGTAGACGCCTCTGACGATGGTCGGCAGTTGGGCGCCGAACTGTACGGCCGTCTCGACCGGGAGACGATCCCGGAGCGGGTGCAGCACGGCCCGCAGTGCCGCATACGACTGCTTGCGCCGTTCCTTGGGCCACTCGAAAGCCTCCTCGACGTCCTTGAGGAGCCGATTGGCCTTGTCCACCATGGTGTCGAACGAGGAGAAACCTGTCTCAACCATTTGAGTGGGCCTTTCGTTCTGGGCGCCTCACGGGCTCAGTCCGCGAGGTCGGCCTTGCCGAACAGGACCGCGTAACTGGAGGGGAGTTGGCTGATGATCTGATTCAGCTCCCCGCCGGTGACAGCGTCGGCAACGGTGGTCAGGACCGCGCTGGCGTCCCACTGCGCCGTACGCGGCCGGGCATGGGTGCGCTCGGCGACCCGGCGGTAGAACTCTTCGATCCCGAAGCTCCGCGCCTGCCGCGGCGTTGCATGGTCCAGAACCTGTCCCAGCGGGCCGGGCAGCTGGGATGCGAGGTCCTTGACCTCTCCCGGGCTGATCCGTTGGGCCAGCACTTCCAGCACGGCGTTGGTGACGTCCGCGGCTTCGTGCTGGTCGTTGTATTCGCCTCGCTCGCGTACACGGGCGAGGAATCCGTCGTATTTCATCGCTGCCTTCCTTCTGCCCGCTCCGGTCACCGCTGGTCATGGGGGTCGCCCGGTGCCCCGTGTGGTCGGCCGGGTCCGTCCGTCGGCGCGTAGCTGCCGTTCGCAAGGCCCTTGGCGCGGGACTCTCGCACGGATTCACGCAGCGCACGGCGGAAGCGCCCGGGGCCCCAGGAACGGCCGTCCACGGCCTGTTCGAGTTGGTCGCGGCTGGTCGGGCCGGTTTCTTGGAGCGCGTGGGTGATCTGTTCGATCTCGTCGTCGAGGCGTTGTTCGGCCATGGCGGACGTACGGCTTGCCGGGCCCGCGGTGCCGGCCATTCCCGGCGAGTACAGGGTGCTGCCCGGTCCGGTGCCCGGGCGGTAGCGGCGGGCTCCGGCGCGCTCCCGCTCCCGGCGGCGGGCGGTGCGGTCGGCGATCCGCAGTTCCCGCTCGTGCGCGGCCTGGCGGACGTGCGCGGGCCGGAGGCGGTCTCGTGCGTCCTGTGGCGCGGGCTCGTTGCGCCAGGCTGCCTCGGTTTCCTCAGCGGTGAGCGGCCGGGCGATGTTCTCCAGGGACTGTTGTTCGGCCCGGACACCGAAGAAGACCTCGGCCAGTCCGCCCAGCGCCATGACTGCCGCTCCGACGAGGAAGCCGATGGCCACCAGGTTGGCATCGCCACTGTGAATCAAGTGGCCGAACAGCAGCGGGCCGGTGATTCCGCCCACGGCCGTGCCGATCGCGAAGAACAGCGAGATGGACAGGGCTCGGGTCTCCATGGGGAAGACCTCGCTCACCGTCAGGTAGGCCGAGCTCGCTCCCGCGGACGCCACGAAGAAGGTCAGCGAGACCAGTAGGAAGAACCACCATGCGGTGAGGGAGCCGTTGGCCAGCAGGACGGCGAGGACGACTGCCACGACTGCCGAGCCGAAGTAGGTGCCCGCGATCATCGGCTTTCTGCCGACGGTGTCGAACAGTCGGCCGAGAAGGAGTGGTCCGAGGAAGTTGGCAATGGCGAAGAGGGCAAGGAAGTAGGGGATCGAGCCGGAGCCGATGTCGAAGAAGCCGTTCAGGATCGTACCCAGGTCGAAGACGATCGCGTTGTACAGGAACGCCTGTCCGACGAAGAGCGCCAGACCGAGAACGGCGCGACGCGGGTACCGCCGCAGAGCCACGCCGGCGATCTCCGTGAACGGGATGACGTCGCGCTGCCGTACGGTGACCGCCTCGCCCGGTTCCGGCAGCGCGCGGTCGGTCTCTTGGCGCACCTCGGCCTCGATCCGGTCGACAATGCGTTCAGCCTCGTCTTCATGCCCGTGGATGAACAGCCAGCGCGGACTCTCCGGCACATGGCGGCGTACCAGCATGATGCCCAGGCCCAGAATGCCGCCCAGGCCGAAGGCCAGCCGCCAGCCGAGGTCGGCTGCCAGCAGACTCTCGTTGAGAAGCAGCACGGCGACCAGGCTGCCGAGCGCCGCACCGACCCAGTAGCTGCCGTTGATGGCCAGGTCCACCTGCCCGCGGTTGCGGGCAGGAATCAGCTCGTCGATGGCCGAGTTGATCGCGGCATACTCTCCGCCGATGCCCATACCGGTGATGAAGCGGGCGAGGTAGAGGTACCAGGCGTCGTGGGCGAACGCGGTCGCGACGGTGGCGAGGATGTAGATGCCGAGCGTGAGCATGAATAGCTTCTTGCGCCCGTAGCGGTCGGTGAGTCTCCCGAACAGGAGGGCGCCCGCACATGCGCCTGCCACGTAGATGGCCGCGGCAGTGCCTATGTCGGCGCTGGTCAGGTTGATGCCGCTGCCCGGCTCGGTCATACGGGCGGCAACCGCCCCGACGATCGTCACTTCGAGTCCGTCCAGGATCCAGACGGTTCCCAGACCGATGACGATCCGCCAGTGGAACCCGGACCACGGCAGCCGGTCAAGCCGGGCGGGGACCTTGGTCGTGACGATACCGAGCTCGCCAGTGGTGGTCATGCCATGCCTCCTCGTTCAGGGCCACGAGCTGTTGCCAGAAGAGGGACAGAACAGGCCGGACGGGACCGGTCCGCATAGGGTGGTCTTCCGTGCTGCGCTGCCACCTTCTGGGACACCGTTTCCGCTTTCTCCATGAGGGCGACACGATGCTCTGGCACTGCGCGCGTGGCTGCGGAGCGGAGGGAAGCAAGCGATATCCCACGGCCCAGGACGCCGAGCGTTACGCACGGGCATTCGACCGCGAGGACCAGGCGGACATGGGCCGGCGAGCCCCGCTGGGCCTGCTCCCCCTTCGGCTGCTGCGCGCCTGGCGCCTGCGGCGCCGGAAGGAAGCCAGTGGGGAGTCGCATCCCGAGTCTCCGCCGCCATGAGGGGTTGTCATACGAGACGTCGTTCATAAGTCACCCCGGATGTCGAGCCTCGCCGGCCGGCCGCGGTGCCGGACGGGTGTCCGGAACCGCGGCGTTCGCGTCTCAGCCGCTACTCCCGGTGTTTTCACTCGTCTCGCTGATCTCGACGTGCCGGGGCTTTGCGACCTCGGCCTTGGGGACGGTGATGGTGAGCACCCCGTCCGACATCTGCGCATTGATCTTTTCGGTGTCGACCTCTCCGGGCAGCCGCAGCCGGTACTCGAAGGCTCCGGTGCGGCGGGTGCTCCGGCGCAGGACGCCTTTGCGTTCCTTCTCCTTGATCTCTCCGGTGACCACCAGCTCCTGGCCGCTCGCTTCGACGTCGATGTCCTTGCTCTTGACGCCGGGGAGTTCGATCTCGACGTGGAAGGCGTCGTCGGACTCCGTGACATCCGCCAGGGGTGTCCACGCGACTGGGGCCGCCGCGCCGCCCACCGTGGATTCGATCAGTCCGCTCATCTCGCTGAGCAGTTGGTCGAACTCCGTCAGCGGATTGCGTGCCCAGCCAAGGGGCCTGTCCTGCATTGCGCCACCGCGGTGGCGCCTGACGGGTGTGGTCATTCCCATCGCCTCCTTCTCCTTCTCGTGATCTCGTCGCCCGTTGGGTGTCATGCGAGCCAAGCGGACTCCTTCGGACGGGTGTGCGGGGAGCTGTCGGTGCCGCCGGGCACGGCCGTGCGGCCCAGGTAGCGGTGCACGAAGTGGACGCTCATCGCGCCTTCGCCGACCGCGGAGGCCACGCGCTTCACCGATCCGCTGCGGACATCGCCGGCGGCGAAGACGCCAGGCAGGCTGGTCTCCAGCGTCAGGCAGTCGCGACCCTGGCTCTGCCACAGTCCGGGAACGGAGCAGGCCTGCGCCTCCGCGCCGGTGAGCACGTAGCCGCGCGCGTCGAGGGCGAGCGCGCCTGACAGCCACTCGGTGTGGGGGTCGGCGCCGGTGAAGACGAAAAGGGCCCGCACCTCGAGGTGGCGGTGTTCGCCCGTACGGTGGTCGACCACGTCGACCGCCTCCAGCGTTTTGTCGCCGAGTGCCTCGGTCATCTCGGTGTGCAGCAGCACGCGCACCCGCGGGTGGCGCTCGACCTGATCGATCAGGTAGCGGGACATGTGCGCCTCGAGGCTCGGCCCACGGACGAGCAGATATACCTGCGGTGCGTACCCGGCCAGGAAGAGCACGGCCTGGCCTGCGGAGTTGCCGCCGCCGACGACGGCCACCGGGTCGGTGCGGCACTGCTGGGCCTCGTAGACGGTCGCCGAGTAGTGGACGCTCGCGCCTTCCAATGGCTCGATGCCGGGCACTTGGAGGCGGCGGTAGCGGGCGCCGGTGGCCAGGATGACGGTGCGGGCGGTGATCTCGCTGCCGTCGGCGAACCCGACGGCGTAGTGGCCGTCCCGCGGTTCGAGGCGGGCCGCCTCCGCCGGGACGCTGATCCGGGCGCCGAACTTGCCCGCCTGCAGCACCCCGCGCTCAGTGAGTTCGGCACCGGAGATGCCGGACGGGAAGCCGAAGCAGTTGTCGATGCGGGAGGATGTCCCGGCCTGGCCGCCGGTAGCCATCGCCTCGACCACGGTCGTGCCGAGGCCCTCCGAGGCGGCGTTCACCGCGGCGGCGAGACCGGCGGGACCGGAGCCGACGATGAGGAGATCGCCGCGGCCGTTGCCCAAGGGCAGGGGCGGCAAGCCGATCAACCGGGCCAGTTCGGCGTTGCTCGGATTACGCAGCAGGGTCGCGTCACGCCAGATCACCAGCGGCGTCTGTTCTGGACCGACCGCGAAGCGGCGCAGCAGCGCCTCGGCCTCCTCGTCCGTCTCCAGATCGATCCAGCGGTGCGGCAGCCGGTTGCGGGCGGCGAACTCGCGCAGCCGCCGGGTGTCGGGCGAATAACGCGAGCCGATGATGCGGAAACCGGCGCCCTGCCCGACGAGCAGGGCACGGCGGCCCAGGCAGGCGCGCAGCACCACATCACCAAGGATGGAGTCCCGGGTCACCAGGTCACGCAGCTGATCCATGGACAGGGCGAGGATCTCGCCGGGGTCCCTGACCACGGCGGTGTAGAAGGCCACCTGTCCGTTCAGGAGTCCGAGTTCGCCGATGAAGCGGCCGGGGCCGTGCACACGCAGCAGGCGTTCGCCAGGCGTGCCGTATCCCTCGACGATGGCGACCGAGCCACTGAGGACGACGTAGAACGTCTCGCACCGCTCCCCCTCCCGGATCAGCACGTCACCGGCGTCAGCCGCGCGCCGCCGGCCATGCTGCGCCAGGCGGGCCGTCTGGTCGTCCGACAGACGGGGATAGGCGCCGTAGAGGTCGGGAGTCTCGAAGGGGACGCTCTCCAGCGTCTCGTCCGGCACCGGCGCTGCGCTTGGCCGCGTCTCGTCGCCGGGCATCACACGAACGCCTCGTGGACGAAGCACCACCGCCAGTCCTCGCCGGGCTCCAGCGAGGCCACGATCGGATGGCCGTCGGCGGCGGCGTGACGGCGGGCGTGCCGGTTCGGCGAGGAATCGCAGCAGCCGACGTGGCCGCAGGTCAGGCAGAGCCTGAGGTGGACCCAGGGAGAACGCGTGGCCAGGCATTCCTCGCACCCAGGAGCGCGCGGGGTGACGGGGCGTACGAGGGCGAGGTGGGGGTCGGTCCGTACGGTCATGGCTGATCACCCTTTCCCGGCCGGTTCGTGGCCCGCGATCGAGTGCTCCACCCACTGCCGCAGGGCGGGGGCAGGTGCGGCACCCGACTGTCGGGCGATGGTCTGTCCTTTGTCGAGGACAAGCAGCGTCGGTACCGCCTGGACCTCGAACCGCCGCGCCAGGCGCGGGTTCCTGTCGATGTCGACCTTGACCAGTTTGATCGTTCCCGCGAGATCGGCGGCGACCTTCTCCAGCGCGGGGCTCACCATGCGGCAGGGGCCGCACCAGGTGGCCCACAAGTCGACGACGACGGGCACGGTGGCCTGCTCGACGACCTCGGTGAAGTCGTCGTCGCCCGCGTCGGCCATCCACGGCAGAGGCTGCTTGCAGTTGCCGCACCTGGGGCGGCCCTCGGCGGCCACGGGTACCCGGTTGGTGCGCCCGCAGTGCGGACAGGTGACGTTGGTGGCTCGCACGGTACTCATGCCGCCCTCGCTCCCTTCACGTCCTCGGGCTGGTCGTAGGTGACCACCAGCTCTCCGTGCTCGGCGTCGACGCGGACCTTGGCGCCGTCCTGGACGTCACCGCGCAGCAGGGCCCGCCCGACCAGTGTCTCGACCTCGTGGGAGATGTAACGCCGCAGTGGCCGGGCCCCGTACACCGGGTCGTAGCCCTGGTGGGCAATCAACTCCCGGGCCGCGTCGGTGAGTTCGACGGTGATGCGGCGTTCGGCGAGACGGCGGCGCAGTTCGTCGAACTGCAGCTCCACGATCCGCTCGATCTGCCGCTCGCCGAGCGGTTTGAACAGCACGATGTCGTCGACGCGGTTGAGGAATTCCGGGCGGAAGTGCCCGCGCAGTTCGCCCATCACCAGGGCACGGGCGTCCGGCTTGATCTCACCCTCGGCGGTGGCGCCGTCGAGGAGGTGCTCGGATCCGATGTTGGACGTCATGATGATCACGGTGTTGCGGAAGTCGACGGTGCGGCCCTGGGCGTCGGTGATGCGGCCGTCGTCGAGGATCTGCAGCAGCGTGTTGAAGACATCGGTGTGTGCCTTCTCGATCTCGTCGAACAGCACGACCGAGTACGGCTTGCGGCGTACGGCCTCGGTGAGCTGGCCGCCTTCCTCGTAGCCGACGTATCCCGGCGGGGCCCCCATGAGCCGGCTGACGGTGTGCCGCTCCTGGTACTCGCTCATGTCGAGGCGGACCATGTTCTCCTCGGAGTCGAACAGGGCCCGGGCGAGGGTCTTGGCCAGCTCGGTCTTCCCGACGCCGGTGGGGCCGAGGAAGATGAACGAGCCGATGGGGCGGCGAGGGTCGCGGATGCCGGAGCGGGCCCGGATGATGGCGTCGGCGACGAGCTTGACGGCCTCGTCCTGGCCGATGACGCGCTCGCGCAGTATCTCGTCGAGGCGCAGCAGTTTCTCGCGTTCGCCCTCCTGGAGGCGGGAGACGGGGATGCCGGTCCAGGCGGCGACGATCTCGGCGATCTCCTCCTCGGTGACGACCTCGCGCAGCAGCCGGTTCTGCCCTTGTTTGGCGGCCAGTTGTTCCTCCTCTGCTGCGAGCCGGCGTTCCAGGTCCTGGAGGCGGCCGTAGCGGAGTTCGGCGGCGCGGTTGAGGTCGTAGGCGCGTTCGGCCTCCTCCGCTTCGTGGCGGACCTGCTCCAGTTCCTGGCGCAGTTCCTGCACGCGGCGGATCGCCTGCCGTTCGGCCTCCCACTGGGCGTGTTTGGCGTCGGCCTCGCCGCGCAGGTCGGCCAGTTCCCTGCGCAGCTCCTCCAGGCGGGCCTTGCTGGCGGCGTCGGTCTCCTTGGACAGGGCCGCTTCCTCGATCTCCAGGCGGGTCACCCGGCGGGTGACCTCGTCGAGTTCGGCGGGCATGGAGTCGATCTCCGTACGCAGCCGGGCACAGGCCTCGTCGACGAGGTCGATGGCCTTGTCGGGCAGGAACCGGTCGGTGATGTAGCGGTGGGAGAGCGTCGCCGCCGCGACCAGCGCCGTGTCCTGGATCTTGACACCGTGGAAGACCTCCAGGCGTTCACGCAGGCCGCGCAGGATGGAGATGGTGTCCTCCACGCTGGGTTCGTCGACCAGGACCTGCTGGAAGCGGCGTTCGAGGGCGGCGTCCTTCTCGATGTGCTTGCGGTACTCGTCCAGGGTGGTCGCGCCGATCATGTGCAGTTCACCGCGTGCCAGCATGGGCTTGAGCATGTTGCCCGCGTCCATGGCACCTTCGGCGGCGCCCGCGCCGACAACCGTGTGCAACTCGTCGACGAAGAGCAGGATCCGCCCCTCGGCGGCCTTTACCTCGCTCAGCACGGCCTTGAGGCGCTCCTCGAACTCGCCGCGGTACTTGGCGCCCGCCACGAGCGAGCCCATGTCGAGGGCGAACACCGTCTTGTCGCGCAGTCCTTCGGGCACGTCACCGCGCACGATGCGCTGGGCCAGACCCTCCACGATGGCGGTCTTGCCGACGCCGGGGTCGCCGATCAGGACAGGGTTGTTCTTGCTCTTGCGGCTGAGGATCTGGGTGACGCGGCGAATCTCGGCGTCCCGGCCGATGACGGGGTCGAGGCGCCCGGTCCTGGCCTCGGCGACGAGATCGCGGCCGTACTTCTCCAGGGCCTCGTAGGCCACCTCGGGGTTGGCGGAGGTCACGCGCTGGTTGCCGCGGACCTGGGTGAGCGCGCCGAGGAAGGACTCCCGGGTCACGCCGTGCTCCTTCAGCATGCGCCCGGCGGCGGTCGCCGAGCCCTCCTCGGCCAGGGCCAGCAGCAGGTGTTCCACGGACACGTACTCGTCCTTGAGACGTTTGGCCTCCCGCTCCGCCGCGTCCAACAGCCGGGCCAGGCGCTGGGTGACGAAGACCTGCCCCGGTGCCGCGCCCGGGCCGGTCACCTTGGGCCGGCGGGAGAGCTCCTCGCGTACGGCCGCACGCAACTCCTCGGGCTCGGTGCCCGCCTGCTGCAGCAGCCGCGGGATCAGGCCCTCCTCCTGGTCGAGGAGGGCGAGGAGCAGATGCTCGCCGTCGACCTCGGTGTGGCCCAGGCGGCCTGCGGCGCTCTGGGCCTCCTGCAGGGCTTCCTGGGACTTCTGTGTCAGGCGGTTCATGTCCATGGTGGTAGATCACTCCTCACGCCTGCACGCCGCAGCGCGGCTTCGAGCAAGCTGATGCGGTCGAGCAGGTCGAGCACCAGACCGAGGGATGCGTAGTTCAGGCACAGCCCGGTGCGCAGCCGCTGGACGCGGGCCAGGGCGGCCGGGGCCGTGGGGGCGAACACCAGCCGTCCGGAGGCGTCACGGCCGGCGTCCACCAGTCCGAGGGCGACGAACCGACGGATCAGGTCGGGATGGAGGCCTGAGCGGCGGGCCACGGTCTCCAGGGAGAGCCTGGGCACGGGCACGATCGCGTACTGCACGCCCACCTCGTGCGTGCGTGCGTGGGACGGGCGGGCCTCGGCCGGTCGGTCGCTCATCAGGTCCTCCTGGGGTCGAACGAGGAGACAGCGGCAAGTTCCTCCAGCAGCTCGCGCTCCCGGTCGCTCAGCCGGGGCGGCACCATGATCCGCAGCTCCGCGTACAGGTCTCCGTTCGCGCCGCGAGGGCCCGGCATGCCCTCGCCGCGCAGCCGCAGGCGCCGTCCGCTGGAGGACCCGGCGGGCACGGTCACCTTCGCCGTGGCACCGCTCGGCGTGCGAACCGGCACGGTCGCGCCCAGCGCCGCCTCCCACGGGGTGACCGGAAGCCTTACGTGGACGTCCCGGCCGTCGAGGCGGAACTCGGGGTGCGGCTGGATCCGCACCCTCAGGTACAGGTCCCCGGCGGGAGCGTCGTCGCCGCTCCCACGCCCGCCCTCCCCGGCCAGCCGGATGCGCTGCCCGTCGGTGGTGCCGGGCGGCACGTCCACCTGGTAGCGCCGTTGCCCGGCCGGCCCGGCGAGGGTGACCGTACGGCGGCCGCCCCGATAGGCCTCCTCGACGGTGAGCGGCAGTTCGGCCTCCTGGTCGGCGCCGGGCACACGCATCCGCCCGGCGCCGCCGAACAGAGAGCCGAACAGATCCTCGACATCGACCCCCTCGCCCCCGAAGCCTGCCGTGGAGTACCTCACCCGGGGACCGCCGCCGGTGGTCCCCCAGAAGCCGCTTCCGGCTCCGGCACCGGCGGCGACCCGCTCCTCCCAGTCCTCCGGGACCTTCCGGAAGTCCTCGCCGAAGCGGTCGTACCGGGCTCGCTGCTCCGGATCGGACAGGACACTGAAGGCCTCATTGATCTCCTTGAACCGCTCCTCCGCCTGGGGGTCCTTGTTGACGTCGGGGTGGTACCTGCGGGCCAGGGTGCGGTAAGCCCGCTGGATCTCGTCCCGGTCGGCGGTGCGCGCAACGCCGAGCACCTCGTAGAAGTCGCGTGCCATGGACGGTCACTCCCGCTTCGCGACAGTCACGGCGGCAGGCCGCAGCTGCCGCTCGGCCTCCCCGTAACCGGGTCGCAGCACCTGGACCACGGTGTTCGGATCGGCGTCGGGATCCTGGACCACGCCGACCACCTCGTGCCGGGCCGGGTCGAACGACACGCCCCGTTCTGCGTGGCGCGGGTAGCCCAGCCGCTCCAGGACGTTCACGGCCTGGTCACGCACAGCCCGGACACCTTCGACAATCGCACCGGGGTCGGCGGCCGCGTGGCTCAGGGCAAGTTCCAGGTTGTCGACGACGGGCAGGAAGGCCGCAGCCGTACGGGCGCGTTCGGCCGCGGCCTCCCGCTCCAGTTCCCTGGCGTGGCGTTTGCGCAGGTTGTCGAGGTCGGCCAGGGCGCGGCGCCAGCGGTCCTCGGCCTCTCGCAGCGCGGCCGCGTACTCGTCCTCGGGTGCGGCGGTGCCGGATGCGGCGTCGGGCCCCGGCTCGGCCTCCTCGGCGGGCGGTCCGGACTGCTCAAGGTCCCCGCGCGGCGGCTGTACGGCGCCTTCGGGCGGCGGGTCGGGCTCTCGGTCCCGGGGTGGGATGGGCATGGCGGGCACCTCAGCCCTTGTCGAACTCGGCGTCGATCACGTCGTCGTCCCCGGCGCCGCCTGGCGCGGCCCCGCCGGTACCGGATCCGTCCGGTGAGCCGGTGCCCGCCGGGCCACCCGCTGCGGCTCCCGCCTGGTGGGCCGCGAGCCCGGCGAAGACCTGCTGGAGTTCGGAGGTCAGCGGCCGGACCTTGTCCACCCCGGCCTCGTTCTTGACCGCCTCGCGGGCCTCGGCCACCAGCATCTCGGCGCGGGCCCTCTCGTGTGCGGGCGCGGCGTCGCCGAGTTCGCCGAGGCGCTTTTCGACCTGGTAGGCGATGGCGTCCAGTTCGTTGCGGGCGTCGACGGCCTCGCGCAGGGCCTGGTCCTCGCCGCGGTTACGCTCGGCCTCCTGGACCATCCGCTCGACCTCACTTCGGTCCAGGTTGGAGCTCTCGCTGATGGTGATGCCCTGCTCCTTGCCGGTGTCCTTGTCCCGCGCGGTGACGTTGAGGATGCCGTTGGCGTCGATGTCGAAGGTGACCTCGACCTGCGGCTCGCCGCGCGGCGCGGGGCGGATGTCGGTGAGCTGGAAGCGACCCAGGACCCGGTTGTCGGCCGCCCTCTCACGCTCGCCCTGCAGGACGACGACATCGACAGCGGGCTGGTTGTCCTCGGCGGTGGAGAAGGTCTCGGTGCGGCGCACCGGGATGGTGGTGTTCCGCTCGATGATCTTCGTCATCACGCCACCGCGTGTCTCCACGCCCAGTGACAACGGGGTGACATCGAGCAGCAGGACATCCTTGACCTCGCCCTTGAGGACCCCGGCCTGGATCGCGGCGCCCATCGCCACGACCTCGTCGGGGTTGACGCTCATGTTGGGGTCCTTGCCGCCGGTCAGCCTCCGCACCAGGGCCTGGACGGCGGGGATGCGTGTGGAGCCGCCGACGAGGATGACCTCGTCGATGTCGCTGTCACTGACCTTGGCGTCGTCCATGGCCTGCCGCACCGGGCCCAGGCAGCGCTCCACAAGGTCGCCGGTGATCTGCTCGAACGTGGACCGCATGATCGTCGTGGTCAGATGCTTGGGCCCGGAGGCGTCGGCCGTGATGAACGGCAGGCTGACCTGTGTCTGGGTCACCGAGCTGAGCTCGGTCTTGGCCTTCTCGGCGGCCTCGAACAGGCGTTGCAGGGCCTGCGGATCCTGGCGGAGGTCGATGCCGTTCTCCTTCTGGAAGCCGTCGGCGAGCTGGTCGACCAGCCGTCGGTCGAAGTCGTCGCCGCCCAGATGGCTGTCACCCGCCGTGGACCGTACCTCCACCACGCCGTCGCCGACATCGAGGATGCTGACGTCGAAGGTGCCACCGCCCAGGTCGAAGACGAGCACCGTCTCGTGCTGCTTCTTGTCCATGCCGTAGGCGAGAGCGGCCGCGGTCGGCTCGTTGATGATCCGCAGCACTTCCAGGCCGGCGATCCGTCCGGCGTCCTTGGTAGCGGTGCGCTGGGCGTCGTTGAAGTAGGCGGGCACCGTGATGACCGCCTCCGTGACCCGCTCGCCCAGCTGCTTGGAGGCGTCGTCGGCGAGCTTGCGCAGCACCTGCGCGCTGATCTCCTCAGGCGCGTAGAGCTTGTCGCGCACCTTGAAGCGGGCGGCGCCGCCGTCTCCCTCGACCACGTCGTACGCGACGGCCTTGGCCTCTTCGGAGATCTCGTCGAAGTGCCGGCCGATGAACCGCTTGGCCGAGTAGATGGTGCCCTTGGGGTTGAGGATCGCCTGTCGGCGGGCCAGCTGGCCCACCAGGCGCTCGCCGGTGTCGGTGAAGGCCACCACGGACGGCGTCGTGCGGTTGCCCTCGCTGTTGGGAACGACCGCCGACTCGCCGCCCTCCCAGACGGCGATCACCGAGTTCGTGGTGCCCAGGTCGATGCCTACTGCCTTGGCCATGAGGAACTCCTTCCGCGACGGGCGGCCCCGTTCGCCCTCGGAGTCGCGCCCGGTCTTCCGCACTCGATCAGGTGACGGCGGGACCGCTTCGCGGGCGGCTGCTCTTCCAAGCCCCGCTGCTTGTGCCGGTACCGGTCCCGCTGGGCAACTCGGCCAGTAGCTGCACCGCCTCGTCGGCGACCGCTTCGTCGGCGACGACGTCGTACCGGCTGGGCTGCATGAAGCTCACCGACGCGAAGTCCCGGCGGCCACGCTGGGCCGCGTGCACCAGCAGGCCGAGCAGAGCACCGACAAGTGCTCCAAAGACCAGCCCGTACAAGGCGAGGAGCAGCCCCGACACGACCGGGTCCAACCAGTTCAGCAGCCCGAAGATCCACCCGATCAGCGCGCCGGGCAGGGCACCGCTCGCCGCGCCCTGCAGCGCGGCCCCGCCATGTCCCATGCGGCCGGTCACCTGCTCGACCAGGCGCACGTCCTGCCCGATGATGGCCACCCTCTCGACGGGAAAACCCTGATCGGACAGGTGATCGACGGCGCGTTCCGCCTCCTGGTAGGTCGTGTACGAGGCGATGGTCCTGCGGACCTGCTCGTTCATCAGCCAGTCCTTCCTGCCACGGCCACCGGTGCGCCCCGGCGATCCCTGACAGGCCCAGAGTTGCAAGAGAGCAGCGCGCTCCGCCTGCACCCGGCAGGTCAGGAATCGACGCAGTGAGTCACTCCAGGAGAACAAGGCCACATCCTGATAAGCCGGATGACCTTGCCCAGGCTGGGTACGTGGGGCTCGCAAAGGCGTGGATCCCACGATTCACTCGATCGCCTCCGAAGACCGGAGAACGGAGTGATCTATGGCCCGCCGTCCGTCACAGAGGTTGTCCTCTGACGTCTCCGGCCGGGAAGTGTCCCGTCTCCCGAGCGACACCGCGGGCACCGAACGGCGCGACCCCCGTCCGCTCGCGGTGCTGGATCCGCACGGGCTGCTGGTGCTGTCCCGCACCCTCTTCACCTGCACGGAGCAGAGTGAGATCGTGCGTCTGGCCATGCGGCACGTCAGTGCCCTTGGTCCTTACAACGCCGAGGCCGGATACCTCGCGACGGGCGACGGTCTGTCTCGCGTCCCCGGCCACGACGCGGGAGCGCCAACGATCGACGACGCACGCATGAAAGAGTTGGGCGAGGCTGACGGCTCCGTATCCCTTCCGGAGCGGTCCTGGAACTGGGCCTTCGGCCTGCGTGGGGCCGGCGGTCTGCTCGGCTACATCGTGGTCTCCTCCCACTCCGGACCCGATGAGCAGGGGCACTTCCTCCTCTCGACCCTCGTGGGACTCACATCGGCGGCCCTGTCACTGGCGGCCACGCGCGCCTCGCAGCACGACAACGCCGGCGAACTGAGCCGACTCCGCACCGAACGGGACACCGCACTGCGGCAGCTGGACACGATGCGCTCCGAGCTGCACCTGCAGAAGACCGTGCACGAGACCCTCGCCCGTGTCGCTGCCCGGGGCGGCGGCGAGGACGCCATCACCCAAGCGCTGTACGAGCTCACCGGGCTGTCAGCGCTCATCGAGGACCAGTTCGGCAACCTGAGGTCCTGGGCCGGTCCCGGCCAGCCCGCCCCTCATCCGGTGCGGTCCCCGACCTACCAGGAAGAGATGCTGCGCCAGGTCGCGCGCGAGGCTGGCCCGGTCAGGGTCAAGGCCCGGCTGATCGCCCTGGCCCGGCCACGAGGCGACGTCCTCGGCGTACTCGCCCTCGAGGACCCCGAGGCGACGGCCGACGAGCACACCATGTTCGCCTTGGATCACGCCCAGCGCGTGCTCGCTCAGGAGCTCCTGCATATGCGCGAGCTCACCGAGGTCGAACTGCGGCTGCGCCGCCAGCTGATCGACGACCTGCTGGAGGGCACTGACGAGAAGAGCGCCTACTCCCGGGCCGAAGCCCTCGGCCACGACCTGCAACGTACCCATTACGTGGTCGTGGTGCACTGGCCGGGCAACGCCGCAGACGACTCCTTCACCCGGGCCGTCGAGCACGCAATGGCCACGACGGCGGCCCGTCCGTTGATCACCCGTCGCGGTGACCGCGTGGTTCTGCTGACCGAAGCGAGGCCCGACCACGATGCGGTGCACGCGGCGCTGGCCCATGAGCTGGGGAGGCCCGACGGCGCGATCGGGGTGAGCACCCGCTGCGACTCCCCGGACGGCGTTCCCCGCTGCTATCAGGAGGCACTGCGGGCCCTGGAGGTGCGGCAGAACTCCCGCCAGCGCAGCGGGACGACGTTCTTCGACGACCTCGGGCTGTACCGGATACTGGGGCCCGGCAACGATCTCCGGGAACTCGAAGGCTTCGTGCGAGAGTGGCTCGGCCAGCTGATCGACTACGACGCAGGGCACGACACGGAGTTGGTGGAAACGCTCTCGCGCTACTTCGACTGCGGAGGCAACTACGACGATGCGGCCGCCGCGCTGACGGTCCACCGCAGCACCCTGCGCTACCGGCTGCAGCGCATCCGTGAGATCGCTGACCGCGACCTGGCGGATGTGGACACCCGGCTCAATCTGCAGGTGGCAACGCGCGTATGGAAGATCATCCTGGATGGGCGGAGCTGATCGCGGATACCCGGAGGGGTCGGCGCAGCGGGTCAGTCAGGCAGTCGAATGGTCGCCTTTGACCTCGCCGGACACATCACATTGGTCAAAGTTGATGTCGACCAGTCCCCCAGCCGCCCGGCTATTCGAGGTACAGATGGTGCCCACCCTGCTGGTGCTCCACAAAGGGCAGGTCATCGCGTGGCAGACAGACGCGGCACCTGTGGGCGTCCTGCGCCCGTGGGTGGAGAAGACCCTCCCAGGGCACCGGCCCGGCTTCCCTCCGCAAGAGGCACGAGAGCCGTCCAGGCCAGGGAAATATGAGCCCATGCTTGTCAAGTTTTCTTCTCTGAGCTATATGAATGGTGTACGGGCATCGCAGACCGGATCCGTCGTTCGAAAGGAGATGACCAGTGATGCTCATGCGTACCGACCCGTTCCGTGAACTGGATCGACCCACCCAGCAGGCGCTCGGTACGAGATCCTGGCCCACCGCCATGCCGATGGAGGCATACCGCGCGGATGGCGCATTCGTGGTCCACTTCGACATCCCGGGCGTCGACCCCGAGGCCATCGACCTCGACGTCGACCGGAACATCCTCACCGTCCGCGTTGACCGCCGCTCGCCGGCACCGGATGCGGCACAGTTGATCGCAGCCGAGCGCCCGACCGGGACGTACAGGCGCCAGCTGTTCCTCGGCGACAGCCTCGACACCGAGCGGATCGACGCCTCGTACGACGCCGGGGTCCTTACGCTCCGCATCCCGGTGGCCGAGCAAGCCAAGTCGCGGAAGATCCAGATCTCGGGTGGCGAGCCTCCGAAGCGGATCGACGCCTGAAACGGGCTGCACCGGCTCCCGGTAGGAGCCCTCGCTTTGTACTGCCGGGGCCGGCAGCCGGCCCCCCTCCTGCATGCACCGTCTGACATCGTCGTCGGCGCCTTTGGCCCGGAGACCGGCGAACAGAATGAAGGAAGGGATACCGGAGATGCGATGGAGTGAACTCGTGGAGGAAGTGCGCGAGCGCGGGGGGTACTCCACCACCAAGGAGGCCGAGCGGATCATAAAGATCGTGCTCTCCACACTGGGCGGGCACCTGACCGGTCCCGCGAAGGCCGATCTGGTCAAGCGGCTGCCTGTCGAGGCCGCCGCGGTCATTGCCGAGCAGGTACCCGTCATCAAACCGCTGACCGGTGCGCAGTTCGTCGACAGTGTGGCGGCCCGGATCGATGGAGCCACTCCCACGACTGCCCGCTGGGACGTCAGCTCGGTCCTGAGCGTGGTGGCGGACGCTGCGGGTGACGAGCTCACAGAGCGCATCATCCGTCTGCTCCCGCCCGGATACGCCCTGCTGTTCGGCCGGGTCCGGCTTGCGGCCTCATCGCCTGTCCGCACATGAGGTGTGCTCGTGCCGAGCAACGGCCAGCGGAGGTGGGTGACCCGGCCTACCAACGCCCAACGGGGCGCATCAGCCCCCACGGGCCTTGCGGTTGTATTCCTCGTCCTTGAGATGGACATTCCTCTCCGAATGGGGTGATGGTGATGTTCCTGTCCGTAGCGTCATCGGTCCTCAAGAGGTGCTGGCAAGCCCTGTTGAGGTGCGGGCAGATCTTCGAGTGGTGGGGGGACGCCTTCGAGAGGTTCGGTAAGCCCGGGACCACATTGGATGACCTGATCACGGATGTGATCCCGCGGCCCCTGCGAGGAAGCCCCGCGCCAGTCAGCACAGTTGGTACCGCGGAGCGGCACCAGACGCCGACACCAGAGCGGCGCATGCCTGGACCGCGCAGGTCTGAGGACCTGATGGCCCGACGCGCGTGACGTTCGCACCCCTCAATCAGGGAATCATTCGCATCCCCGCAATCAGGGAATTATGGGACGTGTGAAGGAGGGGCAATGATGGCTGTCGGACTCTTCCTCATTCGTGTCATCGTCGGAATGCTGCTCATCGGGCACGCCGCCCAGAAGCTCTTCGGCTGGTTCGGCGGGCACGGGCTCGCCGGCACGGGCGCCTTCTTCGACAGCGTCGGCTACCGGCCAGGACGTCGCCTGGCTCTTCTGGCCGGCCTCGCCGAGCTGACCGGTGGCCTGCTGCTGACACTGGGCCTGCTGACCCCGCTCGCCGCCGCCATCATCGTCGGCACGATGACCGCCGCGGCCGCCACACACATGCGAAACGGCCTGTGGGTGCAGAACGGCGGCTACGAGACCCCGCTGCTCTACGCGGTCACGGCGCTCGGAGTCGCGTTCACCGGACCGGGCGGCGTATCGCTCGACCGTTTGTTCGGGCTGAGCTGGCCGTGGCCGTATGGCCTCTACGCCGCGGCGCTCGGCCTGCTGACCGCCCTGCCGTTCGTCATGATGCGCCGACGGCGGCTGGCGAGGGAGCAGGACCAACCGCAGTGGAACGATGCGCGGCATCCGAAGCAGCGCCTGAAGATCCGTATCCCAGTCTGACCACGACCGGGCCCCAGTGCCGTTGGAGTGCGTACGCCCCGGCACCGGGGCCTGAGTCGCGCCGGGAGTTCGCCGTGTGCGTGGCCTGTGAGACCCTCCCGTACCTTCTCCTTGACGTCCGCGGGGGCCGCGGGCTCGCGGTAGATGGTGAAGCTGCCGACGAGCCGTTCCCGCAGCGGGCGGGGGAGGAGGTCGACGAAGGTCGCCGCAAGTGTTGTCCTGCCCGCGACCTTCATCCAACAGGCCGCGGGATTGACCTTCGATATGCGAGGCCCAGCTGGCTCGACTCTGCCGGCGCGCCCATGTTTACCCACTACGAACAACTTGGGAATGACAGCCGGGCGATTCTGGTGAGGAAGGCGTTCCTCCAGAACTTCCTGATGGAGCACGACCTTGAGCTGATCGTGTGGCACTGGTACGAACGAATGCAGCTACGAGACGACTACCACCAAGGCCAACACCCCTATGTCGAATCGAGCGTCATCGCCCGGCTGGGGGCGGACATGAAGATTCGCCAGGGCACCCCGCAGAGGACTGAACGGGACCTGGAGTGATGGGCAGAGCCAACCTCACCGTGACGTACGGTGCCCCAGTGGCTTCCGCTGTGAGACGGCTGGTTAAAGGACTTCCGGCCCCGGCGGTTTGAGATCCGGTGGGTAGCCCTTTGCACGAAGCCAGGCGTCAAGGGCGAGAGCGACGATGTCACCGTGAGGGATGTCGGTGTCGGCGTTGCACCGGCGGATCCGGCGCTGGAACTGAAGAACTTCAGGGACGGCGTGGTTGAGCTGCCCTCGTTTGGTGTGCCGGTCTTTGATGATGTTCAGGGTGTCCTGGTGCGGGGTGAGAGCGTCGTCGGTTGGCTGGAACTCGGCGTCGAGCGCGTCGGCGATTTCGCGCAGTCGGCGGGCGTAGGGGGAGTGATCAGGCACGAGAGCTGCTCCGGTCGGTTCGGCTAGGCGGATAGCTATCCGCCTACTGGGCTATTGGAATAGTCGGCACGAGGGGCGGCCGCACCTCGGCATGGGGCGACCGCCCCTCGTGCACTGCAGTCGGGCTTAGAACCCGCGGGCGGTGAGCCACTCGTCCAGCGCGACCGAGACGATGTCGCCGATGGGCAGGTGATCGAGTTCGTTGTCCAGTGCGAAGCGTTTGATCCGCTTCTTCAGCTTCAGCGCAGCGGGGACCGACGAGTCGAGGCTCTCGCGCGCGATGATGCGCTGGTTGAGAACGACGGCGGTCTCAGGAATGTCCCTGGGACGGCCGGATCCCTGAGCCCACGGTGTTCCTTCGCTGGGCGCTGCCTGTGATCGAGCGTTCTGTTCCTGGTGAGCCCGTGGAACATCGGTCCTCACCGGGAACCCGTTGCCGCCTGCCGCCGGAGGAACTGCCGGGCGAAGCGCCACCTCGGCGCCCGAGGCTGCGCCAGGAGTTGCGGACGGGCTGTGCTGCTCAACAGGTCCGGTCGGCTGCGTCGGCTGGAGCGCAGGTGCTGCACGCTCGGGAGCCGGGACCACAGGTGTCACCTGCCGTTCCACCGGAATCCCCGCGGACTCTGTTCCCGCCTCGGGGGCGACAGCCGGGCGAACTGGCTGACTGGCTGCTGGCTCCAGGACCTGGGCGCTCGGCGAGGCCTCGACGGTTGGCTGGGCGGAGGTCTGCGCCACTTCGGGCGCCGCCTCGGTACGACCCTGCGCCGATGCCCCGACCGGAACGGCGGAAGGAGCGGGCTGTACGTGCGGCTCGCTGGCAGGGGGAGGGCCGTCTCCTTCGGCTGTGGTCTGTTCGGCGGCGTACTGCTCCGGGGTGAGCTCGGCGGCCGGGGGAGGCGGCGGCGGTGCCGTCTTCTTGGCCCCGCCCAGGGTGCGGCCGGTGCGGCGGGTGGGGGGCTTCATGCGCTCGCTCATGCCGTGAGCTCCTTCATCAGTTCGGCGTACTCGCTCAGTTCGGTGGGGATCTCGCCGAAGGCCTCCATGTAGTGGACCCAGGAGTGGATGGTGGTCTCGGCGAGGGGGAAGGGCTCGTCGCGGTCCGGGCCGATGCCTTCGCCCTGGGTGGGCTCCAGCAGGTTGTCCTTGGCGGTGCGGGGCAGGCTGGTGCGGTCGTCGGCCTTGACCATCACGACGTGGGCGGCGACGTCGCGGGTGTTGCGGGCGGCGGCGCGCTCGGCTTCGTCGAAGGTGGCCACGAGCTTGCGGCGTTCGATCTTGGTGGGGGCGACCGGTACGAGCAGCAGGTTCGCCTCGGTGACAGCCTCGTGGAAGATCCGGGCGCTGCCGCCGCCGGCGTCGACCACGATCGCGCCGAACTCGGCGCGCTTGGTACGGATGTACTCGGCGATGTCGTCGAACGGGTACCGCTCGACAACCAGGTTGGCCGGGACCTCGAAGCCGGCGGCCTGGGCGACCTTGAACCAGTCGTAGGCGGACTGGCTGGTCGCGTCGGCGTCCAGCAGCAGCGTGGGCAGGCCGAGGACGACGGCGTAGTAGAGGGCGATGAACCAGGCCGAGGTGGTCTTGCCGGTGCCGCCCTTGAGCATGCCGACGACGATCACGAACGCGTCCCAGACGTGTTCTGTGGCGGCGGCCAGGGTCTTGTGACGGGTGTTCTCGTTCACGTGTGCTTGATCTCCTGAATCGGGAAGGGGCGTTGTCTCGTGCGGAGCTGTTCGGTAGGCACGTCGGCGTGCGGACAGGGGAGGTGCCCGCGCGCCGTGGCTGCAGCCGGGATGGCCTTCGGAGAGGCGGCGCAGCTGAGGAATTTGGTGGGCGGAGCGATGGAGAGCTTGGTCGGGTGTGCTCATGGCCGTTCCCTCTCGCGGGGAGTGGGGCCGTGGCGGTGTTGGGGCCGCATGGGGGTGCCTGCTTGGTGCAGGAGCCGGTAGACGGTGGCGATGGAGTAGCTGCACTCCGTGGCGAGTGCCGGCACCGTGGCTCCGGCCTCGTACCGGGCCCGCAGGGACAGCGCGAGCTTGTGCCGTTCAGTGGCCCGGGCTGCGGCACGTATCCGCAGCGTCTGTTGGGTGGTGCGCACGGTGCCGCCGGCCTCGATCAGCAGGCGCCGGACAGCACGTCTCGTCTCCCCGGCGCCTGCCGCGAGTTCGGTGAGGGTCGCGCCGTGCTGCTCGTAGAGAGTGCGCAGGTGGGCTGCGAGTCGCTTGCGGGCTTGTGGGTCCTGGCGCATCCTGCGGGTCTGCCACGGCGTGCGCATCTCGGTCCCGGCGTCGTGCAGCCGGTTGAGGACGGTGCCGTAGGACAGGCCGCTGGCGGCGACGAGTTCGTCGACCGCGGCACCGGACTCGTACTGCTCGCGCAGGGACTGGGGCGTCACCGCGTCGCTTGCGTCGGAGGTGAGTGGGGGGCGTGGGTTCATGCGACGGACTCCCATTCGCTGAGGGCTTCGGCATGGGCAGCGGCCAGCTCGTCGTAACTGCGCTGGTCTGCGGGGGTGATGAGGATCAGGCGGCCGTCGGTGGCGACCCGCCAGTCGGCGGCCGGATGTCCTGTGGCCGGGTCGAGGACCCGCCCGTCTGGGGCGTCCCACGCTGGCGGGACCTCGTCGGGATGCGGCATGGGTACCAGGACCTGACGGCCGTCGCGGACGATCACGAGAGCCCTGCTGCGGTGTTCCGCAAGCCGGTCCAGTGCCTCCTGGTAGGCCGCCCGCTCGGCCGCGTGCAGGGCCTTGCGCCGCGCCGCGCCGCCCCAGGTGCCGTGTAGCTCGGCGACCCTGTCCCAGCCCTGTGCCGGCGCTGCGGTGTGGCCGGTGTCGGCGTCCGGGAGGCGGATGCCGAATCCCTCCAGCGCACGCGGTGCGAGGGTCCAGGTCTCCCCGGTGTGCTGGACGAGGCCGTGGTCGGCGAGGCGTTTCAGGGTCCGGTAGGTGGTGGCGCGAGAGACCGAGGAGGTACCGACGAGCTCCATGACCGTCTGGTCCGGGCGCACATGCAGGGCGCTGATGATCACGAGGGCGGCGCTGCCGAGGCCGTGGTGGGCGAAGGCGTCGTGGCCCATGAGTCGGCTGAGGACGGTGGAGTCGATGTCGGCCGTTGTGGCCGTCTCAGAGGTGGTCCACTCCCCAAGTGCCGGGTCGGGGGGGAACTGAGTGGACCGGAAACGAGACAACAGAGCCGGGTCAGCGTGACCCGCGATGTTGCCGTCGCCCAGGTACCAGGTCGAGCCCTCCCGGCCATGACCCACCCGCAGACGCCGCAACCACCCTCCCGGCTTCAGGATCGCCTCGTAGACGACCCGTAGCGTCGTGCGGGAGACTCCGGCTTCCTCCGCGGTCTGCCGCTCACTGGAGTGGTGCAGGGGGCCGCCCGCGATCTCGGCGAAGTTCAGGTGCGCCCGCAGCACCCGCAGCGCGGTCCGTCCTCGCTCACCACGCCACGGTGTCGTCTCGATCCGGTCGCGCAGTGATGCGAGGACCTCGTACGCGTCGTGCCGGGAGCTCAGTGCCGCGGTGATGCTGATCGTCTTGGCAGCGCTGGTCCAGACCCGGTCGATGTAGTCCAGGGCGCGTGCCTGCCCGGAGCGCAGCGCGATGCTGCGGGTGTGCCGTCCGCCTTCGTGGTCGGGGTGCAGCAGGAGCTGAGTGAGCTGGTCGATGCTGCCGCCGGCGCGGGCGACGTGGCAGGCGATGGCCGCGGTGATCCGGTGGCCGTGCTCGGCTGCGCCCTGGCGGTCCCCGCGCGGCATCACGGTCCGCCCGTCGGAGGAGAGCCGGCTGTAACTGCCGGTGGCGTAGCGGCCGGTGAGGTCTCCGAGCAGAATGAGATCGGTCGCGGCCGACGGCAGTTGGGCGCGGCCGACAATGCCGCGGAATGCGGTGGAGTTTCGTTGAGAGAGGGCGTGATGAGTGCTGTCTGTCACGGTGGGGTCGTCTCGCAAAGACGTGGACGCCACCCAGGCCCGCTAAAACCACGGGTGGTGTCCGGAACCGACCTCCATCGGCGCCGGCAAGGTCCCCAGGATGGCCGTCCTGGAAGCCCTCGTAAGCCCGGCCCCGAGCGGAGGCAGGCGTCCCCATCGCAGCTCGACCGAGATCGAAACAGAGCACCGCCAAAGTCGCCCACTCGTGATCCACACCGGCCAACTCCGGTCCCTCAAAGGCCAGTTTCAGGGGCTGATGCCTCTGACTGCCTCCGAGCGACCCGGGTCGAACCGGGGTCGAATCAGAGCGATTTCCTCTGACTGCCTCCGAACGCCTCTGCAACCCGTCCTAGCAGGTCACAGCCTCATCGCCTCGCATAAGCGCAGGTCAGAAAGGTCCGCTAGCTGTACCACTGGTTCCTGGCGAAGGCGGTCATGTGAGGCATGGGCGTTCGGCTCCCGTCTTTGGGTCGTGGCGACATCGTCGGGAAGGGCTGCGTGGGGGCGCAATACGGTTTCCGTGTCACGGAAGGGTGGTTGGAAAGTGCCTGGTGGGAGGCGCGATGTGAGGCGTGGTGTCGATGCCCTCTGGCAATGAGGGTGGTAGTCGTGCCCTGTGCTTGCGTCGCCGACCGGTGCCGATCCGCGGTCGATGAATTGCGAGGCATGTCCACATCGGTGCTCCTCTGTCGATTCTTGGCGGGGCCAGCGCTGCGAAGTCGCCAGACACGAGGCCTTCCCCGAGGCGGCGCGCACCCCACGCCGGTACCCGGTTGCGGGCGAAGCTGCGCCGCGCGACCGGCACCATCCGCGACGAGCGGCCGGCGGTCGCCGCTGAACCGGAGGACGGGGAGGAGCGCGGGGCGGCGCCGGGGTCGTGGGCTGTTGGCGTGCGGGCCGGCCCTGGCGTTCATCGGCACGGCCAGTCTAGGTGGCTCGACATCCGATGTATTGGGGGAGCTCCTCGCTGTCCTCTGCTGCTTCCAAACGCAGTCGAGGTGCGGGAAGTTCGTTTCTCATCACGCCAGATGGCTTGTTGTGCTGCCGGTGGAAGTCACATGAGTTGGTGCTGCAGCCCCCTAGACATCCGATCTATGTCGCGGCAAAGATGACGTGCCCCTCGGAGGACTCGAAGAGGTTGCACTTCCCCTCGTGTCGAACACCCATGGCTGGGAGATCTTGCCGTGACCCATGCGTCCCATCCGCAGCGAAGAAGCGTCCTGAAGCTGGGCGGCGCCCTCGCCCTCGCACCCCTGATCACTCAGCTGGCCGGCGGCACCCCAGCGGGGCCGGCCTTCGCCGCCACTTCCGCCGCGGCGGCGGCCGTCCGGTGGCCGGCCCTGTCGCGCAAGGCGCTGAAGTACTCGGTCCCCGCCCTGGACTGGCAGTCGCAGGCCCTGCCGATCGGCAACGGCCGTCTCGGCGCCATGCTGTTCGCCGACCCCGACCAGGAGCGCATCCAGTTCAACGAGCAGAGTCTGTGGGGCGGGGTCAACAACTACGACAACGCGCTCGCGGGCAAGCCCGACAGTGCGTTCGACACCGGTATGACCGGCTTCGGCTCGTACCGGAACTTCGGCGACGTCGTCGTCACCTTCGCCGACCGCGCGAAGGTCACGGCCCCCGGGGGGCCGTACCGCACCTCCTCGTCGGAGGGCGTGGAGAAGTCGTACGACGGCAACGCGAGCACCAAGTGGTGCATCGACGGGCCCGGTTCGAGGGTGCAGTGGCAGGTCGAGCTCCCCGAACCCGGCGCGGTCGCCTCCTACCGTCTGACGAGTGCCAACGACGTGCCGCAGCGCGACCCGCAGGAGTGGACGCTGTCCGGTTCCGCCGACGGCGCCAGCTGGACCACGCTGGACAGCCGCACTTTGGCGGCGCCCTTCGAGAGCCGTTTCCAGACGAAGGAGTTCACCTGCGCCACCAGCGGGTCGTACCGCTTCTACCGGTTCGACTTCGTCCCCAAGGCAGGGGTCAGCCACTTCCAGGTGGGCGAGATCGGCCTGTCCGGCGTCGACCTACAGGGCGCCGCGATGTATCTGTCGTCACCGAGCGGGCATTCCGAGGGATCCGGTGCCGGGGCCGGATCCCAGGCCGCGGACATCTCGTGTTCGGTGGACCGCGATCCGGCGACGGTCTGGCGGGTCGACGCTGCCGCATCGGCGGTCGTCTGGCAGGCCGACCTGCCCCGCGCGGTCGCTGTCACCTCGTACGCGTTGACGGCGGCCCCGGACCGTCCGCAGGACGATCCCCGGCGATGGGCGCTGGAGGCTTCGCAGGACGGACAGGCCTGGGTGACCCTCGACACGCAGAACCCCGGAGCGCCCTTCACCGACCGCGGCGAGACCCGGACGTTCCGGATCACCAACAGCACGGCCTACCGCACCTACCGGCTCACGTTCACCCCCGGCGAGTCGTCCACCGGCTTCCAGATCGCCGAAGTCGCCCTGGAAGGCAGGGGGTTCGACACGCGCACGCAGCGCGCGGTCGTCGACTACCAGCGTGCTCTGGACTTCGTGGATGGTGTCCATGTCACCCGCTTCGGCGCACCGGGGCGGCGCGTCCTGCGGGAGGCCTTCGCCAGCCGGTCCGCCGACGTCATGATCTTCCGATACAGGTCGGAAAGGGAACGGGGACTCTCCGGGGTCATCTCTCTGACGTCCGCGCAGCAAGGCGCCCCGACGACCGTCGATGCCGACGCCCGGCGGATCGCCTTCAGCGGAGTCATGGGCAACGGCCTCAAGCACGCGTGCACCGTCCAGGTCGTGGACACCGACGGACACTTCAGTGCCGACGGATCAATGCTCCGATTCACCGACTGCACCACCCTGACCCTGCTTCTCGACGCTCGCACCGACTACAAGCTCGACGCCGCCGCCGGGTGGCGCGGAACCGATCCCGAACCGGTCATCGCCAGGACACTCGACAGAGCGTCCGCCCGGTCCTACACCGAGTTGCGCGACGAGCACGCCGCCGAGATGCGCGCGCTCATGAACCGAGTCTCCGTCGACTGGGGCACCTCCGACGACGCCGTCGTCGCCCTGCCCACCAACGCCCGGCTGGCGCGTTACGCGTCGGGCGGAGAGGACCCGACCCTCGAACAGGCGATGTTCGACTACGGCCGGTACCTGCTGATCAGTTCCTCGCGTCCGAACGGCCTGCCCGCCAACCTCCAGGGCCTGTGGAACGACAGCAACTCACCGGCCTGGGCCTCCGACTACCACACCAACATCAACATCCAGATGAACTACTGGGGAGCCGAGACGACGAACCTGCCGGAGTGCCACGAAGCACTCATCGAGTTCATCGAGCAGGTGGCGGTGCCCAGCCGCGTGGCGACCCGCAACGCCTTCGGAAAGGACACACGCGGCTGGACCGCCCGCACCAGCCAGAGCATCTTCGGCGGCAACGCGTGGGAGTGGAACACCGTCGCGAGCGCCTGGTACGCACAACACCTCTACGAACACTGGGCGTTCACCCAGGACATGAGGTACCTCCGTACCGTCGCGTACCCGATGATCAAGGAGATCTGCGAGTTCTGGGAGGACCACCTTAAGGAGCGCGAGGACGGACTCCTCGTCGCGCCCAACGGCTGGTCCCCCGAACACGGGCCGCGCGAGGACGGCGTCATGTACGACCAGCAGATCATCTGGGACCTGTTCCAGAACTACCTCGACTGCGAGGCGGCGCTCGAGGCCGACCCCGCCTACCGGGCCAAGGTGGCGGACATGCAGGCACGCCTCGCGCCGAACAAGATCGGCAGGTGGGGTCAGTTGCAGGAGTGGCAGGAGGACATCGACAGCCCCACCGACATCCACCGCCACACCTCACACCTCTTCGCGGTCTACCCGGGCCGCCAGATCACCCCGAAGACACCCGACTTCGCGGCGGCCGCCCTCGTCTCGCTCAAGGCCCGGTGCGGCGAGAAGGAAGGTGTTCCGTTCACGGCCGCGACGGTGTCGGGCGACAGCCGCCGCTCATGGACCTGGCCCTGGCGGGCAGCCCTCTTCGCCCGCCTCGGTGACGGGCAACGCGCCCAGATCATGCTGCGCGGACTGCTGACCTACAACACGCTGCCCAACCTGTTCTGCAACCACCCGCCCTTCCAGATGGACGGCAACTTCGGCATCTCCGGCGCCGTGGCCGAGATGCTCCTGCAGAGCCACGACGACGTCATCCACCTGCTGCCCGCCCTGCCGGACGCCTGGAAGGCCAGGGGTTCCTTCACCGGGCTCCGCGCCCGCGGCGGCTACGAGGTCAGCTGTGAATGGCGGGACGGGAAGGTCACCTCCTACAAGATCGTGGCCGACCGGGCACGGAACCAGGGGAACATCACCGTGCGGGTGAACGGCTCCGACAGGAAGGTGAAGCCGATCAAGCCCTGAAGGCGGCGAGCGGAGACGGCGGCCGCGGGGCCATGACGGCGGACACCGATCCGTTCCCGTCCCGCGCCGTCGCCGTCGCCGTCGCCGTTGCCGTCGTCGGCACGGCCGGTCTCGCGACCGCGCCCTGCCGACCGCCTCCGGACGACGACATGGGGTGGTGTGGTGTGGATGAGGCCGATGGGTCACGTGGCGCGAAGGAACTGTGCGTCAGGGGGCGATCTGGCCGACGACCCCGCGCGGGTGGCGCAGTTCGGTGACGCGCGTGAGGGTCGGCACGGCGCCCCCGTGCCGCTCAGGTAGGACGGCGCCCTGCGGCCGTAGTGGCGGGCGGCGACCGCGACGGCCTGCACCTCCTCGTGGGTGTGCAGGCGGGCCTTGCCGGTCTCCGGCTGGATCAGGTCCAGCACCCCGGCCTGACGCCGAAGGATCAGGTCGCGCAAGCGCAGCAGCACGGTCGCCCGCTGCCGCACCGGCGTCTGCGCCCACAGGCCTGGGCGGCCCGGGCCGCATCGAAGGCCTTGGCCCCGTCCTCGGGGGTGGACTCCGGCAGGTCGGCCGGCTTCCCGCCGGTGAACGGCGTGTGGTGGGCGGTGCGCCCAGAGCCGGTCACGCCCTCGGTGAGCTGGGCCACCAGCTCCGGGGTGTGACCACGTCCGCCGCGGTGCGGACGCCCTCGGGGGCGGGGGCGAGGGGGTTCGTGCCAGTGCCTGTCGCGCCGCCGTTCATCATGCCTTTCCTGATCCGCTCGTGGCCTCCGGAGCCGCGTCGAGGACCCACGACGGCCGGTCTACGTCGGGTGCCCCGTCCGCCAGCCGCCGTCCGTCCCGTTCGGGGCGCAGCCGCCATACGGCCAGCAGCCCGGTCACGGCCAGCAGCGCGGCCGTCAGCAGGAACGCGGCCCGGTACCCGGCTTCCACGGAGGCGGCAGTGTCGACGACCCGGCCGACTGTCCAGGGGGACAGCACTCCGGCGAGGGCGTAGACGAAGGCCAGTGCGCCGAGCACGACGCCGCGCTGCGAGGCGGGTGTGATCCGGGCGCAGGCGGTCTGGGCCACGGTCAGGATGACGTTGGCCAGTGCCATGGGGCCGAGCATCAGCAGCACCTTGAGCCGGACGGCGTCGGTGACGGCGAACAGGGCCACCGCGCCGGCGGCCAGGCACATCAGCGCTCCGGTGCCCGCGCCGAGCGGTGGCCGGCTCCTGCGGCGGGCCAGCAGTCCGTGGCCCACCAGGACCACGCCGTTGGCCAGTGCCGCGAGGGTCACCACGGTTCCGGCCCGGTGCAGGCTCAGCCCGGCGACCTCCTCCAGATAATCCGGCATCCAGGTCAGGCCGGCGCTGAGCATCCAGTACGCGGCGAACGCGCCGAGCGCGGCGCTGAGCCAGGTGCCCGACAGCAGGATGCGCCGGTAGGGCACGACGACCGCGTCCGCACCCGTGCTCTCCTGCGCGCCCGGCGCGTACGGGCCCTCGGCGCCGCGCAGCACCCAGTACCCGGCCCACAACAAGCCCGCCAGCCCGACGGCCCCGAAGGCCCACCGCCAGCCGAAGCGGTCGATGACGAGGGTGAGCGTGGGCGCGGCGACGGCCACCCCGGCGGCGCCGCCGGTCAGCAGCACCGCGGTGGGCAGGGTGCGCTCGCGCTGCTCGAACCATCCGTGCAGATGATGAGTGGCCACCGGCGTGGCCGGTCCCTCGGCGGCTCCGAGCAGCACACGGGTGGCCACCAGCGTGCAGAAACCGGCCGCCGGCCACAGCATCGGCAGCTGGGCGGCCGCCCACAGCAGTGCCAGGACCAGCAGCAGCACGGTCGTACGGACCTTCCGCGTCAGGTACGACACCGCCAGAGCCGACACGCTGAACAGCGCGAAGAAGGCCGCCGAAGCCGTGCCGAATTCCTCGCGGGTCAGCCCGAGGTCGTCCATGATCGGCTGCGCTGCCAGACCCATCACGGCCTTGTCGGCGAAGTTGACCAGCATGAAGCCGAGCAGTGCCCAGGTTGTGCGCCAGGCTGTGGTGTGCTGTGTCATAGGGGGCTGGGGCTCCTTCGCGCAGTCGTGTCACCGGCGTGGCGCCGATCCTGCAAGGTGGGGGCACAGGAGGACACCCATCGGCATCACAGTCGTACGCGCCCGCAACTGTGACGGATCACAATCGGTGGCGAGGTGAGCCATGACGCACGAGGAACGCTCGGAACTGGCGTCCGACGACCGTCCGCCGGGTCTGTCCCCCGCAGCGGCGGCGCTCGCAGCCCGATGCGAGGCGCAGGTCAACGAGCTCGCCCGGCGCATGGCCCGGGGCGTGTTCGAGCAGCTGCGTGGCTACGACGAGCTGCCGGGTGACGTGAAGGACGTGGAGATCGCCGCCACGGCCCGGCACGCCATACGGCTCTTCCTGCGCGGCGCCGCCGAGGGGTCCGGGTGGGACTCGCTGGAGTACTTCCAGGAACGTGCCGCGCAGCGCGCCGAGGAGGGCATGCCGCTCCACCTGCTGCTGCGCACCTACACCCTGGGCTCACGGGAACTGTGGCGGGCCCTGCGGGAGGTGGCCGGCCCCGGCGAACAGCAGGCCCTGGCCGAGCTGACCGAGGCGCTGTTCACGGCCGCGGACCGAGTCGTGGGCGCCGTGGCGGAGAGCTACCTCGACGAGCGGGTTGCCCTCGCTGCCGAACGCCACGAGCAGCGCCGCTCGCGCGCCCGGGCCCTGCTGGACGGCCGGCCCCTCGTCGGCGGGCCCACGCCGGACGGGCCCGTGCTGGTGCTGTGCCTGCGGTTCGGCACATCGACGGTCAGCGGCGGGCTTTCCCCGGTCACCGTCCGGCGGCTGCTGCGGCGCGTTCAGGCGGCACTGGACCGAGCCTTCGGCACGGAGGCGCTCGCCGTGCTCGACGGTGACGGCGGGCATGTCGTCGTTCCGGGAGTGGTCGAACCACCCGGCCGGCTCCGGGAGTTGCTGCGTGAGACGGCGGGACCGGAGGTGCGGCTGGCAGCCGCTGCCGCGACGACGGTCGGTGACATCCCGCGCGCCGCGCAACTGACCGCCGAGGTGGTCCGGGTCGCGGCCGCCTGCGGTGCGCCGCCCGGAGTGCACCGGCTCGATGACGTGCTGCTGGAGTACCACCTGTCCCGCCCGAGCGAGGGCAGCGCCCGCATCGTCGCCGTGCTCGACCCCCTCGCCGACCGCCCCGAACTCGTCGAGACCCTGCGCACCCACCTGGAACAGCGTCAGGACCGTCGGGCCACCGCCCACCTGCTCAACCTGCACCCCAACTCCGTGGACAACCGGCTCGCCCGGATCCAGGACCTGACCGGGCTGGACCTCGCCGACCCCCGGGATGTGGCCCTGGCTCTGGCGGCCCTGCTGCTGCGTGACGCCGACACCGGTGTCACGGAGTGACGATGGCGAAGTCCGGGTCCGGTGATTCCAGCAGAGAGCCGAACGTGATCAGGGCGTGGGCGTCGCCGTCGAGAACCACGGCCCCGCCGAAGATCTCGTCGGCGAAGGTCGTCGCCCCGCCGAGAACCGTGTTGAGGGTGGTGCGGGCCAGCCGCAGCACCACGGCGGGCCGCTCGCCCCGCGGGGCGTCCCCGCGCATCGGGGTGAGCGCGCCGTTGGACAGCAGCAGCGTCCACACCTCGCCGGTGTCGGTGAACTCCCAGCGCAGCAGCAGGCGTCCGGCCTCGGCCGCGCGCGGGCCGTCGACGCGCACGGCCATGGACTGGAAGATCTGCTCTGCCGTCAGGGCGGCCAGGACATCCGGCGCGGTGGGCGTCGGCGTCCCGAGGATGCCGTCGCGCAGCTCGGCGGCGCCCATCAGGTAGAAGTTGCGCCATGGCCCGGACTCGGAGCCGTGGCCGAGCCGCTCGAAGGTGTCGGCCTGCAAGGCGCGGGCCTCAAGGTGGCCGGGCTCGGCGAACAGGACGTGGCCGAGCACTTCCGCGACCCACCTCAGGTCCCCGGCCTCGTGCGACACGCGCGCCTTGGCGACCACCGCGTCGGCTCCGCCCATGAACTCCACGTACCGGACGGCGGCTTCGGTGGGCGGATGCTGCCACAGGTGGGCCGGGTTGCCGTCGAACCAGCCCATGTAGCGCTGGTAGACGGCCTTGGCGTTGTGGCTGAGCGTGCCGTAGTAGCCGCGCGCGTGCCACGCACGGGCGAGCGGAGCCGGGAAGGTGAGCTCCTCGGCGATCTCGGCACCCGTGTATCCGGCGTTGATCAGCCGGACCGACTGGTCGTGCAGATAGGCGTAGGCGTCCCGCTGCTCCTCCAGGAAACGGATCGCGCGCTCCTGGCCCCAGGTGGGCCAGTGGTGGGAGGCGAAGACCGTGTCGGTGTCGTCGGCGAACAGCCGTATCGTCTCGGTCAGATACCGCGCCCAGGCGCTGGGGTCCCGCACCAGTGCCCCGCGCAGGGTGAGCACGTTGTGCAGCGTGTGGCAGGCGTTCTCCGCGACGCACAGCACCCGCAGATCGGGGAAGTGGAAGTTCATCTCCGCCGGAGCCTCCGTGCCCGGCGTGAGCTGGAAGACCATCCGCACTCCGTCGACGGTCTCCACCTGCCCGGTGCGGCTGATGTCGACCGTCGGCGCGATCAGGCCGACGCTGCCGGTCGACGTCGTCTGTCCGAGCCCGCAGCCGATCTGCCCGGCCGGTCCCTTCGACAGCGCGGCGCCGTACATGTAGCCCGACCTGCGGGCCATCGCCGTCCCGGTGAAGACGTTCTCGCTGGCGGCGTGTTCCAGGAACCCGGCCGGGGCGACGACCGGCACCCGCCCGGCCGTGACCTCGGTTGGATCGACGACGCCGCGGACACCGCCGAAGTGGTCGACATGCGAGTGGGTGTAGATCACACCGGTCACGGGCCGCTCGCCGCGGTGCTTGCGGTACAGGGCGAGGGCGGCGGCGGCCACCTCCGTGCTGATCAGCGGGTCGACGACGACGACACCGCGCTCGCCCTCCACGAAGGTCACGTTCGACAGGTCCAGGCCGCGCACCTGGTAGATCCCCGGCACCACCTCGTACAGCCCCTGCCGCGCCACGAGCCCGCTCTGCCGCCACAGCGAGGGATGCGCGGTCGGCGGACACTCCCCGTCCAGGAAGCCGTACGCGTCCGCGTCCCACACGACCCGGCCGTCCGCGGCCCGCACCACGCCCGGCTTCAGCCGGGCGATGAACCCCCGGTCCGCATCGGCGAAGTCCCGATCGTCGTCCCAGGCCAGGCCGCCCCTGGGCTCGTAATCGCTGCTGGTCATGGTCGTCTCGCTGCTGGTCATGGTCGTCGATCCTCACACTCCGGGGCCGACGGCGCCCGATGACGCATCACAGAAGGGCCGTTGACGCGTCACAACCAGCAGCGGCGCGGCAGGCGGCTCACGCGTCCACGGGCGTCGCGCCGCCGAGCGCCGACAGCGGCTGTTCCGCCCAGCTGATCCTTTCCCCCGCGGGTGTGTCGGGTGCCCCGTCAAGGCGAGCCTCGGCTTCCTGCTCTCCGTGACCGCCGCACTCGGCGCGGTCGTCGCCGTCTTCCGACGGGGCTGGCTGGCGCGCGGGCGGTCGCAAGAGCAGAGGGAGCCGGTGTGCGGGAGGATCCTGGTGGGGAGGAGCAGGTGACCGACGCAGGCGGAGGAGAGTCATGACGAGCACCCAGGGGAACGCGCAGCCGGACCGCTCGGCCTTCGAGGCGGAGCGGCAGCGGATCCGGGAGCGGTACCTGCGGCCCGGCGGCTCGCGTCCCGCGTCGTCCGCCCGGGGTCTGCACCACACCGCCCTGATCAGCGGCGACGTCGAGCGGACCGTCCGCTTCTACCAGGACCTGCTGGAGTTCCCGCTGACCGAGCTGATCGAGAACCGCGACTACCCCGGCTCCTCGCACTTCTTCTTCGACATCGGCAACGGCAACCTGCTCGCCTTCTTCGACTTCCCCGGTCTCGACGTCGGCCCCTACGCCGAGGTGCTGGGCGGCCTGCACCACGTGGCCATCTCGGTGGAGCCCGACCGCTGGAGCCATCTCGTCGGCAAGCTCTCCCGCGCCGGTGTCGACCACGTCGTGCACAGCGAGGTCTCCGTCTACTTCCGCGACCCCGACGGCGCCCGTATCGAGCTCATCGCCGACCCGCTGGGCGAGATGTACGGCAACGAGGTGCTGTGACGCTCCCCAGCGCCTCCTGACAGGGCTTGCCGACCGGGCTTGCTGACAAGGCTTGCCGACCGGGCTTGCTAGCAGGGCTCGCGCCACACCCCCAGTTCCGGCTTCTTCAGCATCGACGACAGCTTCAGCCTCCGTGAGTCGGGACAGAACGCGGCCGTCGACCCCGTGTACTCCACGTGGAAGACGGCCTTGCCGGCCTCGATGAACGGGGTCAGCCGGCCGCACTCGTGGTACTGGGCGCACTCCTCGTCGACCGCGAAGTCGAAGTCGGCCAGGAGCTGGGGGATCTGGGGCAGGTCGTTCTTCAGGCCCACCGACAGTCCGCGCTCATGGGCGAGGCCGGCGATCATGCGGTTGTAGCGGAGCTGGTCGCGGGCGGTGAGCGGGAACCCCGTGTCGTTGTCGTAGCCCTCCACCAGGTCGGGCTCCACCGCGTCGAAGCCCTTGTCGCGGCACATGTCGAAGCGGCGCTCCATGATCGGCCGCAGGACGGAGATCCGCCGGATGTCCAGCCATCGCTCGCCCGCCCAGCCGTTGGGCCGGCCGAGCACCGAGGGCGGGAAGGCGTTCTTGTCGGGCCGGAAGTCCTCCCAGGCGCCGACGTTGACGTAGCAGATGACCTTGCGGCCGTCGCGGTGCAGACGGGCGACGTCCGCCGCGGAGTTCTCGAAGCCGTCGATGTCGTAGACCGGCACGTCGGCCGCGGTCGGGTCGACCCTGCCGTCGAGCTGCCACTGCCAGGCCGTACCGGGACGCGGCTGCCACCGCGCCGTCGCCGTCTCGCGCGCCGCCGCGGGCCGGTCCCTGCCGTCCCCGCGGTCCGCGCCGGCACAGCCGTTCAGCGCCCACGCCACCAGCACGGCCTGCAGCGCCGTGTACGCCAGTGCCCTGCTTCGCATCGTCCCGTCTTTCCGTTTTCCGTTCGGCGCGGGCGTCAACCCGTCCCAGGTGGGGGGCGGTTCGCCCGTCACCGGCCAACCGTAGACCAGGTGGCACAGCCGATGCGGCGAGCTCCGGGCCCGTGCGCACCCCCCGTACCGTCGACCTTCACATCGACGCCATCCGGGCCTTCCCTGACGTTCCGTGTCCTTGGAACACTCCTTGCGCGCGCGGTCCGCCACGAACCGGCCGCCCGTCGAACTCCCTCCGCACGAGAGGTCCCTCACCCATGTCCGAAGTCAACCGGCGCAGATTCCTCCAGATCGCGGGAGCCACCACGGCCTTCAGCGCGCTGTCGAGCAGCATCGAGCGCGCCGCGGCCCTTCCGGCCCACCACCGCACGGGGACGATCGAGGACGTCGAGCACATCGTCGTCCTGATGCAGGAGAACCGCTCCTTCGACCACTACTTCGGCAAGCTGCGGGGCGTACGCGGCTTCGGCGACCCGCATCCGGTGAGGCTCGCGAGCGGCAAGTCGGTGTGGCACCAGTCGGACGGCACCAAGGACGTGCTGCCCTTCCGTCCGACCGCCGACGACCTCGGGATGCAGTTCCTGGAGGGCCTGCCGCACAGCTGGCCCGACGGCCAGGCCGCCTACGACGGGGGCCGCTACGACAAGTGGGTGCCCGCGAAGGGCACCACGACGATGGCGTACCTCACCCGTGAGGACATCCCCTTCCACTACGCGCTCGCCGACCGGTTCACGATCTGCGACGCCTACCACTGCTCCTTCATCGGCTCCACCGACCCCAACCGCTACTACATGTGGTCGGGTCACACGGGCAACGACGGACAGGGCGGCGGCCCCGTCCTCGGCAACGACGAGCTCGGCTACGACTGGACGACCTACCCGGAGCGCCTGGAGAAGGCGGGCGTCTCCTGGAAGATCTACCAGGACATCGGCGACGGCCTCGACGCCAAGGGCTCCTGGGGCTGGATCGAGGACGCCTACCGCGGCAACTACGGCGACAACTCGCTGCTGTACTTCAACAAGTACCGGGGCGCCCAGCCCGGCGACCCGCTGTACGACAAGGCCCGCACCGGCACCGACGTCAAGAACGGCGACGGCTACTTCGACGTGCTGAAGGCGGACGTGCGGGCCGGAAGGCTGCCGCAGATCTCCTGGATAGCCGCCCCCGAGGCCTTCTCCGAGCACTCCAACTGGCCCTCGAACTACGGCGCCTGGTACATCGCCCAGGTCCTGGACGCGCTCACCTCCAACCCGAAGGTGTGGGCGAAGACGGCCCTGTTCGTCACGTACGACGAGAACGACGGCTTCTTCGACCACATCGTGCCGCCGCTCCCGCCGCGCTCCGACGCGCACGGCAGGTCCACGGTCGACGTCACCCTGGACCTCTACCCGGGCGACAGCAAGCGGGTCGCCGGCCCCTACGGCCTCGGGCCGCGCGTGCCGATGCTCGTCGTCTCCCCTTGGAGCAAGGGCGGTTACGTGTGCTCCGAGACGCTCGACCACACCTCGATCGTCCGGTTCATGGAGCGCCGCTTCGGTGTCCACGAGCCGAACATCTCGCCCTGGCGGCGCGCCATCTGCGGCGATCTGACCTCGGCCTTCGACTTCTCCCGCAAGGACACCAAGCCGGTCGCGCTCCCCGACACCGACGGCTACGAGCCCCCGGACCGCGAGCGTCACCCCGACTACCGGCCGACCCCGCCGGCCGAGGGCGCCCTGCCCCGGCAGGAGCGGGGCCTGCGACCCACCCGGCCGCTCGGGTACGCCCCCGCCGTGGACGGCGCTGCCGACCCGGCCGCCGGGACGTTCACGCTCACCTTCGCCTCCGGCCCCAAGGCCGGCGCCGCCTTCCTCGTCACCTCCGGCCACCGCACCGACGGGCCGTGGAGCTACACCACCGAGGCCGGCAAGAAGATCTCCGGCACCTGGAACCCGGCGTCCTCCGGCGGCGCGTACGACCTGACCGTGCACGGCCCGAACGGCTTCCTGCGGGTCTTCGAGGGAGCGGGCGGGCAGGCCGGCCCCGAGGTCGTCGCCCGGCACGTCGGCGACAGCCTGGAGCTGACCTTCACCAACCGCGGCTCCGGCACGGCCGAGCTGAAGGTGGCGGACGGGTACGGCGGCCGTACGACGACCGTCAAGGTGCGGGTCGGCGCCGTCCTCAAGCGCACCGTCGACCTGAGCGCGAGCCGGCGCTGGTACGACCTCACGGTCACCTCCGCCGGCGACCCGTCCTTCCTGCGGCGGTTCGCCGGGCACGTCGAGAACGGCAGGCCCGGCGTGAGCGACCCGGCCATCGCCACGGAATGAGCGCGACGCGCGGGTAGCGGCGCGGGAGCACCGCGTCGCGGGCCCGGGGTGAGATGCGGTGGGCTCGGGGCGGTGTGCCCCGGTCGCCCCGGCCCGCGTGTGCGGCGCCAGGGGCGGCAGCGGGCCGGGGTCGCACCGAGCGACCCCGGCGGCGGCACGCCGTCCAGCGAGCCCGGTGCGGCCGCCGCTCCGTCCGCGCGAGCTCGTCCACCGCGGCCCGCGGAGCCACCGCCGGCGGCCCGAGCCGTTCACCGATCCTGGCCGCCGCCACGGCACGGACCGTGGGCGACGCGCTCCGGCGCACGACTCACGCGGCCTCGGACGGCGCCCCGGGCCCTCACAGCGGGGTGAGGTGCCCCGGGCCGGGCGTCGGCCGGGGCAGCAGCGCCGGTTCGGGGGAGGCCGTTCCCGGCTCCAGCGCCAGGACCGCCGCCACCGGGTGCTCCTCCTCGTGCGCGACGTCGGGCCGCGGCGCCGCCCGGGACAGCAGCACCACGCCCCATGCGGCCAGCCCCGCTCCCGCCAGCGCCAGGAGCACCCCTGCCGCCCCGCCCTGGAGCCGCTCGCCCAGCAGCGCGAGGCCGATCACCGCGGCGGCCACCGGGTTGGCCAGCGTCACCACCGCCAACGGAGCGCCCAGGCCGCCCCGGTAGGCGGTCTGCGACAGCAGCAGCCCGGCCGTGGCGAACGCGGCCACCAGCAGCGCCACTCCGATCACCTGCACGCTGAGCAGCGGGCCCGACCGGTCCGTCGCGGCCACCGTCACCGTCTGGGTGAGCGCCGAGGCGACGCCGGAGGCGAACCCGGACGCGGTCGCGTGCCGCAGTCCGGGCCGGGTGCCCGGCCGCGCCAGCAGACCGATCAGCGCGGTCGTCGTCCCCGCCACCGCGAGCGCCTCGGGCACGCTCAGCACGTCCTCCGGCGCCGGTCCGGACGCCGTGACCAGGAGGGCGGCCAGCCCGAGCAGGGTGAACGCCGTACCGCGCCACTCGGCCGCGCTGACCCGGCGGCCCGCGACCCGGGCGCCCATCGGCACCGCCGCGACCAGGGTGAGGGCGCCGAGCGGCTGCACCACGGTGAGCGGACCGTACTTGAGGGCCACGACGTGCAGCAGTGCCGCGCCGCCGTTCAGCCCCACGGACGCCCACCACGCGCCGCTGCCCAGCAGCCGCACCAGACCCGTGCCCGGGGAACGGAAGGCCAGTCGCTCCTGGGCGACGGCGGCGGCCGCGTAGGCGACGGCCGACAGCAGCGACAGGAGGACGGCGACCAGGCCGGCGCTCATCGGGCCGCTCCCACGAGCACCGGCTCCTCGGCGGGCGCGAGCCGCGGTGCCGCGCGTCCCGCCGTGGTCGCCGTGCGCCGCGGGGCGTGGATCACCGCGAGCGCGAGGCCGAGCAGGGCCGCCGCCACGAGGGCGTCGAGCCAGTAGTGGTTCGCCGTCCCCACGATCACCAGCAGCGTCAGCAACGGATGCAGCAGCCACAGCCAGCGCCAGTGCGACCTGGTCGCGACGATCAGGCCGACCGCCAGCATCAGCGCCCAGCCGAAGTGCAGGGAGGGCATCGCCGCGAACTGGTTCGACAGGTGGTCGGTCCGCGGCGGCCCGTACACCGACGGTCCGAACACCCGCGCGGTGTCGATCAGGCCGGTCGCCGCGAGCATGCGCGGCGGGGCGAGCGGGAACAGCAGGTGGAGCACCAGGGCGGCGGCCGTGACGGCGGCCAGCACCCGGCGGGCCCAGACGTAGTGCGCCGGGCGCCGCAGATAGAGCCAGACCAGGAAGGCGGCGGTGGCGGGGAAGTGGACGGTCGCGTAGTAGGTGTTGGCGACCCGGACGAGGGTGTCACCGTGCAGCAGCAGGGACTGCACCGCGCCCTCGCCGGGCATGTGCAGCCACCGTTCCACGTCCCACACGCGGTCCGCGTTGCGGAAGGCCTCGCCGGTGTGGCCCGTGGCCAGTTGCCGGCCGAACTTGTAGACGAGGAAGAGCCCTGCGACCAGCAGGAGCTCCCGGACTATCGGCGGCCGTGCCGGGGCGGCCGGCTCCGCTTCTGCAGGCTCGGTGCGGGCATTCATCCCCCGGCCCCTTCGCTGACGGTGGTGCGTGTGTGCGTGCTGCGGCGCGCCATCGATACGATGTCGTTCCGATACGGCAGTGTACCGATACGGTCCAGTACCGGTACACTGGCGTATCGATTGACTTAGGACACACTGGAACGAGGAATAAGGCCCCGACGGGCCGCCGGACAGGAACGAGGGGAAGCAGTGATGACGTCGCAGGCCGCGGACGGACCGGAGTCGGTCGCCGCCTCGCGCCGCTCCAAGCTCACGCCCGAGCGCGAGCAGGAGTTCTTCGACGCCGTCCTCGAACAGATCCGCGAGTGCGGATACGACGCCGTCACCATGGAGGGCGTCGCCGCCAGCACCCGGTGCAGCAAGTCCACGCTGTACCGGCAGTGGAGGACGAAACCGCAGTTCGTGGTGGCCGCGCTGCGCTCGCGCCGCCGCTCGCGGCTCGCCGGCATCGACACCGGGTCGCTCGCCGGGGACCTGCGCGAGGCCGCCCGGGCCGCGGGCCGCTGGTCCACGCACGACACCAAACTGCTCCAGGCGCTGGGGCACGCCGTCACCGAGGACGCGGAGCTCGCCTGTGCGCTGCGCGAGGCGCTGGTGAACCCGGAGATCGAGGCGCTGCGCCAGATCCTGCGGCGCGGTGTCGAACGCGGCGAGATCCGGTGCGACCACCCGGCGCTGGAGTACGTCCCGGCCCAGCTGTTCGGCGTCGTCCGCGCCCGCCCCGTCGTGGACGGGACCTACGCCGACGAGGACTATCTGCTCCGCTTCGTGGAGGCCGCCGTGCTGCCGGCGCTCGGCCTCACCTAGAGACCCGGGCCGCTGTCCGCGGGATGACCGGACGGCGACCCGCTCGCGCCGCACCGTGGGGACGGGGGCGGCGCGCACCCCCCGGCCGGGTGGGGTTCCCCTTGAGCGGAGGGGCGCCCCACCCGGCCGACCGGTGTGCGGGGCGGCTCAGACGTTCTGTCCGCTGCCGCCGCCGGTCGACACCTTGATGCCCTGGGTGATCGTGTCGATGACCGTCACGCTCTGGTCGGCGTCGACACCGAAGCGCAGCACCACCAGCCTCTTGGTGTCCGCGGGCGCCGGGAACGCCAGGGACTCGACGATGCCGTCGGCGCCCTTGCTGGTGACCGCCTTCCAGCGCACCAGATAGCCCTTCTGGCCGGCCACGGTGACCGCCTTCGAGGCGAGCACCTGGTGCGAGGTGATCGCGCCGTAGGTGGTGCCGCCGTAGGACTCCTTGGCGTTGGCCTCGATGTCCGCCTTCGCGACCTGCTCCGCCGTGTCCCCCTTGGTGCCCAGCGCCTCGGCCGGCGCCGAGTACACGCCCCCCTTGGTGCAGGTCTTCGAGGTGTCGCCGGGGCACTTGTAGGAGGAGTCGGAGGTGATCTGCGCGCCCACCCTCAGCTCCTGCCCGGTCCAGCCGCCCGGGATCGGGATGCTGATCCCGTTGAGCGCGTCGGTCACCGAGCCGCTCCTGATCTTGGGCGGCTCGGACTCGTCCGGCGAGGGCGAGGAACCGCCCGACCCGCCGGACCCACCGGAATCGCCCGGGTCGCCGAAGGGCCCGCCCTGGCCGCCGTTCTGCCCGCCGGAGCCGCCCGGACCGCCCTGTCCGCCCGGCCCCTGCGCCGTACCGGAAGCACCTGAGCCGCCGTCGTCCTTGGTCAGCGCGTACACGCCGACCCCGATGCTCGCGAGGACCGCCACGGCCGCCACGACGGCGATACCGGTGCGCAGCCCGCGCCGCCCACCCGCGCCCGGCGGCGGCGCGGGGTACGCCGGATAGGCCGGATACGCCCCGGCGGCCGGCCCCTGCGCCGGCGGACCCCAGGCTGCGGCCGAGCCCACGGGGCGGGTCTGGTCCGTCCACGCCCTGCCGTCCCACCAGCGCTCGGTGGCGGGACCGTCACTTGTCTGCCCGGGGTCGGGGTACCACCCGGGGGGAGTCACCTGCGTCATGCCCCCACCGTATGAGGCGTCGGTGAAAGCCGGATGAGAGGGAGGGCCGCTTGTCACACGAACCGGCCCGGCACACCGTGCCACTGTGGCGGGAAATCGACGTCAATTCGGCGGGCGTCACCCGCTGTTGACGTTCGGCGCCCTCCCGCGCAGGCCCGTCGGGGCGGCACGCTGTCCCTCCCGTCACCCGGCGGGGCAGCAGACGGCCCGACCGTCCTGTGCGCGGGCCCTCGGAGGGCTACGCTCAAGTCTGTACGTCGTTCGGGCGACTTGGGGAGGTAGCGGGATGACGGAGGTACGGCCGGCGGCGGCCGCCTCGGCTTCCCTGTGGGAGCGCGACGAGGAAGTCGCCGCCATCGCGCGAGCGGTGGAGACACTGCGCGCCGACCGGTCCTCCCCGGGCCAGGTGCACATGCTGCGCGGCGAGGCCGGACTCGGCAAGACCGCCCTGCTGGCCGAGACCCGCCGTATCGCCGAGGCCCGGGGCTGCACGGTGTGGTCCGCGCGCGGCGGCGAGACCCTCAGGTCCGTCCCCTTCAACGTGGTGCGGCAGTTACTGCAGCCCGCGCTGCTGTCCCTGCACCCCGAGGAGGCCCGCGAGTACCTCGGCGACTGGTACGACATCGCCGCCCCCGCGCTCGGGATCGCGGACCCGGTCGAGCGCCAGGCCGACCCGCAGGGCGTGTGCGACGGCCTGGTCGCCGCCGTGACCCGGCTGGCCCGGCGGGACTGGCCGCTCGTCCTGCTGGTGGACGACGCGCACTGGGCCGACCAGGAGACCCTGCGCTGGCTCGCCGCCTTCGTCGAACGCCTCGACGACCTCTCCGTCCTGGTCGTCGTGGCCCGCAGGCCCGGCGAGGTCAAGGGCGACGGCGCCCGCCACCTCGACACCGTCGCCGCCGTCGCCGGGCACTCCGTCACCAGCCTCAGCGCTCTCACTCCGGACGCGGTGGCCGGCCTCACCCGCGCCACCGTCGGCACGCACGCCGACGACCCGTTCTGCCGCGAGGTCTGGGCCGTCACCGGCGGCAACCCCTACGACACCGTCGAGCTCCTCGCCAAGGTCCGCGACAGCGAGCTGGAGCCGAGCGAGTCCTCGGCCACCGAACTGCGCCCCCTGAACCGCTCGGCCCGCGGCGGCGGCCTCGTCGACCGCCTGGAGGAACTGGGCGTCGACGCCACCCGGTTCGCCATGGCGGCCGCCATCCTCGGCGCCGACATCTGCGTCGACGAGGCCGCCCGGCTCGCCGGCATGGACCCCGAGGACGCGCAGCGCTGCGCCGGCCAGCTGCGCGACGCCCGCATCCTCACCGAGCCCGACCCCGCGGTGGGCCCCGTCGCCGACGGCGGCGGCCTGGAGTTCGTCCACCCGCTGATCGCCACCGCCGTCTACAAGTCCATCCCCGAGGGCCTGCGCCGGGCGATGCACGGCATCGCGGCGAAGGTCGTCCTGGACGCCGGCCGAGGCGTCGCGGCCGCCTCCCGCCACCTCCTCCAGGTCCACCCGGACGACGACGAGGAACTCGTCGAGCAGCTGCGCGAGGCAGCCCGCGAACACCTCGCCGTCGGCGCCCCCGACGCGGCCCGCCGCTGCCTGGAACGCGCCCTGAACGAACCACCCGCCCCCGAGGTCCGCGCACACGTCCTCCACGAACTCGGCTGCGCCACCCTCCTCACCGCGCCCGCCCGCACCATCGGCCACCTGCGGGAGGCGCTCGCCCTGCCCGGCCTCGACGGCGACGAACGCGTCGACGCCGTCTACCGCCTCTCCCAGGCCCTCCTGCACAACGACCAGCTGGAGGAGGCCGTCCGCACGGTCGAGGCGGAGGCCGCCCGGCAGGCACCGGGACCGGCGCGGATGCGGCTGCAGGCCGTGCAGTTCATGTGGGAGGGCATCCACGCCGGGGAGACCACCTCACCGGGCCGCTCGGAGAAGCTCGCCACGCTCGCCTCCACCTGCACCGGCCGGGACAACGCCGAGCGCGCCCTGCTCATCCTGCGCGGCTTCGACGCGATGACCCACGGCGAGAACGCCGAGGAGGTCGTCGAGTTCTGCGACCGCGCCCTCGTCAACGGCCGCCTCGCACCCGGCCTGGGCTGGACCGACCCCGAGTGGGGCCTCGAACTGCTGATGATGCTGGCCAGCGCGTACGTGTACACCGACCGGCTGGACCGCGCCGAGTCCCTCTTCAACGAGGCCCTGCGCACCTACGAGTCCTCCGGCTGGAGCGGCGGCCACCTCGCCGTCGCGCACGCCTACGTCGGTCTCGCCCACCGCCGCCGGGGCCGCCTGAAGGAGGCGGAGAAGTCCCTGCGGGAATCGCTGCGCATCGCCGAACGCGTCGGTCGTGGCCTGCCCCTGTACTGGTCGGCGACGTGCAACCTCGTCGACACGCTGCTCGTGCGCGGCCATGTCGACGAGGCGTGGCGGATCGCCGACGAGCACGGCTTCGTCCCGCCCTACCCGTCCACGATCGTCCTGCCCGACCCCCGCTCGGTGCGCGGCCGTCTGCTGCTCGCCGTCGGCCGCACCCAGGACGGCGTCAACGAGCTGGAGGAGGCCGGGAAGGCGGCGGCCGTCCGCGGCCACCGCAACCCGGTGATGGTGCCGTGGGCGGTCGACCTCGCCCGGGCCCTCGCCACCGACGACCCGGCCCGTGCGGCCCGGCTGGCCTCCGACGCCCGCCGCCAGGCCGAACGCTTCGGCACCGACACGGCCATCGGCGAGGCCCTGCGCTGCGCCGCCGCCCTGGAGACCGGTCAGCGCGCGGTCCGGCTGACCGCCCAGGCGATCACCTACCTGGAGTCCTCGCCCTGCCAGTACGAGCACGCCGCCGCCCGCATCGAGCACGGCATCGCCGCCCGCTCCGCGGCCGAACTCAACCGCGGCCTGACACTGGCGCGTTCCTGCGGCGCGGACGGCCTGGTCGCACAGGCACGACGGGCACTGGACCGACTGGGAGCACCACAGGTGGGCCTCGTGCCGGGCCAGGTGCGAGGGGAGAGTTAGGGCGCGTCCGGCGGATCACGCCGCAGACGTGGGGGCCCCTCGAACGTGCCTCAGGCGCCCAGCAGCTCGTCGGTGAGCCGTGTCAACCGCCGCCGTACCGCGGCGTCGTACGTCGCCTCGTGCGCCCGCGCCGGACGCGTCCCGTCGAAGAAGCCGCCCGTGCCCACGTCCCGTGTGGCCGGGACCAGGACGCCGGGCGCGCCGTCGGCGACCGTGCTCAAGGGCGCGACCCCGCCCTCGCGGACCA
Organism: Streptomyces aurantiaciflavus; assembly: GCF_049808595.1. Taxonomy (NCBI): domain Bacteria; kingdom Bacillati; phylum Actinomycetota; class Actinomycetes; order Kitasatosporales; family Streptomycetaceae; genus Streptomyces; species Streptomyces aurantiaciflavus. The sequence goes on along the minus strand of NZ_JBNCAQ010000006.1, from coordinate 29,742 downwards.
TCGCCGTGTCCATGAAGGTCGCCGGATGCACCACGTTCACCGAGACACCGCTGCCCGCCAACTCCTCGGCGAGGGTGAAGGTGTGGGCGGCGAGGGCGAACTTGCCGCGGCAGTACGCGGCGAAACCGTCGTAGCCGCGGGTGAACTGCGGATCGTCGAAGTCGACCGGCTCCTGACCGATCGAGCCGACGTCGACGATGCGCGCGGGGGTGTTCGCGCGCAGCACCGGCAGCAGGGCACGGGTCAGGGCGACCGGCGCCAGGTAGTTCACCGCCAGCCGCAGTTCGTACCCGTCGGCGCTCACCTCGCGGCCCGCGCCGGGCGCACCGGCGCCCACGCCCGCGTTGTTGACGAGCACATCGAGCCCGGGGTAGGCCTCGGCGACCCGCGCGCCCAACTCGCGCACCTGGGCGAGGGAAGCGAGGTCGGCGACGAATCCCCGGGCCTCGCCCTCGGTGCGCAGCTCGTCGACGAGCCGCTCGGTGCGGCCCGGATCGCGGCCGTGGGCGAGGACCAGGTGTCCGGAGCGGACGAGTTCGAAGGCCACGTAGCGGCCGAGACCGGAGGTGGCGCCGGTGATCAGGACGGTGGACATGTCCCCACCGTAGGCGGGGCGGAGGACATCCGCCTGATCCCGCCGGGACCACGACCGGCGGTGTCACCCTCGGACCGGCGGTGTCGCCCTCGGTCGTCGCGGCCCTCCCCGTCGTCTCCCTCGGTCGTCACCCTCGGTCGTCGTCCTCCTCGGCCAGCACCCGCTGCGCCGTCGCGAACGCCGAGTTCGCCGCCGGGACCCCGCAGTAGACGGCCGTCTGGAGCAGGACGGCGCCGATCTCCTCGGGGGTGAGCCCGTTGCGCCGGGCCGCCCGCACATGCATGGCCAGCTCGTCGTAGTGGCCGTGCGCCACCAGCGCGGTCAGCGTGATCATGCTGCGCTCGCGCCGGCTGAGGGTCGGGTCGGTCCAGATCTCGCCCCAGGCGTAGCGCGAGATGAAGTCCTGGAAGCGGGCGGTGAAGGGGGTCTGCCGGGCCTGCGCGCGGTCCACGTGCGCGTCGCCCAGCACCTGCCGCCGTACCTCCATGCCCCGCTTGGCCCCACCGCCGAAGTGGGCCCGCAGGGCCGTCAGCACCGCCTCGGGGCACTCCGCCGGCGCCAGATGGGAGGCGCCCGGGATCTCCACGAGCGCGGCGCCGGGCACGGCGTCCGCGATCTCCCGCAGATGCGCCGGCGGCGTCGCGGGGTCCTCGCGCCCGGCGATCAGCAGGGTGGGGGAGGTGATCTCGGGCAGCCGGTCCCGCAGATCGAACGCGGCCAGCGCGTCGCAGCACGCGGCGTACGCCTCCGGATCGGCGTCGCGGTGATCGGCGACCAGCTCCGGCACGGTGAATCCGGGGGTGAACCAACGGGCGTTCGCGCTGTCCGCCAGCCCGGCCAGTCCCTCGCGCCGCACCAGCGCGGCCCGCTCCTCCCACGGCCGGGAACCGTTGAAGTGCGCCGACGAACAGATCACGGCGAGCGACGTGACACGCTCCGGGTGGTGCACGGCGAGATGCAGCCCCACCGCGCCGCCGAGCGAGACCCCCGCGTACGCGAACCGCTCGATGCCGAGCGAGTCGGCGAGCGCGAGGACCAGGTCGGCGAGGTCACCGACCGTCGCGCCCGCCGTGATGAGACCGGCCGCCGAGCCGCCGTGCCCCGGCAGGTCCCAGCGGACCACGCGATGGGTGATCGACAGCTCGGGGGCGACCCTGTCCCACAGGGCGCAGGAGGTGCCGAGCGAGGGACCGAGGAGCAGCGGGGGTGCGGAGGCGGGCCCTTCGGCAAGGTGGTCGAGGAGTTTCAACGTCGCTCCAGAGCGCGGTCGGTGAGGGCTTGGGCGGAGCCGGTGTAGTGCGTGGGATCGAGGTCGACGTCCGCCAGCTCCGGTGCCCGGTCGAGCGGGCGCCCCTCGGACGCCAGCCTGGTGAGCAGCTCCTTGGCGCGGGCACGGCCCAGCACCGGGGCCAGCTCGGCGGACAGCCGCTCGGAGACGATCAGCCCGTGGGTGAGATCGAGGTGTTCGCGCATGACGTCGGGCCTGACCCGCAGGCCTTGGGCCAGCTCGACGGCATCCCGCGCGGCCCCGCCGACCAGCCGCAGCAGTTCCCTGAGCGGCTCCCACTCCGCGTGCCAGGCCCCGGCCGGCCGCTCGTCCTCCGCCGCCAGCGACCCGTACAGCGTGGCCGCGAGGTGAGGCGCCCGCCGCGCCGCGGAGGCGATGAGGGTGGACCGTACGGGATTGGACTTGTGCGGCATGGCGGACGAACCTCCGCCGCTGCTCTCCGCGACCTCGGCGATCTCGGTGCGGGAGAGGGTGAGGACGTCCACGGCGAGCTTGCCGAGCGCGCCCGCCGTGAAGGCGAGGCACCCGGCGAGGTCGGCGACGGGCGTCCGCAGGGTGTGCCAGGGCAGGTCGGGTGCCCGCAGGCCCACCTCGCGGGCGTACGCGGCCGGCAGCGCGGTCGGATCGCTCGCTCCGTACGCCCCGAACGCCGCCAACGTCCCTGCCGCGCCCCCGAGTTGGGCGGGCAGTGAGTCCCGTACGGCCGTCACCCGGTCGCGTGCGTCGAGCACCAGCGACCGCCATCCGGCCGCCTTCAGGCCGAACGTCGTCGGTACGGCGTGCTGGGTGAGCGTCCGCCCCGGCATCGCGGTGTCGCGGTGCTCGGCGGCCGGCCCGGCCAGCGCCCGTTCCGTACGGCCGAGGTCGCCGAGGACCAGGTCGAGTGTCCGGACCGCGACCAGCATCGTCGCCGTGTCCATGATGTCCTGGCTGGTCGCGCCCCGGTGGACGTAGGCGCCGTACTCGTCGCCGACCGCCTTCGTCAGCTCCGCGACCAGGGGGATGACCGGGTTCCCGCCCGCGCGGGCCCGCTCGGCGAGGGACCGCACGTCGAAGTGGTGGGCGCCGGCCGCCTCGGTCACCGCTGTCGCCGCCTCGGCCGGGGCGAGACCCAGCGCCCCCTGGGCCCGGGTCAGCGCGACCTCGGCTTCGAGCAGCGCCCGCAGGTAGGCGGCGTCGCTCGTCGCGGTCGCGGCGGGGGAGCCGGCCCACCCCGGGGCGAGCAGGCCGGTGTCGGCTTCGGCGGGGTCGACGGGTGGTGTCACCGGAACTCCAGGAAGACCGTCTCGCCTTCGCCCTGCAGGCGGATGTCGAAACGGTATGTCCCGTTGCCCTGGTCCACCGCGATCAGCGTGTCGCGGCGTTCCGCGTCCAGCCGGGACAGCAGCGGGTCGGCGGCGAGTGCCGCCTCGTCGTCCGGCAGGTAGATCCGGGTGTACAGGTGCACCAGCAGCCCGCGCGCGAAGAGGCACACGCTGAGGTACGGCGCGCTCCGCCCGCGCGCCCCGGGGCGCAGCGTCCGCGCGGTCCAGTGGCCGCCTGCGTCCGTCTGGACGCGGCCCCAGCCGGTGAACTCCACGCCGTTGCGGCCCAGGAAGCCGCCGCTGGCCGGGTCGCGCCGCATGGAGCCGTCGACCTGCGGCAGGTTGCCGTCCGGGTCGGGCCCCCACAGTTCCACGAAGGCGTCCGGCAGCGGGTTGCCCTCGCCGTCGGTGATGAAGCCCTGGAGGGCGATGGTGTCGGGGTGGCCGACCGGGGCGATGTCGCCGCCGCCGGGGAACGGCAGCGCGTGGCCGTAGAAGGGGCCGACCGTGTGCGACGGGGTGGGGAGCACGGTCTCCGGACGACTGGTGTCGATCTTCGTCATGGCAGGTCAGCGTCCTTCTTCGATCCAGGTGGCGTGCGGCCCGTCGAGCACGATGTCCCAGTGGTAGCCCATCGAGAACTCCGGCACCGACAGACTGTGGTCGTACGTCGCGACCAGCCGCTGCCGGGCCGCGTCGTCCGTCACCGACTGGATGATCGGGTCGTACGGGAACAGCGGGTCGCTCGGGAAGTACATCTGCGTCACGAGCCGCTGGGTGAACGCCGTGCCGAAGAGCGAGAAGTGGATGTGGGCCGGCCGCCAGGCGTTGACGTGCTGACGCCACGGGTAGGGGCCCGGCTGGATGGTGGTGAAGCGGTAGAAGCCGCTGTCGTCCGTGAGGGTGCGGCCGACGCCGGTGAAGTTCGGGTCCAGCGGGGCGTCGTGCTGTTCGCGCTGGTGGGCGTACCGGCCGGCCGAGTTGGCCTGCCAGATCTCGATCAGCTGGCCGCGGATCGGGCGGCCGTCGCGGTCCAGGAGCCGGCCCTCGACGGTGATCCGCTCGCCGATGGGCTCTCCGGTGTGCTGCCGGGTGAGGTCGTTGTCGATCTCGGTGATGTCGCGCTCGCCGAAGGCGGGGGAGGACAGTTCCACCAGCTCCGGGTCCTTGGTGACGTCGATGGCGACCGGCGGCTGCTTAGGGTGGCGCAGGACGGAGGAGCGGTAGGGGGCGTAGTCGCGGCGCGGGTGGTGCTCGACGGGGGCGCCGTCGGCGATCCGCTTCTCGTACGCGGCGTGCTCGGCCGCGATCTCCTGGTCGATGTCGTGCTGTGTGAGAGACATGGGGTTTCCTGAGGGTTCCGACGGGCTCGTGGAAGTCGGGGCGCGGGACTGTGTTCGATGTGCGGCTCCGCCGCGACGGAGGTCCCTCCTGCTCATGGGGGTCCCCCGCTCATGGGTCCCCCCTCTGGCGAAGCCGAGAGTGGGGGAGGAGCCGAGAGTGGGGGAGCGGCCGGCCACGGACGGCCCGCGGTGTCCGATCGGCTCTCCCGGCGGAGCGCCTAGCGTTCGAGGACGAGGGCGAGGCCCTGGCCGACACCGATGCAGAGCGTGGCGACACCGGTGCCGCCGCCCCTGCGGGCGAGCTGGTGGGCGACCGTGCCGGCCAGGCGGGCACCGGAGGCGCCCAGCGGGTGGCCGAGGGCGATGGCGCCGCCCTGCGGGTTGAGGATCGCCGGGTCGAACTCGGGCCACTCGGCGACACAGCCCAGTACCTGCGCGGCGAACGCCTCGTTCAGCTCCAGCAAGGACAGGTCGTCGAATCCCCTGCCCGCCTTGGCGAGTGCCCGCTCGACGGCCTCGACGGGGGCGAGCCCGAAGTAGTGCGGGTCGATCGCCGACACCCCGGTGGCGGACACCCGGGCGAGCGGTTCGCGGCCCGTGGCCCTGAGGCCCTCCTCGTCGACCAGGAGCAGGGCGGCGGCGCCGTCGTTGAGGGGCGAGGCGTTGCCCGCCGTGACCGTCCCGCCGGACGTACGGAAGGACGGCTTGAGCTTGGCCATCGCCTCCAGGGAGGCGTCCGGCCGTACCGACTCGTCGGCGGCGAGAACGACCGGGTCGCCCTTGCGGCGGGGGACGGTGACGGGCGCCATTTCGGCGTCGAACAGGCCCGCGGCCTGGGCCTCGGCGGCCTTCCGGTGGCTGCGCAGGGCGAACTCGTCCTGCTGCGCACGGCTGATCTTGTGCTTCTCGGCGATCAGCTCCGCGCTCTCGCCCAGCGGGACGGTCCACTGCGGGTCCATCCTCGGGTTGACCATGCGCCAGCCCAGCGTCGTCGAGTACAGCTCGGCGTGCCCGGCCGGGAACGGCTTGTCCGACTTGGGCAGCACGTACGGTGCCCGGGTCATCGACTCCACGCCGCCCGCCACGGCGACGGAGGCGTCGCCGACGGCGATGGCGCGGGCCGCCTGGACGACCGCCTCCAGGCCGGAGGCGCACAGCCGGTTGACCGTCACCCCCGGCACGGAGGTGGGCAGGCCCGCCAGCAGGGCGGCCATGCGGCCGACGTTGCGGTTCTCCTCCCCGGCGCCGTTGGCGTTGCCGAAGTAGACGTCCTCGATCCGGGCCGGGTCCAACTCGGGTGTACGGGCGAGGAGTTCACGGATGGCGTGGGCGGCGAGGTCGTCCGGGCGCACCGAGGACAGACCGCCGTTGTAGCGGCCGATCGGGGTGCGGACCGCGTCGACGATGTAGACGTCCTTCACATCAGGTCCTTCACTTCAGGTCGTCCGCGACGATCAGCTTGGCATCGGTCTTCGCCGTGATCTCGTCGACGCTCACGCCGGGCGCGGTCTCGACGAGCACCAGTCCGTCGTCGGTCACGTCGAGGACGCCGAGGTCGGTGATGATCCGGTTCACGCAACCCTTGCCGGTCAGCGGCAGCGCGCAGTCGGTGAGGATCTTCGGGGAGCCGTCCTTGGCGGTGTGCGTCATCACGACGATGACGGTGCGGGCGCCGTGGACGAGGTCCATCGCCCCGCCGATCCCGGTGATCAGCTTGCCGGGGATGGCCCAGTTGGCCAGGTCGCCCCGCTGCGACACCTGCATCGCGCCGAGCACGGCGACATCGATGTGTCCCCCGCGGATCATGCCGAAGGACAGCGCCGAGTCGAAGAAGGACGCCCCCGGCAGGACCGTCACGGTCTCCTTGCCCGCGTTGATCAGGTCGGGGTCGACCTGGTCCTCGGTGGGGTAGGGGCCGGTGCCCAGGATGCCGTTCTCCGACTCCAGGACCACCTCGACGTCGTCCGGGAGGTAGTTGGGGATGAGGGTCGGCAGTCCGATGCCGAGGTTGACGTACTGGCCGTCCCGCAGCTCGCGCGCGGCGCGGGCGGCCATCTCCTCGCGTGTCCAGGCCATCAGTCGCTCACCGTCTCTCGTGCCGCAGGCGCGGAAGTCGTGCGCTTTTCTATGCCCTTGTCGGCCGCCTGGTCGGGGCTCAGCACGATGACGCGCTGCACGAAGATGCCGGGCAGATGCACCGTGTCCGGGTCGATCTCGCCCGGCTCGACGAGTTCCTCGACCTCGGCGACGGTGATCCGGCCGGCCATGGCGGCGAGGGGGTTGAAGTTGCGGGAGGACTTGTTGAAGACCAGGTTGCCGTGCCGGTCGCCCCTGGCCGCCCGGACCAGCGCGAAGTCGGTGCGGATACCGCGCTCCAGCACGTAGTCGGTGCCGTCGAACTCCCGCACCTCCTTGGGCGGGGAGGCCAGCGCGACGCCGCCCTCACCGTCGTAGCGCCACGGCAGACCGCCCTCGGCGACCTGCGTGCCCACGCCCGCCGGCGTGTAGAAGGCGGGGATGCCGGCGCCGCCGGCCCGCAGCCGCTCGGCGAGCGTGCCCTGCGGGATCATCTCGACCTCCAGTTCCCCGGCCAGGTACTGGCGCGCGAACTCCTTGTTCGCGCCGATGTAGGAACCGGTCACCCGGGCGATCCGCCCGGCGGCGAGCAGGACCGCGAGGCCGGACTCCATCGCCCCGCAGTTGTTGGAGACGACCGACAGTCCGGTGACGCCCCGCTCGTACAGCGCCCGGATCAGCACGTTCGGCACACCGCTCAGCCCGAATCCGCCCACCGCGAGCGACGCGCCGTCCGGCACATCGGCCACGGCCTCCAGGGCCGTGGCGACCACCTTGTCCATCCGTGAAGCCCCATCCCGTCCGAGCGCCCTCGCGGCCGAGGAGGCCCGCAGTTAGTCAGGGCACTGATTATTTCAGCGAGGTGTCCCTCACGCTGCCATCGGACGCGCGGTGCGTCAAGGTCTCGGAGAAAGCAGAGGTCAGATCGGTGCGAACAAGCCGCAGACAGTCACGGGACCGCCCGGTATTGTTCAGTACACCAACGAACACGACCTCGGGAGCACGCATGGCCGCGGTGGACCTCTCCACCCACCCCGGGCACCTGGCCCGGCGGTTGCAGCAGGCGCACTACCTGCTGTGGAACACGATGGTTTCCGAGGAGATCACCTCACCGCAGTTCGCGGTGCTGAACGCGCTCGTCGCCGAACCCGGCCTGGACCAGCGCACGGTGGGGGAGCGGGTGGGGCTCGACCGCTCCACGATCGCCGAGGTGATCAGCCGCCTCGGCCGGCGCGGACTGCTCGACAAGGTCCGCGACCCGCAGGACGGCCGCCGCTTCCTGCTGCGCCTCACCGACGAGGGGCTGCGCACCCACCGCAAGCTGACCGTGCGCACGGCCCGGATGAACCAGGTGTTCCTGGCCCCGCTCTCCGCCGAGGAGCAGACCGTCTTCTTCGACCTGATCCAGCGCGTCTCGGACGCGGCCGAAGGGCTCCGCAACCCGGCGGAACCCCTCGCCGCCCCCTCCTGAACGCCCCTCACGCGTCTCAACCCCTCACGCGTCTCCGGCCGCCGCGCAGGTCTCGCTCACGCCTTCGCGTACACCACCCACACCTGACCCTCGGCGAAGGCGACCCGCCGGCCGTCCCGGGTCGTGAACTCCGTGCCGTCCATGGCGCTCGCCCGCTTCCAGTTCACGTCGTAGGCGCGCCCGTCGCGCAGCACCTCCGCCCTGCCCGTACCGACCGTCTCCGTGTACGGCGTGGTGTTGCCGAGGAAGTCCTTGAAGGCCGACGGGCGCACGTCGACGTACTGCACGACCACTGTCGCGGGCGCCGGCGGACCCCCGTCGGTCGTCGTGGCCGCTTCGCCGTCCATCGACACCAGCCAGCGGTCCCGGCTCTCGGACCAGCTGAAGGTGAAGCGGGCCGCCGGGTAGCGCACGGTCCGCGAGGTCCGCGGCGTGCCGCCGGAGGGTGCGGGACCGTAGTGGAAGCCGGTGGTCAGTGCGGCCGCGCCCGGTGCGGAGGGGACGAGCCGGTCGGGGCGCAGGTAGAGGTTGTGGGGTGCGGGCCTGTTCCGGTCGCGGTAGTAGGCGCGCTCCGCCTCGTCGGGCGTGACCGCCTCCAGCGGCGCCTTGCCGATCAACGGCAGCAGCTTGCTCTGCGCGCCGGAGAAGGCCAGTACCGGCCGGTCGAACTGGCGCAGCAGCTCCAGATCGGACTCACGGGCGCTGCGCACCGCCCCGACGGCCCGCGGCAGCTTCGTCGCGTACACCGCCATCAGCCGGCTCAGACCGCCCTCGACCTGTTCGACGTACACGATGTCCGCGGCGTTCAGGCCGGTGTGGGGCCGGGCGGCACGGGCGTTGTCGATCTTCACGGCGAGTGGCGGGCCGACGGCGGAGGGGGTCGCGCCGGCATGGGCGAGTGGCGAGCCGGCGGCGGAAGAGGGGGTCACGCTGCCGTCGGCGCGTGGTGAACCGGTGGGGGAGGAGGGGGTGGCGCTGCCGTCGGTCAGGGGCGCACCGGCGGCGGAGGGGCTCATGCCGCCGGCGGCGAGGGGCGGTGCGACGGCGGAGGAGATCACACCGCCGCTGCGGGGCGGCTCCGGATCCCCGCCGCGGCCGTCGTCGGCCGGCCCGCCTCCTGTGGTGCAGCCGGCCGCCAGTGAAACCGTGAGCGCGGCGGCCAGTACGGCCGCGGCGGCCGGCCTCCTGCGCGCTCCTGGTCCCCTGACCGGTCTCGTCGCGGTCGGTCCTGCCGTCACCGGTCTTGCCGTGACCGGCCTTGTCGCGGCCGGACTCTCCCCCGCCGACGCCACGTCCATCGTCGCCACCCCGTTTCATGCCTTGATAGTGCTCTTATCAGATGTTTGCTGGCTATACCCGATCAGTTTCGATAGTTCGCACCGAATAGGCCGATTGGTCCAGGCGGGACCCGGGCGGGGGTTCAGGACCGGGGCGCGCCGGGTACCCGGGCCGCACCCAGGACCCGGCCCCCCGACACGGCGGGACCCCCGGACTTCGGTGGAGGGAGCGCGGCACGATGAAGGCAGTGACCTGGCAGGGGAAGCGGGACGTTCGGGTGGAGACCGTGCCCGACCCGACGATCCAGGAACCGACGGACGCCGTCATCCGCGTCACGTCCACCGGACTGTGCGGCTCCGACCTGCACCTCTACGAGGTGCTCACCCCGTTCATGACCCCGGGCGACATCCTCGGCCACGAGCCGATCGGCATCGTCGAGGAGGTCGGTGCCGGGGTGCCCGATCTCAAGGCCGGCGACCGGGTCGTGGTGCCGTTCCAGATCGCCTGCGGCAGCTGCTGGATGTGCCTGAACTCCCTGCCCACGCAGTGCGAGACCACCCAGGTCACCGGCGAGGGCATGGGAGCCGCCATCTTCGGCTACACCCGCCTGTACGGGGCGGTGCCCGGCGGCCAGGCCGAGTACCTGCGCGTCCCGCAGGCCCAGTTCGGCCCCATCAAGGTGCCGGAGGGCCCGTCCGACGACCGCTTCGTCTACCTGTCCGACGTCCTGCCCACCGCGTGGCAGGCGGTCGCCTACGCCGACGTCCCCCAGGGCGGCAGCGTCGCCGTGCTCGGCCTCGGCCCGATCGGCGACATGGCCTGCCGCGTCGCCCAGGTGCGGGGCGCCGGGCGGGTGTTCGGCGTGGACCTGGTCGGCGACCGGCTGCGCCGGGCCCACGCACGCGGCGTGGAGACGTACGACCTGCGCAACTTCGACAGCGAGAAGGAACTGGTCGCCGCGATCCGCGACGAGACCGACGGCCGCGGCCCGGACGCCGTGATCGACGCCGTCGGCACCGAGGCCCACGGCAGCGCCGCCGCCAAGCTGGCCCAGACGGCCGCGGGCCTGCTGCCCCGCAGGATCGGCGGCCCGTTCGCCGAGCGCTTCAGCGTCGACCGGCTCGCCGCCTTCCACACCGCCATCGAGCTGGTGCGCCGCGGCGGCACCATCTCGCTGTCCGGCGTGTACGGCGGCATGGCCGATCCGCTGCCGATGCTCACCATGTTCGACAAGCAGATCCAGCTGCGCATGGGCCAGGCCAACGTGCGCCGCTGGACGGACGACATCATCCCGTACCTCACGGACGAGGACCCGCTCGGCGTCGACGACTTCGCCACCCACCGGCTGCCGCTGTCGGAGGCCCCGCAGGCGTACGAGATGTTCCAGCACAAGCGGGACGGCGCGGTGAAGGTACTGATGACGCCGTGAGGCATGGCACCGCGCGTCATGAGGCGGTGCGTCACGCCTCGCGGGGAGTCCCCAGGATCTCCGTGAGGTCGTAGCGCACCGGCTCCTCCAGCTGCGCGTAGGTGCAGCTCTCCGCGGTCCGGTCCGGACGCCAGCGGCGGAAGCGGGCCGTGTGCCGGAACCGGGCCCCGCTCTCCATGTGGTCGTACGCCACCTCGGCCACCCGCTCCGGCCTGAGCGGCACCCAGGACAGGTCCTTCCTGCCCGACCAGCGGCTCGGCGCGCCGGGCAGCCGGGCCGTCTCGTGCGCGGCCTCCTCGGACCAGGCGGCCCAGGGATGGCCCTCGACGTCCGCCATGCGCAGCGGCTCCAGCTCCGCCACCAGCTCGGCCCGGCGCTTCATGGGGAAGGCGGCGGACACACCGACGTGCTGGAGGACGCCCCGGTCGTCGTACAGCCCCAGCAGCAGTGAGCCGACCACCGGTCCGCTCTTGTGGAGGCGGTAGCCGGCCACGACCACGTCCGCCGTGCGCTCGTGCTTGACCTTGAACATGGCGCGCTCGTCCTGGAGGTAGGGCAGGGTGAGCGGCTTGGCGATCACACCGTCCAGACCCGCTCCCTCGTACTCCTCGAACCACTGCCGCGCCACCTCGACGTCCGTGGTCGCCGGGGCCAGGTGCACGGGCGGTGTCACCCCGGCCAGCGCCCTGGTCAGCAGCGCCCGGCGGTCGCTCAGCGGCACGTCGAGCAGCGACTCGTCGGCCAGCGCCAGCAGATCGAAGGCGACGAAGGACGCCGGAGTCCGTTCGGCCAGTGTGCGCACCCGGGAGTCCGCCGGGTGGATGCGCTCGGTCAGCGCGTCGAAGTCCAGCCGCCCCTCCCGCGCGATCACGATCTCCCCGTCCAGCACGCACCGCTCGGGCACCCGCTCCCTGAGCGCCCCCACCAGCTCGGGAAAATACCTGGTCAGCGGCTTCCCGGTACGGCTGCCCAACTCGACGTCGGACCCGTCACGGAACACGATCGCCCGGAAGCCGTCCCACTTCGCCTCGTACTGCATGCCCGGCGGGATCGCCGCCACCGACTTGGCGAGCATCGGCTTCACGGGTGGCATCACCGGCAGATCCATGCTCCGATTCTGCGCTTCTTCGCGAGGTGCCGCCCGGTGTGCGCGCCCGGGGAGGTGCGCCTACCGTGGCTCGCATGGGTGAAGCGGTGGAACTGGAGGCGGGCGGCCGCACCGTACGGCTGTCCAGTCCCGACAAGGTCTTCTTCCCGGAGCGCGGCTTCACCAAGCTGGACCTCGCCCGGTACTACCAGGCGGTCGCCCCCGGCGTCCTGCGCGCCCTGCGCGACCGGCCCACCACCCTGGAGCGCTACCCGGACGGCGTGACCGGCGAGTCCTTCTTCCAGAAACGGGCCCCGAAGAACATGCCCGACTGGATCCCGACCGCCCACATCACCTTCCCCAGCGGCCGCTCCGCCGACGAGATGTGCCCCACCGAGGAGGCGGCGGTGCTGTGGGCCGCCCAGTACGGCACCCTCACCTTCCACCCCTGGCCCGTCCGCCGCACCGACGTCGACCGCCCCGACGAACTCCGCATCGACCTCGACCCGCAGCCCGGCACCGACTACGCCGACGCCGTCCGCGCCGCCGGCGAACTGCGCGCGGTCCTCGACGAGTTCGGCGGACTGCGGGGCTGGCCCAAGACCTCCGGCGGCCGGGGCCTGCACGTGTTCGTGCCGATCGAGCCGCGCTGGACCTTCACCCAGGTCCGGCGCGCCGCGATCGCCGTGGGCCGGGAGATGGAACGCCGGATGCCCGAACAGGTGACGATCAAGTGGTGGAAGGAGGAGCGCGGCGAGCGCATCTTCCTCGACTACAACCAGACCGCCCGCGACCGCACCATCGCCTCCGCCTACTCCGTACGACCCCGCCCGCACGCCCCCGTCTCGGCGCCCCTGCGCTGGGAGGAGGTCGGCGAGGCCAGCCCCCGCGACTTCGACATCGCGACGATGCCGGACCGCTACGCCCGCCTCGGCGACGTGCACGCCGACATGGACGACCACGCCTACTCCCTGGAAGCGCTGCTGGAGCTGGCCGCGCAGGACGAACGCGACCACGGGCTCGGTGATCTGCCGTACCCGCCCGAGTATCCGAAGATGCCGGGGGAACCCAGGCGGGTACAGCCGAGCCGGGCCAGGAAGGAGCCGCCTACAGCTCCTTGATCCGGACGTCCCGGTACGACACCACGTCCGTCGTGCCGTGCACCTGGAGCCCGATGTAGCCGGAGGCGAACCGGCGCCCGTCCGTGCCCGGGTCGTCCGAGCGGGGCGGGGCGAAGTCCAGGCCGCCGATGTTGTCGAACTCGTTGATCAGCACACCGTTGCGGTAGACCGAGTAGTGCTGGTCGACCACGCGGATCTCGTAGTCGTTCCAGGTGCCCTTCTGCGTCACGCCCGCACCGGCGAGCCCGACCCGGTCGAAGCCGTAGACCGAGCCGGTCTTGTACATGTCGCCGTCGGGCCGGTCCAGCACCTGCACCTCGTGCCCGTACTTGATGGCGACCCACTCCGGACGAGACTCCTCGGGATGGCCGTGGACCCACGGGAAGCGCACGAACACACCGGAGTTGGCGTTGCCGGCGCCCGGAGCGTCGTCACGCCACTGGAGCCGCAGCGAGAAGTCGCCGTACTTGCGCTGCGGGAACCACAGCATGCCGAGGCCGGGCTTCGTGGTGCCCGAGGTGATCGATCCGTCGGCGTTCAGGGCGAAGGATCCACCGCCCACCTGCTCCCACCGGGCGAAGGACTCCGCGCTGCCGTCGAGGATCGTGCGGTAACCCTCGGTCTGCCCGGGTGTGCCGACGCCGGACGCGCGGGCGGCCTCGAGGACGGCGTCGTACTCGCGCTCGTCGACGACCCCTTCCCTGAACAGCCGGTCCAGGACGGTCTTCACGTGCTTGAGGAAGAGCGCGTGGGACGTCCACTCCTTCTCGTCCTCGATCAACTCGTTGATCCGGCAGCGGTTGTCGGTCACCCGGTTCGGCACACCGGTGTCGACCGTGCCGACGATCACGGTCAACCGTTCGTCCCACTCGGGGCAGTTGGGCGCGGGCACACCGCCGCCGGCCACCACGGTGAAACTCACGGTCCGCGCCTCGGACGTGTTGCCCGCCTTGTCGCTCGCCCGGTAGGCCAGCGTGTGCGTACCGGTGCGGTCGACGACGACGGGGATGGTGTATGCGATGTACGGTCCACCGTCGAGCGAATACTCGATCCTGTCCACACCCGAACCGTGCGCGTCCGTCGCGCTGACGGTCACCTTGGCGTTGCCGACGTACGCCCCGTCGGAGTTGCGCGTGCCGTCGACCGTCACGCCCGTCACCGGGGGAGTGGTGTCCTGCGGGGGCGCGGAGACGACCGTGAACGTGACGCTCCTCTCGGCGGAGACGTTGCCGGCCTTGTCGGTGGCGCGGTAGCGGACGGTGTGGGTGCCCAGCTGATGGAGCATCACGGGGGCGGTGTACGGCATCCAGTCACCCGCCGAGCCGACCGCGTACTGTATACGGTCGACCCCCGACCCCGTATCGGATGCGCTGACCGTCACGGTCGCCATGTCGATGTACGCCCCGTCGGCGTTCTGCTCCCCGCTCACCGTCGCCGACGTCTCCGGCGGCGTCGTGTCGTTCGTGGGCGGCGCCACGACGGTGAACTCGACGCTCTTCTCGGCTGACACGTTGCCGGCCTTGTCGAAGGCCCGATGGCGGATCTTGTGACGGCCGATCCCCTCCACGACGACCGGGGCCGTGTACGGCATCCAGTCGCCCGTGTCGCCGACCGCATACTGGATCCGGTCGACCCCCGACCCGCCCTCGTCGTCCGTCGCCCCGATCGCGACGCTCGCCGACCCGACGTACTCACCCTGCGCGTTCTGCGCCCCGCTCACCTGAGCCGACGTCTGCGGCGCCGTCGTGTCCTCGCCGCCGCCCTCGGTCACCACCAGGATCCCCTGCATCTGCCCGTGACCGGGGATCGTGCAGTGGTAGAAGTAGCGGCCCGGGGTGAGGGTGACCTCGGCGGTGTGGCGGCCGCCCCGGTCGTCCGCCGGGTTGGCGAGGATGTTGAGCTGGACGTCGCTGTTGAACTCGGGATCGGACGTCACGAACGTCAGCGTGTGCGGCATCCCCGTGGTGTTGCCGGTCGCCACGCTGTTCTCGAAGACGATCGTCGCCGGTCCCGCCACCGCCGTCGCGGGCGCGGAGGTGTACTTCGTGATGTCGTCGCCGGCGGTCCAGGTGAGCACCTGGGCGGCGGCCGGGCCAGGCGGATCGCTCTGCCCGGCGGCGGGCACCGCCTGGAGGCCGAGCACGGCCAGCAGCCCCGCCAACAGGGTCGCAAGAATTCTTCGTCGACGCAGCAGACGCATCACCGGACTCCCCTCGCCAGCTGGTCGGCGGCCGGGGTCGCGGCGCCGCCCGTGTAGGTCACCCGCCACAACGCCGACTTGGCGTCGGAGGTGAAGAAGCCGCGTCCGTAGTCGAGGACGTACAGGGCGCCGTCCGGACCGAACTTCCAGTCCATGAGGTTCTTGATGCCGTCGTTGCCGACCGGCACGATCCTCTTCAGTGACTCCGAGTGGACGGGCAGCCCGCCGTCGCCCTGGGTCGCCGGATTCATCAGCACCGCGTTGCGCGGCTGGTCGGCGTCGTAGAAGTCGCCGACGAACCACTTGCCGTCCCAGTACGCGGGCCACTTGGCCGCGCTCGCGCTCGCGGCGTCGTAGCGGTAGACGGGCCCGTTCATCGCGGCCTGCCCGCCGCCCTTGAGCCACGGCAGCCGGTAGGTGACCTCCTCCTTCTTGTACGAGGGGACGCCGTTCGCGTCGCGCGGGTAGTCGGGGGCGCCGCCCTGGGGCGAGTACCAGATGTTGTTGCCGGTCACCGGCGGCAGGTTGACCAGGCCGTCGTTGTTGGGCGACTCGTTCCTCGGGTGGTCGCAGTCGTACCAGCCGAGCGGCTGTGACGGATCCGGCAGGTTCCGGTCCCGGTAGGGCTGCTTGTTGCCCATGCAGTACGGCCAGCCCCGGTTGCCCGCCTCGGTGATGACGGCGAACGTGTCGTACTTCGCCGGTCCCCAGGTCGGTGACGGTTCGCTCGCGTCCGGGCCGACCCAGCCCGCGTACAGGACGTCGGTCGTCCGGTCGACGAAGATGCGCGCGGGGTTGCGCACGCCCATCACATAGATCTCACCGCGGGTCTTCCCGCCGCCCTCTTCGGTCTCCCGGCCCGTGAAGAGGTTCCCCTCCGGGAGCGTGTACGTGCCGTCGGGCTCCGGATGGATGCGCAGGATCTTGCCGTTGAGGTTGTTGGTGTTGCCGGCGGTGCGGCGCGCGTCGGCGAAGGAGACGCCCCGGTAGTTCGGCTGGGGGTTGTTGCCGGAGTAACCGCCGCTGAAACCGCTGGAGTTGTTGTCACCGGTCGCGATGTACAGGTTGCCCTTGGAGTCCCAGGCCATCCCGCCGCCGGCGTGGCAGCAACTGTGCACCTGCACCGGCCACCTGAGCAGCACCTTCTCGCTGCCGAGGTCCAGTTTGTTCGTGGCGCGGTCGACGGTGAAGCGGGAGACGCGCCGCTCGGCCGTCCGCGTGTCGCGGTTCACCCCCGAGTGCGGTGTGTAGTGCAGGTACACCCAGCCGTTCTGCTCGAAGCGCGGGTCGAGCTCGATACCGAGGAGACCCTCCTCCACCTTGACGAGCTCGTCGCCGCCGCCCTTGTTGCCGAAGACGGTCAACTCGCCCGCCAGGGTGACCTTGCGAGTCTTCGGGTCGTAGACGTGGATCTGGCCCCTGCCCTTGCCGATGTCCGGGTTGTTCCAGTCGGTGATCACGGGCTGGGAGGCGTCGGCGCCGCCGCGGCCGATGTAGAACACGCGGCCGTCGGGGGCGGTGACCAGCCCGTGCGGCTCGCCGATCTGATCGTTCTGCCCGGGCTGGTTGGGCGGGGTGAGTCGCTCGGCCTTGTAGTGGGCCGTGATGGTGGCCTTGCAGTCGGCCCGCGCCAACCGGGTCGTCCACAGCAGCGCGCCGCGCAGATGCGCGCGGAAGTCCGTCTCGTCGTACGAGGAGACCGTGCCGCCCATGCCCGTGTAGAAGGAGCGGCCGCCGTCGTAGTCGCGGCACCAGCTGATGGGATGGTCCCAGCCGTTGGCGCCCGCTCCGGGCCGGTAGGTCGACTCCCGCACCCGTGCGACGGTGTGCACCGAGCCGGAGGGGTTGCGCACCCAGTTCGGCCACTGGTCGGGGCGTTTCCACTCCACCGGCACGTCCTTGGTGGCCGGGTGCAGCCGGTCCCCGACCTCGACGACCGCCCGCTGCACGGCCGTCGGGCTGGAAGCGGCCGGGCGGGCGCCGATCAGGCCGGTGAACCAGTCCGAGTACGGCTCCGCGCGCGCCGCGTCATGGATGCCGACGAAACCGCCGCCCGCCTCCATGTAGGCCTCCAGGCCCGCCTCCTGCTCCGGGTCGAGGACGTCACCGCCGCCGGTCAGGAAGACGACGGCGTTGTAACGGCCCAGCCGGGTGCCGTCGGTGAAGACCGAGGCGTCGTCCGTGGCCTCGACGCCGAAGCGCTGGTCCGCCGCACCGGACAGGCCGATCCGCTCGATCGCCTCGATCCCGGCGTTGACGACGGGCGACTCCTCCCCGGCCGCCGCCGACCCGTGGAAGACCAGTACCTGTACATCGGCGCCGCCCGGCGGCGACTTCACGGACATCGTTGTCAGGGGTGGTTCGGGGAACGGGCGGGCGTTCGCGGCCGGGCCCGACAGCAGGCCGGCGGCGACGGCCCCGGCAGCCGCGGTGGCCACCCAGACCCGTCTTCTCGTCCGTCCCCTACCGCTCGCGCTCGGCGCGCGTGTTGTGCTCAACCCTCGTAAGTGCATGAGCGCCTCCTCGGTCACAGCGACAGCGCCAAGGAAGCTAGACCCTTTCGCGGCACCCGCCAATAGCTATGACCGCAATGGCACGAACTTTGTCCTGGGTGTGGATGAACGGCGGAACGGCCGGTACCGTCGCACAGGTTCATCACAGGTACGCCTCCGCAAGTTCCTTGTCAGGGTGGGGAGTTCCGCATGGACAGACGCAGTTTCAACCGACGGGTGCTGCTGGGCGGCGCGGCGGCCGCGACATCGTTGTCCCTGGCCGCCGAGGCCGCCGGCGCGGACGCACCGGCCAGGACGGCCCCTCCCGGGGGCCAGGTCAGACACCTCAAGCTGTACGCCGAGAAGCTCCCCGACGGGCAGTTGGGCTACGGCTTCGAGAAGGGCGGCGCGACGATCCCGGGACCCCTGATCGACATCACCGAGGGCGACACCGTCCACATCGAGTTCCAGAACACCCTCGACGTGCCGGCGAGCCTGCACGTGCACGGCCTGGACTACGAGATCTCCAGCGACGGGACGAAACTGAACCACAGCGACGTCCAACCCGGCGGCACCCGCACCTACACCTGGCGCACCCACGCCCCCGGCCGCCGCGCGGACGGCACCTGGCGCGCGGGCAGCGCCGGCTACTGGCACTACCACGACCACGTCGTCGGCACCGAACACGGCACGGGCGGCATCCGCAAGGGCCTGTACGGCCCGGTCGTCGTCCGCCGGAAGGGCGACGTCCTGCCCGACGCGACCCACACGATCGTCTTCAACGACATGACGATCAACAACAGGCCGGCCCACACCGGCCCCGACTTCGAGGCGACGGTGGGCGATCGCGTCGAGTTCGTGATGATCACCCACGGCGAGTACTACCACACCTTCCATCTGCACGGTCACCGCTGGGCCGACAACCGCACCGGCCTGCTCACCGGCCCCGACGACCCGAGCCAGGTCATCGACAACAAGATCGTCGGCCCGGCGGACTCCTTCGGCTTCCAGGTGATCGCGGGGGAGGGGGTGGGCGCCGGAGCGTGGATGTACCACTGCCACGTACAGAGCCACTCCGACATGGGGATGGTGGGCCTGTTCCTGGTGAGGAAACCGGACGGCACGATCCCGGGCCACGAGCCGCACGATCCGCATGGGACCCACGCATCCGACGGGACGCGGGAGACGCACGGCCACTGAGGGACGGTGGAGGACGGACGCCCGCACGGCGGTCGGAACGGCGAACTCCTCGCGCCGCCGGACTCCGCCACGGTCACCGCATGGCGGACCGGCCTCGCGGGGACGCGACCAGCGCGCCCGGCACCCCCTTGCGCAAGCCCCTTCCCGCTGCGAGAGCGCTCTCATCCCCTCTCCTGCCGCGGCTATCCTGATCCGCACCCGGCCAGGAGGAGGATCCCCGCAGTGACCGAGACAGCGTCGCGTCCCACGTTGGAGGCCGTGGCCGCGCGGGCCGGGGTCTCCCGGGCCACCGTCTCGCGGGTCGTCAACGGCGGGGACGGGGTCAGGGAGCCCCTCGTCGCGCGGGTGCGGCGGGCCGTGGAGGAGCTCGGGTACGTCCCCAACCAGGCCGCCCGCAGCCTGGTGACCAAAAGGCACGACGCCGTCGCCGTCGTCATCGCCGAACCGGAGACCCGCGTCTTCGCCGACCCCTTCTTCGCCCTCCAGCTCCGGGGCATCAGCAAGGAGCTGACGGCCCACGACAACCAACTCGTGCTGCTGCTCACCGAGGGCCGCGACGACCACGCCCGCGTCGCCCGCTATCTCGCCGGAGGCCATGTCGACGGCGCCCTCGTCTTCTCGCTGCACCTCGACGACCCGCTGCCCGGCCTCATCCAGGGCGCGGGAGTGCCGACGGTGTTCGGCGGCCGCCCCGGCTGGAGCGACGGCACGCGTGACGTCGTGTACGTCGACAGCGACAACCGCGGCGGCGCCCGCGCGGCCGTGCGCCACCTGGTGGGCCTGGGCCGCACCCGTATCGCGCACCTCACCGGCCCCCTCGACCAGACCTCCGCGGCGGACCGCCTCGAGGGCTTCCGGGACGTCAGGGGCGACGCCGATCCCCGGCTCGTCGTGGAGAGCGACTTCACCCCCGGCGGCGGTGAGCGCGCCATGCGTGAACTCCTCGACCGCTGCCCCGACGTCGACGCCGTGTTCGCCGCCAACGACCTGACCGCCTCGGGCGCCCTGCGCGTCCTGCGCGAACGCGGACGCCGCGTGCCCGAGGACGTGGCCGTGGTCGGCTTCGACGACATGCTGCCCGTCGCCGAACAGACCGACCCGCCGCTGACGACGGTCCGTCAGGACATCGAGGAGATGGGCAGGATCATGGCCCGCCTCCTCCTGCGCGGCCTCGACCGCCGTACGACCACGACCGACGACGCACCGGACGCCTCACCGCCCGGCGTGGTCCTGCCGACCACCCTGGTGCGCCGAGCCTCCGCCTAGGGCCTGTTGCGAAAGTGGCGTCGTCGCCCGAAGGGCGGCAGGCGCCACTTTCGCAACAGGCCCTGGTTCCTGTCCTGCCGCCTCACGTGGACTGCGGGGCGGGCTCGATCACCGCGAAGCGTGCCCCGTACGGGTCGGCGAGTCTGGCGATCCGGCCGACGCCCTCGATGTCCGTGGCGGCCAGGCGGACCGTGCCGCCCAGCTCCTCCGCCCGTGCGACCACCGCGTCCACGTCGGTGACCGCGAAGTACGGCAGCCAGTACGCCCCCGACTCCGCCTCCGTCGGATCGTCGGCCAGCGGGACGACCCCGCCGAACATGGCGTCCTCCCCGGCGCCGGCCGGGTTGACGGAGGTGTAGGTGCCGCCTGGGAAGGAGACGGCCGAGGTCTCCAGGCCCAGTGCGGCGTGGTAGAACGCGGCCGCCGCGGCCTCGTCCGGGGTGTACAGCTCGACCCAGCACAGCGATCCCAGCTCGCCGGCGACGTCCACTCCCTTGTTCCGTCCCGGCTGCCAGATGCCGAAGGGCACGCCCGCCGAGTCGGCGAGGATCGCCATCGTGCCCTGGCCCATCACGTCCATGGGCGGGAACAGCACTCTGCCGTGCGCCTGCTCCGCCGCCCGGCAGGTGGCGTCCGCGTCGGACGACTGGAAGTACACTGTCCACGACGGCGGCCCCTGCTCGGGCGTGGTCTGCATGGCGCCCGCCGCGGTCCTCCCGTCCAGCTGGAAGAAGCCGTAGCCGCCGGCGTCGGGCCCCGCCGACTCGAACCGCCAGCCGAACAGGGCACCGTAGAAGGCGGAGGCGCGGTCGATGTCGGTCGTGCCGATGTCGATCCAGTTCGGAGCGCCGTCGACGAAACGGGTGGTGAGCATCTTCGCCCTCCTGGTCGCAGTCCCGTCCTGTGCACTGCCGAGTCTCGCACCGCCCACTGACAATCGCTGCCGGAACACGGCGGCGGGCGCCCCCGGGCCCGGGGGCGCCGTCGGTCACGGGCACGGATCTCCTCGTCCACGCCCCTCCCGCGCGCCGCCGTGCGCCGTGGCCCGTTGCCGGGGCACCATCGGGGCGGCCGGAGGCCCTGCCCCGCCCGCGTATATCCGGCGTTGATCGAACGTTTTTCGCCGCGCGGCACGCTTCTCGCCATGTACACCGACACGATCCCCACGCCCGACCTCGCCTGGCAGCGGGAGGCGCTGTGCGCGCAGACCGGGGCGGACTTCTTCTTCCCCGAGCCCGGCAGCTCGGTCCGGGAGGCCAAGCGCATCTGCGGCATGTGCCGGATGCGCTCCGCCTGCCTCGAGTACGCCCTGGCCCACGACGAGCGCTTCGGCGTGTGGGGCGGCCTCTCCGAGAAGGAACGACTGCAGCTCCGGCGCACCTCGCAGTGAGCCCGAACCCGCACATCCGAGCGACCGCATCGCGGGGGTGGAGGGATGGGCGGGCTGCGAGATGGCGGCACCGTTCGTCGCGCTGGGCCCGTCCGGTGTGGCGGTCCGTGACCGGCTGAGGCACCTGAGTGCCCAGGACGAGAAGGTTCTTCGTCTGGTCGGTGATCATCTGGGCATGCTCGCCTCCCGCGATCTGAAAGCCCGTTGTGCGGCCGGATCGGACCATGACAGCGAGCAGTGGGCCGCGCGCAAGCGTGCCCTGACGCAGGCGTCTTCCTCCCGCTGGGCCGGGTCGGTCACCAAGGCCACACATGATCAGTGGGCGCTCGCCCGGCGCGGGCAGCTCGCGCACATCCAGGGTCTGCAAGCGGGTATCGCGGCGATCGCGCACCGGCTGTCCCTGCCGGTCGGACAGAAGGGCGCCAAGCGGGCTCTGGGCGGCTACGCGAGCAGGCAGGAGTGGTTCGCCAAGACCCGCCGTCTGCACGTGCTCGAAGACCGACTGAAGGCAGCACGCGCGGACTGGGAGGCCGGGCGCGTGCATGTGGTGCGGGGCGGCAAGCGGCTGCTGAACACCCGCCACCACCTGGACGCCGCACAGCTCACCGAGGAGCAGTGGCGTATGCGGTGGCAGGCCGGGCGTCGCTTCCTTCAGGCCGACGGCGAGTCGGGTAAGCGGTTCGGCAACGAGACCATCCGCGTCACCTGCGACGGTGAGGTCTCTGTCAAGCTTTCGGCGCCGCTGGCTCATCTGGCCAACGCGCGGCACGGCCGGTACGTGCTCGCCTCGAAGGTGGCGTTCGCGCACCGGGGTGAGCAGTGGCGTGACCGCGTCCAGGCGAACCGGGCCGTCGCCTACCGCATCCATGAAGACACCACACGCGGCCGCTGGTACCTCACCGCGTCGTGGACGATCCCCGCGGTGCAGACCGTGCCCCTGGCGGCGGCCCGCACAGGCGGCTTGGTCGGCGTCGACACCAACGCCGACCACCTGGCCGCCTGGCGCCTGGACCCACACGGCAACCCCGTCGGCGCACCGCTGCGCTTCGGCTACGACCTGTCCGGCACCGCCACCCACCGCGACGCCCAGGTACGGCACGCCCTGATCCGTCTGCTGCACTGGGCCAAACGCCACCACATCGCGATCGCGATCGAAGACCTCGACTTCCAAGCGGAGAAGACCCGCGAGAAACACGGCCGCCGCAGACGTTTCCGCAAACTGATCTCGGGCATGCCCGTGAGCAGACTGCGGGCCCGCCTGGTGTCGATGGCGGCCGAACTCGGCATCACCATCGTCGCCGTCGACCCGGCCTACACCAGCAAATGGGGCGCCCAGCACTGGCAAAAGCCCCTCACCTCAAAGACCACAAAGACCACCCGCCACGACGCGGCCGCCGTGGCGATCGGCAGGCGCGCCCTGGGACACCCGATCCGGCGACGGACGGCACCGCCCCGTAACGACCAGAGCGATCGTTACGGGCATCGGACCGTCCAGGCCGGACCGGGTACCCCGGGGCGTGAGGAACCCCGCCCCCGCATTCCCGGACCACGGACACGATCCGTGCGCGCCAGACGCGGAGCGAAAGCGGGCGACCAGCGTGTCCAGTACCGTTCGGGGCACGCGGCTGAGCACGAGTCCTGGCAACAGGACCCACTCCCGCTCAGTCTTCAAGAACGGTGCGGTTAAGATCCGGAGGCGCGTCCGGACGTAGCGCAGAGGCAGGCGCAGCGCCCTGCACAGGCGCATGACGTCGGTTCGAATCCGACCGTCCGGGCGCGTGCGAGGTCCCGTAGAGCAGAGGCAGACTCGCCGCCTTGTCAGGGCGGATACGCCGGTTCGAATCCGGTCGGGACCGCGGAACGGCGAGCACGGGGCGGGTCGGGGCGGGGACGCATGGGCGAGGAGAGCAGCGGGGCGGTCGCGGGGGCGGCCGTCGGGCCGGTCACGGGCGCGGCGGTCACGGTCCCAGCGGTCACGGGTTCAGCGGTCGACGACGCGCAGGTCATGGGCGCGGCGGTCACCCGGCCGACGGGCCCGGTCACGGACGCGGTCCGCCAGCCGACGGGGCCGGGCGCCGAGTCGGTCTCCGAGGCGGAGCTGGCCGCCTTCCACCACATCGTGGGCAGACTGCGCGCCCTGCCCGTCGACGATCCCGTACGGCTGCGCGCCGAGCAGGTCGCCGCGTCCTTCGCCCGCGACGGGCGGCTGCGGCGGCGCAAGGCGCGCGGCGCAGAGACCTCGGCCGCCGACGCCGCCGCGATGGCCGCGACCGCGACCGGCGCCCTGGACCGTCGCGAGGACGCGCCCCTGACCGACACCGGCAGCGGCGGCGTCTTCCACCGGCCGCGCACCTGCTACGTCTGCAAGTCGCCCTATCGACAGGTCGACACCTTCTACCACCGCCTCTGCCCCGCCTGCGCCGCCGACAACACCGCCCGGCGCGCCCTGAGCACCGACCTGAGCGGCCGCCGGGTCCTGCTGACGGGCGGCCGGGTGAAGATCGGCTTCCAGCTGGCGCTGATGATGCTGCGGGACGGCGCCGAGGTCCTCGTCACCTCCCGCTTCCCGCACGACACCGTGCGCCGCTTCCGCGCCGCGCCGGGCAGCGGGACATGGCTGGACCGGCTCACCGTCCTCGCCGTCGACCTGCGCGACCCACGCCAGGTGCTGGGCCTGTGCGAGGAGCTGCGTCAGGAGGGCGAACCGCTCGACATCCTCGTCAACAACGCGGCCCAGACGGTACGCCGCCCTCCCGAGTCGTACGCCCTGCTGGCCGACGGCGAGTACGACGCACTGCCCGAGGGGGCGCGCCGCGCGCCGGGCTTCACACCGATGCGGATGCTGGAGGGCCTCGGCGGCTCCGTCTCCGCTCTCCCCGCCGCCCTGCGCGAGGCCGACGAGGCGGGGCTGCTGCCCGACCCGTCCCCGGAGAACTCCTGGTCGGCCCGGCTCGGCGCCCTCGATCCGGCCGAGGTCCTGGAGACTCAGCTCGTCAACGCCCTCGCCCCCGCCCTGCTGTGCGACCGGCTGCTGCCGCTGCTGCTCGCCTCCCCGCACCCGCGCCGGTACGTCGTCAACGTCACCGCCGTCGAGGGCCGGTTCGCGGTGCGCAACAAGCAGCCCGGCCACCCGCACACCAACATGGCCAAGGCCGCCCTCAACATGCTCACCCGCACCAGCGCCGCCGAACTCGCCGGACAGGGCGTCCACATGTGCGCCGTCGACACCGGCTGGATCACGGACGAGAACCCGGCGCCCAAGAAGGCCCGTATGGCGGACGCCGGCTTCCGCACGCCGCTCGACATCGTCGACGGCGCGGCCCGGGTGTACGACCCGATCGTGCGCGGCGAGGCCGGTGACCCGGTGTCGGGCGTGTTCCTGAAGGATTACCGGGAGGCCGAGTGGTGACCGAGGATCCCGAACCGCAGACCGGGCCCGAACCGCAGACCGGGCCCGAACCGCAGACCGGGTACGAGCCTCACACTGAGGCGGAGTCGCACACCGAGGCCGAGTCGCCCGGCTTCGCCGGCGTGCCCCATGTCGTCCCCCGTCCCCTGGCCGACCTCGCCCCCCTCCTGGACTGGTTGCGGGCCGGCCGCCCGGCGGGGGAGCGGCTGGACTTCGCGGCGGGCACGGCGCTGCCGGACGGGCGCCTCGACCTGTGCAAGCAGGGACTCGGCGCGCAGGGCGCCGCTCTGGTCGCCGAGGCCCTGGCCGACGGCCCTTCGCCCGTACGGCACCTGTTGCTCGGCACGGACGCCCTCGGCGACGAGGGCGCCGCCGCCGTGGCCGGGACGGACGCGCCGGTGGAGACGCTCTACCTCGGCTGCAACGGCATCACCGCGGGCGGCGCCTGCCGGATCGCCGACCAGCTGCGGGCCTCGCCGCAGGTCGTCACCGGCGTGTGGCTCAAACGCAACCCGCTGGGCAGCGGGGCGGGCCGGGCAGCCGCCGAACTCGTCGAGTCCGCCCGGACGTTGCGCACCCTCGACCTCGTCCAGACCGGCCTCGACCCGGCCGGCGTCGCCGTCCTCGCCGACGCCCTGCTGGCCGCCGCCGGCAACGGCCGGCGCATCGAGCGCCTCTTCGCCGGCGGCAACGCGCTGGGCGAGGCGGGCGCGGAGGCCCTGGCCGAGGTGATCGCCGCCGGAGCGATCGACGAACTGTACGTCTCCGCCGCCCGGTTGGGCGACGCGGGCGCCCTCCGCCTCGCCGCCGCGCTCGAACGGGCACCGTACGGACGGCTCACCCGTCTGTCGGTCGCCAGCAACGGCATCGGACCGGGCGCCGCGGCCCGGCTGGTCGGCGCGGCCACCGCGGCCGGAGTCACCCTGCTCGACCTCGGCCGGGTCCGGGCGGCCGCGGTGCTCGGCGCGACGGACAACCGGCTCGACCTGGCGGCCGCCGAGACCATCGGGCACGCCCTGGCAGCCGGCGAACACCGCCTCCACCACCTCGTCCTGCGCCACGCCGGTCTGCGCAGCCGCGAGGCCCACCGCCTCCTCGACCACGCGCCCCGCGCCACCACCCCCACCCGCTTCGTCCTCGGCCAGGGCGTCGCCGCCAGCATCAAACGCCGGCTGACGGCCCTCAGCGCCCACGTCCCGCCCCCGACCGTCCCCGCCGACGTGGCAGCCGTACGCAGCGTGCACCGCACCGCCCCGCCCGAGGACTGAAGCGACCCCCTGGCCGCCCAATCCCTGACCGCCCGATCCCCGGCCGCCCGATCCCCGGCCGCCCACCCCCTGGCCACCAGGGCGTGGGCCGCCCACGCCCCGACCGCTCAGCGCCGCATCTCCGTGAACACCCCCATCCAGAACCTCTGCTGCTGCTCCGACGCCCCCACCAGATACGTCGCCCGAAGCTTCGCCGGCAGATGGGCCACCAGACGGGTCACCACCGCGCGGTACCTCTTCAGCTGGGACAGCTCCGCGTTGGCGAGGATCTGGTGGACCACGTCGCTGTCGTTGCCGCCCTCGTCGGACCGCTCGGCGGCGCGGCGCAGCCGGGCCTCCCACAGGTCCGCGTCCCGCGCGAGCTCACGCAGGCCCGTCACCGGGCGGCCCCGGAGCCGGTCGATCAGGGCGGACAGCGGCACGGGCGCGTACTCGCCGTCGCCGAGGTAGACCGTCGCCATCTCCAGCGGCAGCCCACGCCGGTGCAGCTTGATCAGCCGCTCCAGGGTGCGCTTGGTGATCCAGGCACGGCCCTCCTCGTCGATGTCGTGCTTCCACCACTCCAGCACCGTCTCGGCGTCCGCCCCGTACCGCGCGATCAGCCACTCGTTGGCCGGGATGTCCTCCGGCGCCACCTCCAGCGAGGCCGTGAACCGCGTGGCCTGCGCGATGTTGTTCCGGGACACCAGCAGCTTGCGGCCCAGGTGGTACGGCGGGTTCTGCACGGCTATCTGCGCCCGCAGGTTCTCGATCCGCCGCCCCGCCAGCGACCACTCCTGAGTGATCTCCATCAGCTTGGCGAACGCGGCCTTGTCCTTGGGCCGGTTGTACTCGTCCCACACGATCGCCTTGGGCTCCGGCCCGGTGAACTTCGCGGCGAGGAGGTTGTCCAGCGTGCCGTCCGGCGACGGCACCGGAGCGCACAGGTCCTCCACGTTGGTCACCGGCAGCGAGAAGTACAGGGCGTCGCGGCCCAGCCCCTCCCGCACCGTCTCCCGCACCAGCTCCGTCTTGCCGCACCCGGGCGGCCCCTGGAGCAGCACCGTCCAGCGGTTGCGCAGCGCCGCCCGCACCACCTGCCGTACCGGGTCGGGAAGGGTGGCCGGGTTGGGCACGCCGAGGGCCTGGGCGATGCGGTCGAGGATCTCGGCGGTGCGGTTCTGGCCCGGTCTGCCGTCCGGGCCGGGCTCGGCCAGCCGCAGCCGCTCCCCGTCGACCAGGGGCAGGCCCCAGCGCAGCGGGAAGCCCTCGCGGGCGTTGGCCAGGACGTGGTCGAGCGTGCGCGGCGACAGCAGCTCGCGCAGCGCCGGGGAGAGCGACGCCCACAGGGAGAACACTGGACGCAGGTCCCACGGGCGGTACTTGGCCGCGAGGTGCCGCCGCCAGGACGTGTCGTTCGCGGTGATCCGCATCGTCACCATGCGGTCCAGCAGCGCCAGGTCCCCGCGCCGGGCCGACGTCTCCGCGAGCGACTCGTTGTCCGTGAGGAAGACGCCGACGCAGCCCAGGGCGCGCAGATCGTGCTCACCGAGCGTCCAGTTGCAGGCGATCTGCATCAGCTGCGACTGGATGGTGTCCCCGGCCTGCAGCGAGTCGTCGATGAGCAGCACGAACGGCCGACCGGGCTTCAGCTGGCTCATCACCAGCTGCCGCAGCACCAGTTCACCGGACTGCGGGTCCCGCACCGGCGCGTTGACCAGCAGGTCGTCCGGCGTCAGGTTCGCCGCCGGCACGTACACCAGCGTGGTGTCCGGGCGGGACCGCGCGACGTACGAGAAGAACGTCGCCGTCTTGCCGATGCCGTGCTCGCCGAAGATCTGCCCGGTCTGCCCCAGGTCGATCATCGCGTCGATGAAGGCCTCCAGACGCGAGACCTCGGTGCGCTCCTGCTGGGCGGTCGGGGTGTTCATCTGCCGTGTCTCCGGGGTCGTTTACCGCGAACCTGTGGTGACGCGATGGCAGGCCATCGCCGGTGTGTGCGTCTCGGGCCACTCGCTGCCGCCCTCGGTGATCAGCCAGATCCATTTCTCCGGCTCGGCGGGCGTGATCGGCGGCGCGTACCCGTCGGTGAGGACGACGACCGCGTCCGGACGCACGTCGAACAGCCGCCCGTTCACCTCTGTGCGCCCCTCCACGTAGTCCGAGACGGCCTGGAAGCTCGTGCCGCCACCGCCGTACACACGCTCGCCCGGCGTGAACGGCATCACCACGGCGTCGAAGGACAGCCAGTGCGCCTCCACGCCGTCGATCCGGCCGACCAGGTCGGTGAGCCAGCGGATCACATGGTCCGGCATCGATCCCGACGTGTCGTACGCGATCACCAGCACCTTGTCGCGGACCGGGCCGCGCCGCGCCAGCATCGGGTCCTGGCCGAGGGCCGCGAGAAGCGCGCCGCGCTTCTTCGGGTACACCAGCCGCTCGCCGTCGCGCAGTTTCGAGCCCAGCACGTCGACCAGCCAGCGCTGCCACCAGTCGACCGTCCGGGTGCGCGTCGTCTCGCCCCGCAGCGCGCCGGCGCCGAGATCGCCCCAGAGCCGGGCGGCCCGCGCCGAGCCCTCCTCCGTACGGCCCATCAGGTCGAGCAGCTCCCGCTCCGCGCCGGTGTGCCCGCGCCGGGCCGCCAGCAGGGAGTTGAGCAGCGCCGAGGACGTCACCGTGTCGATCGTCTCCTGGTCGGCGGGGACCGCGCCCTCCCCCAGGTGCACGCACAGCCGCTCGTCGGGGACCGGCGGGTGGTGCATCCGCTTCAGCTCCCCGTACACCCGCATGTCCGTCTCGGTGAACACCTCGTACGACACCGGCTCCAGTCCGTGCGTCGTCAGGTCCTCGACGTAGGCGTCGTACACCTGCCGCGGGTCGACTCCCGTGGGCCGGCCGTCCAGCAGGGGCAGCTCCTCGCGGCCGAGCCGGACCAGCGCCACATGGTTGACGGCCACCTCGGCGGCCAGCGTGAACACCGGGTCGTCGCGCAGCTCCGGGTCGGCGAGCAGATGCCGGTGCACGAGGTGACGGGCCTCGTGGAACAGGACGAACTTCACGCCCGCCAGGCCCAGTCCGACGAAGAAGTGCGGGTTGTACAGCAGCAGGCAGGTGCCGTCGCCGGAGGCGACCAGGGCCGCCGTGTCCACCGCCGTCGTGGGGATCTGGTGATGGCACTTGGCGTACAGCCAGGACGCCACCGCCGACTCCGTCAGCCCGAAGTCCAGCAGCGCGGCCTCCTTCAGCTGCCGCGCCTCCTGCGCGACCGCCGGATCCGCCGGACGGTACGCCTCCAGCGCCCTGCGGTCGGCGAGGTCCACCACCGGCGGACGCCGCCGCCCCTGCTCCCCGTACCCCATGCCTCGCCCCCCGTGCCGTGCTTTCCCCCCGTGCCTCATTGGTACCAGGCCCCACTGACAACGGGCCAAGGCATTACGCTCTGCCGCAGGGCGGGGTCGTAGCGCAGAGGCAGGCGCACCGGTCTCCAAAACCAGAACACGCTGGTTCGAATCCAGCCGCCCCGCCCGTCCCGAGGACATCGCACGG
>NZ_JBNCAQ010000005.1:249760-320664 GCF_049808595.1 Streptomyces aurantiaciflavus | reverse complement strand
GGCCGGGGGTCATCCGCGCAGGGCTGCGACGGCGTCCGCGAGGGCTTTCGGCACATCCGGTACGAGTGAGTGGGCCCCGTCCCGCACGACGTGCCGACCGCCCACGACCGTATGCGACACGTCCGCTGCCGACGCGGCGAATACGGCCGTCTCGGCCCCGAGCCGCGGAAGCGGCCCTGCCGTCCTGACCGAGTCGAGCGCGATCGTCGTGAAGTCGGCGCGTGCGCCCGGCTCCAAGATGCCCGCGTCGTCCCAGCCGAGGGCCGCGTGACCGTCGGCGGAGGCGGCCCGCAGCAGGGCGGCGGCCGTCCAGTGGCCTCGCGTACGGGTGCGCAGGCGCTCGTTCAGCTCCATCGCGCGGGCCTCTTCGAGCAGGTCGATCACGGCGTGGCTGTCGGAGCCGAGACAGAGCGGTGAGCCGGCCCGCTGGAGGGCGACGGCCGGTCCGATGCCGTCGGCCAGGTCCCGTTCGGTCGTGGGGCACATGCAGGTGCCGGTGCCGGAGCGGCCGATGAGGGCGATGTCCTCGTCGGTGAGGTGGGTGTTGTGGACGCCGGTGGTGCGCCGGCCGAGGACGCCGTGCTCGGCGAGGAGCTGCGCCGGCGTGCACCCGTGGGCCGCACGGCAGGCGTCGTTCTCGGCGGTCTGCTCGGACAGGTGGACGTGCAGGGGCGCCCCGCGTTCGTCGGCCCATCGCGCCACGGTCGCCAACTGGTCGGCGGGCACGGCCCGTACGGAGTGGATCGCCGCCCCGATCCGTGCGTGATCCCGTTCCTTGAGAAGTGAACAGCGTTCGGCCCAGGCGTCCGCGCTGCCGTCGGAGAAGCGGAGCTGGTGGGCGTTGGGGGGCTGTCCGAAGCCGGAGGACAGGTAGGCGGTGTCGAGGAGGGTGACGCGGACGCCGGCTTCGGCGGCGGCCTCGATCAGGGCCTCGCCCATCGCGTTCGGGTCGGCGTAGGGGGTGCCGTCGGGGGCGTGGTGCACGTAGTGGAACTCGCCGACGGCGGTGATGCCGGCGAGGGCCATCTCGGCGTACACCGCCCGCGCGAGCGCGTGGTAGGTGTCGGGCGTGAGCCGGTCGGCGACGGAGTACATGACCTCGCGCCAGGTCCAGAAGGTGCCGGACCCGACCTGGACGGTGCCGCGCAGGGCGCGGTGGAAGGCGTGGCTGTGGGCGTTGGCCAGGCCGGGGAGGGTGAGGCCGCGGAGGATCTCGGCGCCCGGGGGCGGGGTGTCGACGCCCGTGCGGACGGCGGTGATGCGGCCGTCGGAGCCCGCGGCGGTGCCGCCGGTGGTGACGGTCAGGGCGACGCCCGGCTCGACGTGGGTGCCGAGCCAGGCATGCTCCAGCCAGTACGTCCGTGTCCGCTGCGTGGGGGTCACGTGCAGGCCAGCCCTTCCAGTACGTCGGCGAGTGCGCGCACTCCGGCCACGCAGTCGTCCTCGGCGGCGAACTCGGCCGGGGAGTGCGAGACGCCCGTGGGGTTGCGCACGAACAGCATGGCGGTCGGGATGCTCCCGGAGAGGATGCCGGCGTCGTGTCCGGCGCCGGTGCCCAGGACGGGGACCTTGAGGTCGGTGTCCTTGCCGAGGATGCGGGCGAGTTCGTCGCGCAGGGCGTGGTCGAACTCGACGACGGGCGTGAAGGACTCGCGGACGACGTCCAGGTCGACGCCGTGGGCGGCGGCGTACTCGCGGGCCGCCTTCTCGACGCCGTCGACCACCTGGTCGAGGCTCGCCTGGTCGGCGGCGCGGGAGTCGAGCCAGCCACGCACCAGGGAGGGGATGGCGTTGACGCCGTTCGGCTCGACGGCGATCTTCCCGAAGGTGGCGACGGCATCCGCGAGCCGGGCCTCGCGGCGGGCGGCGAGAACCGTCTCGGCGTACGGCAGCATCGGGTCCCGTCGGTCCACCAGCCGGGTGGTGCCGGCGTGGTTGGCCTCGCCCCGGAAGTCGAACCGCCAGCGCCCGTGCGGCCAGATGGCGCCGGCGATGCCCACCGGGTCGCCGCTGAGGTCGAGGGCCCGTCCCTGCTCGACGTGCAGTTCGACGAAGGCCCCGATGCGGGCGAGCCGCTCCGGGTCCGCCCCGATGGCCTCGGGGTCGTGGCCGGCGGCCTCCATGGCCCGCGGCAGCGTGACCCCGTCGCCGTCGGTCAGCCGGTGGGCCTGCCCGACGGTGAGCTGTCCGGCGGTGAGCCGGGACCCGACGCAGGCGAGGCCGAAGCGGGCGCCCTCCTCGTCGCCGAAGTTGACGACGGCGAGGGGCCGGGTGGGCGTCGCCCCGCGCGCGTGGAGTTCATCGAGCGCGGCGAAGGACGACACGACGCCGAGGGGCCCGTCGAAGGCCCCGCCGTCGGGCACCGAGTCCAGGTGCGATCCGGTGACGACGGCGTCCCCCGCGGTGGGATCCCCGAGCCAGGCCCACTGGTTGCCGTTGCGGTCGAGCTCGTAGGACAGCCCGCGGGACTCGGCCTGTTCCTTGAACCAGGCCCGGCAGTCGGCGTCGGCGCCGGTCCAGGCGAAGCGCCGGTAGCCGTGGGAGTCGGGATGCCGGCCGATGGGGAGCAGTTCGCGCCACATCTCCTGGAACGAGGGCGCGCTGTTGCCTTGGGGCCGTACGGGCGGCACGGCCGGAGCGGCAGTCGGCGACGGGGCGCCGGCGCCCGCCGGGGAGTTGCCGCTCGGCTCACCGGAGCGCCGGGTCACGCGTCGTCACCCTCGCGCATGGGCACCCGTACGCCCCGCTCGTCGGCGACCGACTCCGCGCTGTCGTACCCGGCGTCGACATGCCGGATGACGCCCATCCCGGGGTCGTTGGTCAGGACGCGCCGGATCTTCTCGCCGCCCAGCCTGGTGCCGTCGGCGACGGTGACCTGGCCGGCGTGGATGGACCGGCCCATGCCGACGCCGCCGCCGTGGTGGATGGACACCCAGGAGGCGCCCGAGGCCACGTTGACCATGGCGTTCAGCAGCGGCCAGTCGGCGATCGCGTCGGAGCCGTCGAGCATGGCCTCGGTCTCGCGGTAGGGGGAGGCGACGGAGCCGCAGTCGAGGTGGTCGCGCCCGATGGCCAGCGGAGCGGCCAGCTCACCGCTCGCGACCATGTCGTTGAACCGCTCGCCGGCCTTGTCGCGCTCGCCGTAGCCGAGCCAGCAGATGCGGGCGGGCAGGCCCTGGAAGTGGACGCGCTCGCCGGCCATCTTGATCCAGCGGGCCAGGGACTCGTTCTCGGGGAAGAGGTCGAGGATCGCCTTGTCGGTCTTGGCGATGTCGGAGGCCTCGCCGGACAGGGCCGCCCAGCGGAAGGGGCCCTTGCCCTCGCAGAACAGGGGGCGGATGTAGGCGGGGACGAAGCCGGGGAAGGCGAAGGCGCGGTCGTAGCCGGCCAGCTGGGCCTCGCCGCGGATGGAGTTGCCGTAGTCGAAGACCTCGGCGCCGGCGTCCAGGAAGCCGACCATCGCCTCGACGTGCTGCGCCATGGACTCGCGGGCGCGGGTGGTGAAGCCCGCCGGGTCCTTGGCGGCGTACGACGCCATGTCGTCGAAGTCCACGCCGGTCGGCAGGTAGGACAGCGGGTCGTGGGCCGAGGTCTGGTCGGTGACGATGTCGATGGGCGCGCCCATGGCGAGGAGCTGCGGGACGAGGTCGGCGGCGTTGCCGAGGACGCCGATGGACAGCGGGCGGCGGGCGTCGCGGGCCTCGACGGCCAGCTGGAGGGCGTGGTCCAGCGAGTCGGCCCGCACGTCGAGGTAGCGGTGCTCGATGCGGCGCTCGATGGCGCGCGGGTCGCAGTCGACGCAGATCGCCACGCCGTCGTTCATGGTCACGGCGAGGGGCTGGGCGCCGCCCATGCCACCGAGGCCGGCGGTGAGGGTGATCGTCCCGGCGAGGGTGCCGCCGAACTTCTTCGCGGCGACGGCGGCGAAGGTCTCGTAGGTGCCCTGGAGGATGCCCTGGGTGCCGATGTAGATCCAGGAACCGGCCGTCATCTGGCCGTACATGGTCAGACCCAGCTGTTCCAGCCGGCGGAACTCCTCCCAGTTGGCCCAGTCGCCGACGAGGTTGGAGTTGGCGATCAGGACGCGCGGGGCCCACTCGTGGGTCTGCATGACGCCGACGGGGCGGCCGGACTGGACGAGCATGGTCTCGTCCTGCTTCAGCGTGCGCAGGGTCCGCACCATCGCGTCGAAGGATCGCCAGTCACGCGCGGCCTTCCCGGTCCCGCCGTAGACGACGAGCTTGTCGGGGTGCTCGGCGACCTCGGGGTCGAGGTTGTTCTGCAGCATCCGCAGGGCGGCTTCCTGCTGCCATCCCAGGGCGCTCAGTTCCGTGCCGCGCGGGGCTCGTACGGGGCGGGGTCCTGACATGGTCGGCCTCCTCGTGGCTGGGACGGTCCCGGCGGATGTTGCTGCTTCTATTCACATCCTGGACTCATGAATAGAGCTAGTCAATACGGGGGCGCGTCCGCACCGAGGACGCAGAGCTCGCAGGGGCCACAGAAATCACAGAAGTGGAAAAAGGAGGCGCGGTCGAGCCCGAGAGGGGCGCACGCCGCCACCCTCACCACCCCACGCCCGCCCTCGCACCCTTGACGCGCACCCGCGGGCACGGTGTTGAACAAGCGGGAAAACGAGGACAGTTGACCCACCCTAGTCACTCCGGCGCATGTTCCGCTGGAAAATGCCAGATCCCTCACCCCTCGCGCACACGTTGCGTAGCGTCTCCCTCACTCAGCCGAACCGCAGGCGGGAGGGGAGCCACGGTGCCCGGAATCGATGAGTGCCTACTGGAGGCCATGCGGCTGCCCGGGGCCCGGGGAGCCGCGCTGGTCGACTGGACCAGCGGGCTGGCCCTGGGCACGGTCGGGGAGTTCCCGGGCGGCGACCACGAGGCCGCGGCCGCCGAGGCCGCGGAGGTCGCGCGACTCACGGCCGAGCAGCGGGCGTTCACGCCCGGAGACCACGACGACGGCAGCGGGGAGGAGGCCGCCGATCCGCCGGTCGAGGACCTGATCATCAGCAACCGGGACAGCTACCACGTCCTGCGGTTCGTCCCGACGTCCTTCGACAGCAGTGTGTTCCTGCACGTGTGGCTGGCCCGGTCGGACGGCAATCTCGCGCTGGCCCGGATCCGGCTGGGCGAGATGGCCGGACGGCTGGTGCTGGGATGACCGTCGTGGGGACGACCCCGCCGCCCCGGCTGCCGGTGCGGGACAGAGCGACGGCCCGAAGCCGCGCGGGCGGCGAGGTGTCGCCGATGCTGACGCGGCTCGCGGCCGAGCGGGCCAGCGGAGTCCTGGAACGCGAGCGCGGGGCGCTCTACCTCGCCGAGGGCCGGGTGGTGCACGCCGAGAGCCCGCTCGCCCCCGGTCTCGACGTACTCCTGCTGACGCACGGCACGCTCGACGCCGGTGCCTGGCGGGCGGCCGTCGAGCAGGCCGGCGAGGAGCGCGGCGCCGCCCGGCTGCTGCTCGATGGCGGTCGTATCGGGCAGGGCGCGCTGGAGGTGTGTCACCTGGGGGCGTTGTACGACGCCGCGTACTTCACCCTCGCGCCCAGCAGCACGCCGGGCCGGTTCCGGTACGGCACCGGGCACTGGTTCGGGGCGCTGCGGCCGGTCGCGGTCGACGCGCTGGAGCGCGAGACGCTGCGCCGCCGCGCGCTGCTGCACCGCCTGTGGCCGGATCCGCTGCCGGACACCGCGCCGCTGCTGCGGGCCGAGCCCGTGGCGGCGCCGGGGCTCACCGCCCGGCAGCGTGCGGTGCTGGCCCTGGTGGACGGGGTGCGCACGGCGTCGGACATCGCCCGGGCGCTGGGCCGGCACACCTTCGCCACGCTGGTGGACGTCCGCCGGCTGGCGGCGGCCGGCCTGCTGACCGCGCAGTTCCCGCCGCCCGTCCCGCAACCCCCGCCGCGGCCAGCCCTGCCCCGTGTCAACGACCCCGACATCACCTTGCTGAAGAGGCTCAGGGATGCGCTGGAGGCCCTTTGAACGGCAGCGATCGCGTGCCGAGAGGAGGGCGCTGATGGCCGCCCAGCCCGAGATACGCGCCGAGTTGCTGCGGCTGCGGGCCCGGGTGCCCCAGCTGACCGGAGCGCTCGCGGCGGGCGCGGACGGCCTCGTCCTCGCCCACGACACCCCCGGCGTGGAGCCGGAGGGCGTGGCCGCGCTCACCGCCACCGCCCTCGCCGTGGCCGTACGCATGGCGGACACCGCCGGCCAGGGCGACTTCCGCGAGCTGCTCGTGCGCGGGGTGTACGGCTACGTCGCGACGTACGCGGCCGGGGAGAGCGCCGTGCTGACGGTGCTCGCGCAGGACCGCGTCAACGTCGGCCGGCTGCACCTGGAGGGACGGCGGGCCGGTGCCCGCATCGGGGAGCTCGCCGACGCGGCGGCGGCCCTCCCGGCCACCCCGGCGAAGGCCCCGGCCAAGGCCCCCGCCGACACCGCCACCGCCACCGCACGGACCAGAAGTGCGCGCACCCCGCGCACCCCACGCACCACGACGACCAACGCCCGTACCACCACCGAAAGTTGAGAGGAACCGAGGAACCCGTCATGGCCAACACCGAAACCGCACTCAAAGAAGCGCTCGCCTCCATCGAGGGCGCCACCGGCGTCGCGCTCGTCGACTACACCAGCGGCATGGCGCTGGGCACGATGGGCGGCGGCAAGAGCTTCGACCTCAATGTCGCCGCCGCCGGCAACACCGACGTGGTGCGCGCCAAGATGCGCACCATGGAGCACCTCGGGCTCAAGGCACAGATCGAGGACATCCTGATCACGCTGTCCGACCAGTACCACCTGATCCGCCTGATCAGCGGCCGCGGCGGCAACGGGCTCTTCCTCTACCTGGTGCTGGACGCCAAGCGGGCCAACCTGGCGATGGCCCGCCACCAGCTGAAGAGGATCGAGGAGGACCTGGAGGTCTGACCCGCCGGGGCCCCGCCCCCCGGTCCCGAAGGACCGAACCGCCCACAGCCCGGACCGTCCGCGGACCGAACCGCCCGCAGGCCGGACCGCCTGCGGGACGGACCGTCCGCGGGACGGACCGCCCGCGGGACGGAACCGTCCGAAGGACAGGACAGAACCGCCCGCGGGACCGATCTGGATCTAGACGAGTGCCGCGGTGCGGCGGCGCGCTCCACCCGGGGCCGCGTCGCCCGCCGCGATACCCGTGCTGCGGTAGCCCTTGACCGTCTTGCCGGCCGGATGCCCGCCGTTCCCGGCGAGCCAGTCGACCCGCACCCACAGCAGCGCGTCCTCGGACCGCTCCAGCCGCCCCAGCCAGGCCGCCTTCAGCCGCAGCCCGGCCCCGCACCCGGCGAGCAGCATGCCGCCCGCGGCGGGCGCGGCGAACGCGCTGCCCAGCGCGGCCGCGAAGGCCGCCAGCAGCCACCAGCGGTGGCCTCGGCGCCAGGCGCGGGCGGTCACCGCCCGGTCCTGGAGCACGTCGTGCCTGCCCGCCCGGGCGGCCGCGCGCGCGAGGGCGGTGTACCGCCCGCGGCGCAGCAGCGCCACCACCGCCGCCGCCACGATGAACAGCGCGGCTCCCGCCATCACTCCGATCCGCCGGCCCGTCAGTCCCGGAACCAGTACGCCGACGCCCGCCGCGAACACCCCGAGCCACCACATCGGCGCGGCTCCGGCCCGTACGACGACGGCCACCCGAGCCAGACCCTGAGCTCTGCGATCTCCGCGTGCCACGTTCCGCCTCCTCGTCGCCTCGACGACACACGCATTTCCTGGTCGGGCAGACTAACGAGCGAACGTGAGACCAGTCTGAGAACGGCGCAGGCCGCGAGAACCGCGCGCATCACGGAAAGCGCGGACTCACTCACGGAAACCGCCGGCTCACTCACGTACCGCGGAAACGAGCACCGCGGCCGTCACTCCACGAACAGCCCCCGCGCCGCGGCCTTCGCGTCGAACTCCTCCAGCCGCGCCTGCGCGTCCGGCAGGTCGTCGCACATCGCCTCCAGCAGCACCCGCCCGAGCAGCATCGGCGCGCACGCGGTGTCGAAGGCGAGCCCGGTGCCGACGGCGGCCGGCAGCAGCAGGTCGGACACCTTGGCGACCGGCGCGAACGCCGAGTCGGCGACCGTCACCACGGTCAGCCCGGCCTCCTTGGCATAGCTGAGGGTGTCGACGACCTCGCGCGGATGCCGGGGCAGCGCGAAGCACAGCAGGGCGGAGGCGCCGGCGCGTACGGCCGCGTCGACGCGGTCGTGGAGCATCGAGCCGCCCTCGTGCAGCAGCCGCACGTCCGGGTGGACCTTGGCGGCGAAGTACGCGAAGCCGTACGCCTGGGAGGCGGCGGCGCGCAGGCCGAGCACGGGCAGTGGCCGTGAGGCCGCGAGCAGCCGCCCGGCCCGCCGCACCGGCCGCGGGTCGGCGAGCAGCTCCGCCAGGTGCCGCAGGTTCTCGATCTCGGCCTCGACGGCCTGCTGGTACTCGTTGTACGAGGCCGCGTCGGCGGTCTGCTCGACGGGCGCGACCTCGCGCAGGTGCTTGCGCAGGGCCGGGTAGCCGTCGAAGCCGAGGGCGACCGCGAACCGGGTGACGGAGGGCTGGCTGACCCCCGCGAGTTCGGCCAGTTCGACGCTGGAGAGGAACGGCACGTCGGCGGCGCGCCGCACCATGCTGTGCGCGATGCGCCGTTGGGTCGGCGTCAGCCGGTGCCCCTCGAAGAGCGCCTGCAGCCGTGTGGCGGGGCTGTCCGTCACGCCCGTGCCCGTGCCCGCGCCCGTGTCCCTGTCCGCGCTCATGCCGCGCTCCCCCTCCGGATGTCCGTGCACCGGTCCCGCTGCCGGGCCACCGCCGCCGCAGGGGCGCGTCGGCGCAACGCCCGTACGGCGGCGACCGGTTCGCAGCCGACGACGAGACGGTACGCGCCGCACGCCCGCGGCGTCCGCCGGGCGGCGAACGAGGCAGCACCGGCCCGCTCTCCGACGCCCCGGGAGAGTACGGCGTGGCCGGGCGACGCGGCCGCCGGGAACGCCCGCGGATCACCGGGGCCGGCCCCGTCCAGGACGACGAGGCACCGGCCCCCCGCCCGCGGCACGCCCACGATCCGGGACGACATCAGCCCCAGCTCCCCTCGATCGGACACCGGCCACCCATCAGCAAC
Source organism: Streptomyces aurantiaciflavus (assembly GCF_049808595.1). Lineage (NCBI taxonomy): Bacteria > Bacillati > Actinomycetota > Actinomycetes > Kitasatosporales > Streptomycetaceae > Streptomyces > Streptomyces aurantiaciflavus. The sequence continues at coordinate 311,532 of NZ_JBNCAQ010000005.1, read as the reverse complement.
CTATTCATTCACCCAGAACTCTGCATGACGCCATACAGCCGGGACAAGGGGCGTCCCGTCGCCGCCCACCCGGGCGAACCCCAGCCCGGACAGGGGGGCTAACCCCAGTGCCTACGCCGCGACCGCTGCCTACCGTGGAGGGCATGACGGGACGGGAGACCACCATGGACGCGCGCGACGCCGAGCTGAAGAAGGAACTCAACGCCACGCTGCAGGCCCGCAGGGAGCTGGGTGAGGAGTACGAGTCCGCGCTGGTGGACTCGTTCCTGGAGAAGGTCGACCAGCGCATCGACGGCACGGTCGAGCGCCGGGTGCGCCGGCAGTTCGCGGAACAGCAGATGGTCGTGGCCCGGGACGCCCGCTCACCAAGGGCGACGGACTCCTGGGGCGAGCGCTTCGGTTTCGGCATCGTCTCGCTGGTGCTGGCGGTACCGCTGTCGGCGATCGGCGTGGGCGTCGCGGGCCTGCCCGGCCTGATCGTCTCCTGGGTGGGCATCGTCGGCGTCAACGCGGTCCAGGCCGCCCGCACCAACCCGAGCCTGTTCGGCGGACGGCGCCACAGGTCCTCCCAGGGCGGGGACTGGGAGGACTGACCGGCGGGTCAGGCCTGGCGGGTCGGCAGCACCATGATCTGGCGCAGGTTGACGTGCCGGGGCCGGCTGGTGACATAGGCGACGACATCGGCGATCTCCTCCGCCGCCAGTCCGCCGACGGCCTCCAGCAGACCGTCCAGCTGCGCCGACAGCTCGGCACTGGCGACATGGGTCGCCAGCTCGGTCTCGGTCAGCCCCGGCTCGATGTTGGTGACCCGTACGTCCCGCGGCCCGAACTCGGCGCGCAGCGCCTGGGAGAGGTAGGTGACGGCGGCCTTGGTGGCGCCGTACACCGCGTAATGGGGGAACACGAGGTGCGCGGCCACGGACGACACGTTCACCAGGTCCGCGGTGCCTCCCTCGGCGGCGGTGTCGACCAGGTCGGCGGTGAAGGCGCGGATCACCCGCAGCACACCGGTGACATTGGTGTCGAGCATGCGCTGCCACTCGTCGGCCCGGCCGTCCTCGACCGGGTGCGGCAGCATGACGCCGGCGTTGTTCACGACCAGGTCGACGCGCCCGTACGCGTCCCTGACGCGCGCGGCGGCCGCGGTCACGGACGCGTCGTCGGTGACGTCGGCGACCACGGCGAGGGCCTCGCCCCCGTCCGCGCGGATCTTCCCGGCGAGCGCCTCCAGCCGCTCCCCGCGCCGCGCCACCAGCGCGACCCGCGCGCCCCGGGCGGCGAGCAGAACGGCGGTGGCCTCACCGATGCCGCTGGCGGCACCGGTCACGACAGCGGTACGGCCGGCCAGGTTCTCGTACGACATGACATGCTCCTCGGCTGCGGGCCGGGGCGTCTCCCCGGCGGCACACACCACCCTCGCCGCCCGCGCCGGCCCCACCCAGGGATGCGTTTTTCCTGGGTCTGCCAGTACCAGGTTCGCCGGCCGCCGCTCCCCTACGATCGAACCCATGGACGGGGACCTCGGAGACTTTCTTCGCTCACGCCGCGCCCGCATCCGGCCCGAGGAGGTCGGCCTGCCCTCGCACGGCCGCCGCCGCGTGCCCGGCCTGCGCCGCGAGGAGGTGGCGCAGCTGGCCGGGGTGAGCGTCGACTACTACGTCCGCCTGGAACAGGGCCGCGGCCCCGGGGGCCCCTCCCGGACGAAGACCGGGGGAGTCTCGGACGCCGTCCTGGACGCGCTCGCCCGCGTCCTGCGTCTGGACGAGACCGAGCACGCCTACCTGCGCGCGGTGGCCCGCCCCCGCAGACAGCCCGGCCGGCCGACCGCACCTCGCGTCCGCCCCGGCGTCCAGCTCCTGCTGGACAGCATGGACCGCACCCCGGCGTTCGTCCTGGACCGCCGTATGGACGTCCTGGCGTGGAACGCGCTCGGCAACGCCGTCTTCGGCTACGACGGGACACCGCCCGAGGGCCGCAACGTCCCCCGCCAGATCTTCCTCGACCCGGCCGCTCGCACCCTCTACCCGGAGTGGCACGCGGTCGCCACGCAGTCCGTCGCCTACCTGCGGATGCTGGCCGGCCACCACCAGGACGACCGCGGGCTCACCTCACTCGTCGGCGAGCTCTCCCTGAAGAGCGAGGACTTCCGCCGTCTGTGGGCCGACCACCCGGTCGCCGAGTGCGCGTACGGCGTGAAGCGCGTCCAGCACCCGGTGGCGGGCCTGCTGACTCTCCCCTACGAGACCCTGGCGATCTCGGCGAACGCGGACCAGACGTTGCTGGTCTACACGCCGGAACCAGGGTCGGAGACGGAGGAGAGGCTCGCGCTTCTGGGGAGTTGGACGTCAGCCGTCCCCGAAGCCACGGAACGTGCCTGAGGCGTCGGCGCAGTCGGCGAAGTCCTCGAAGTCCATGTTGGCGATGGACAGGTTCGCGGACATGTCCGGGAACCAGGCCGGCGGCACCCGGAAGGTCCGTCCGGGCTCGTCGTAGCGGTCGAGGGCCGGCAGGTGGTGCCGCGGGTCGGCCAGAGCGGTGGCGTCGGCGAGGAACAGGTGCGTGAGTTGTTCGTCCTCGTCGGCCGTGTCGTCCTCGTGCAGGAGTTCCGGGATGCCCACGCCGGCGAACCGCAGGTCGCAGGGCCATACGGCGATGGTCGCATCCGGCACTGACATCCGGCCCCGGGATCCGGCTCCGACACCCAGCCCCGACGTCGGAGCCGCCGGAAAGGACATGCGCGGGGACCGCCGCACCCCCGTTGACGGGGGGCGGGACGACGGCGGTCCCCGCGAGGGACGCGGGCCGGGTCAGGCCGGGCTTGCGCGTCCATGGCGTCTGTGGAGGTCCGGGAGCCGCTCCGGAGGTCCGTGACGCCGTTTCGGTGCCGGCGGGGGCGGGGAGCCGCTCCCGCCCTGCCGACACCCACCAATGTGCCGGACCCGTGTTAAGCGTGTGCTGCGCGGACGTGACGCGCTCGTACCACTTCCGCGAAGTCCACCACTTGGACAGGGAAACGGAAGTTCGCCGTCGGCGAGGTCCGTTCACCGCAGCTTTCCCGGCGGTTCGACTCCCGGACCCCGAAAGCTACTTGCCGCCCTTGGCCAGGAAGGCGAGGAGGTCCTGGCGGCTGACGACGCCGGTGGGCTTGCCCTCGACGAGGACGATCGCCGCGTCCGCGGTGCCCAGCACGGACATCAGGTCGCCGAGGGGCTCGCCGGAGCCGACCTGGGGCAGCGGGGCGGACATGTGCTTCTCCAGCGGGTCGTCCAGCGAGGCCGTCCTGCTGAACAGGGCGTCGAGCAGCTCGCGTTCGACGACGGACCCCACGACCTCGGCGGCCATGACGTCCGGGTGACCGGCGCCCGGCTTCACGACCGGCATCTGCGAGACGCCGTACTCGCGCAGCACCTCGATGGCCTGGCCGACGGTCTCCTCGGGGTGCATGTGGACGAGGGAGGGGATGGTGCCGGCCGCCTTGTCGTTGAGGACGTCGGCGACGCGGGCGCTCGGGCCCTCGTCCTCCAGGAAGCCGTAGTCGGCCATCCACTCGTCGTTGAAGATCTTGCTGAGGTAGCCGCGGCCGCTGTCGGGCAGCAGGACGACGACGACGTCGTCCGGCCCGAGCCGTTCCGCGACGCGCAGCGCGGCCACGACGGCCATGCCGCAGGAGCCGCCGACGAGCAGCCCCTCCTCCTTGGCCAGCCGCCGGGTCATCTGGAAGGAGTCCTTGTCGGACACCGCCACGATCTCGTCGGCGACGGTCCGGTCGTAGGCGGTGGGCCAGAAGTCCTCACCGACGCCCTCGACGAGGTACGGCCGCCCGGAGCCGCCGGAGTACACGGACCCCTCGGGGTCGGCGCCGACGACCTGCACCCGGCCGTCGCTGACGTCCTTCAGATACCGCCCGGTCCCGGAGATGGTGCCGCCGGTACCCACACCGGCGACGAAGTGGGTGATCTTCCCCTCCGTCTGCTCCCACAGCTCGGGGCCGGTGGAGTGGTAGTGGGAGAGCGGGTTGTTGGGGTTGGAGTACTGGTCGGGCTTCCACGCGCCCGGGGTCTCACGGACGAGCCGGTCGGAGACGTTGTAGTACGAGTCCGGGTGCTCGGGGTCGACGGCGGTGGGGCACACGACGACCTCCGCCCCGTAGGCCCGCAGCACATTGATCTTGTCGGTGCTGACCTTGTCGGGGCACACGAAGATGCACTTGTACCCCTTCTGCTGCGCCACGATGGCGAGGCCCACCCCGGTGTTGCCGCTGGTCGGCTCGACGATGGTGCCGCCGGGCTTGAGCTCGCCGCTCTGTTCTGCCGCCTCGATCATGCGCAGGGCGATGCGGTCCTTCACGGAGCCGCCCGGGTTGAAGTACTCCACCTTGGCCAGGACGGTCGCCCGGATTCCCTTGGTCACGCTGTTGAGCTTCACCAGCGGGGTGTTGCCGACGAGGCTGATCATCGAGTCGTGGAATTGCACCGTTGTCTCCGGTTGCTTGCAAAAACAGTGGTCGTGGTTGGTGTCGCCAGCCTAAGGCCCCAGCCGGAACGTTCACTCCCCGTTGAGATTGGCCGACGGTCTGTATGGGGCAAGGAGTGGGTGTACGGACTCGAGGAGGTGGCGTCGAGGCATGACGAGCATGTCCAGGGCAAGGGTGGCCCGGCGCATCGCGGCCGGCGCGGCCTACGGCGGCGGCGGCATCGGACTGGCCGGGGCGGCCGTGGTCGGGCTGCTGCTGGCGGAGGCGCAGCTGGCGCGGCGCCATGTCAACGGCAACGGCGCGAACGGACGCGTCCCGGTCTCGGACGGCCTGTACGGCAGGTCGTACGCCACCCCCGGCGAGGAGGCCCTGCGCCTCACGCTCCTCGGCGACTCCACGGCGGCGGGCCAGGGCGTCCACCGGGCCGGCCAGACGCCGGGCGCGCTGCTGGCCTCCGGCCTCGCGGCGGTGGCCGAACGCCCGGTGAAGCTGCGGAACGTGGCGCTGCCCGGCGCCCAGTCCGACGACCTCGACCGGCAGGTCGCGCTGGTCCTCGGCGACGTCGACCGGGTGCCCGACGTCTGCGTGATCATGATCGGCGCGAACGACGTCACCCACCGCATGCCTCCCACGCGCTCGGTACGGCACCTCTCGGCGGCGGTACGACGGCTGCGCACCGCCGGCGCGGAGGTGGTCGTCGGCACCTGCCCCGACCTGGGCACCATCGAACCGGTGGGCCAGCCCCTGCGCTGGCTGGCCAGACGGGCCTCCCGCCAGCTGGCGGCCGCCCAGACGATCGGCGTGGTCGAGCAGGGCGGCCGCACGGTGTCGCTGGGCGACCTCCTGGGACCCGAGTTCGAGGCGAACCCCCGCGAGTTGTTCGGCCCCGACCACTACCACCCCTCGGCGGAGGGCTACGCCACGGCCGCCATGGCCGTCCTGCCCACGGTCTGTGCGGCCCTGGGCCTGTGGCCGGCCGAGGAGGAACGCCCCGACGTCTCCCGCCGCGAGGGCTTCCTGCCGGTCGCCCGGGCAGCGGTCGAGGCAGCGGCGGAGGCCGGCACCGAGGTCACGGCGGCGATGCCGACGGGCCCGCGCGGCCCCTGGGCCCTCCTCAAACGCCGCAGGCGCCGCCGCGTCCCCGAACCAGAACCGACACCGGCCACCCCGAGCCCCTAGTCCCCCAAGCCCATCCGGAGGGCGGCCCCTGCCCCCCTCCGGGCACATGCCCCCATCCACCCGACTCGGTCGGACGAGAGGCAGACCAAACACGCAACCTGCCCGGCGCATCGCATATGAGGTGAATCTTGCTGGTCAGGCCGCCTCGGAACCGACCGAGTCCGGGGCTGCGGAGCCCCCTTTTCGGGCTCCGGCAGCGTGCTGGTGGGCACGGACCACGGTTGAGTCGATCAACACGAGCCAGTCGACGGGGCCGGTCGCGTCCGTCCTCGCCTGGGCGGCCTGGAGCATCCGCTCGAACGCGCCGTCCAGGGCCCACCGGCGAAACCGGGTGTGCAGCGTGGCCCACGGACCGTACCGCTCGGGCACGTCCCGCCAAGCCGTCCCGGTACGGAACTTCCACACGATCCCGTTGAGCACGGTGCGGTCGTCCAGCCGCTTTCTGCCCCGCAACGACTCGGGCAACAGCGGCCGGACGAACTCCCACTCGGCATCCGACAGTTCATGTCGACGTATCACGACCTCATGATCCGCCACCCAAGATCATTTGAGACACCACCAGGAGCTGGGCCCGCGCCCGACCCGGTAACCCTCAGCTCACCAGAAACGGAACCATGGCGAGGGCGGCACCGCCGCCCAGCAGCGGCAGCGCACCGAGGGTGAGGAGACCAGCCTTGAGCAGGGTGCTCTTGCCCGACAGGTCAAAGGAGTAGTCCCCGGGATCCTCCGGGTCGTAGGCGACGCGGGTCACCGGTCCGCGGTTCTTGCCCCGGCCACTGCGCTCGACGCCGTCGGCGTCGGTGAACTTGTACCAGGCCGCTCCGTCTTTGGTCCTGAAGTCGAAAGAGGCGGGCACGGTGATCCCGCGCCGCTTCAGCGCGAAGTGGACCAGCGTCACATTCACCGCGACGAACAGCAGGACTGCGCCGAGGCCGAGCGGGATCGCCGCGGCGATTGGGGCGCTGATCCACTCCGCCTCGCGTACGACGCCGACCCAGATCGTGTAGCCGACGTAGGCGAAGAGGAGAGCGAGCGCGATCACCTGCCGCCGCCGGTACTTCGGATGATATTCCGCCTCCTCCGGCTCCTCCGGTGGCGCCAGCGGGGTGACCGTGACGCGGCCGCTGCCGACGGGGTCGCGCTGCGCGGGGAGCGCAGCGGTCAGGGCGGTGACGAAGGCGGTGGCAGCCGTCGGGTTGCCGCCGTCCACACGGTGCACGGCACTGTCGGTGAGAACGATCTCGACGTGGCGCCCGCCGTCGGTACGCACCTCCTGGACGACCGCGAGGGGGATCTCCGTGCGGGTGCGGCGGTCGACGAGCCGGAGACCGCCGCCTTCGAGCACGGTCTCGGCACCGTCGCCGATCAATATCTGTGAAGACACCATCGCGTTCGCCCCCTGTTGATACGCCATGGCGACGTCCGCCGTCGCGCTACCGGAAACCTACCGCCAGCAGGAACGGGCGCAGCCGCCACGATCGCGGTGGCGACCCGGTGCCGCCTGCCCTGGCCCCGTACCAGGAACCTACGGCCCAGAACGCTCACACGTCCCGCCAGGCCGTCCCGGACCTTCCACGGCCCCCGCGCGGGGCTCCGTCCAAGCAAGCCCGCCCAACGCCCCGGAGCAGCCCCGCGCGGGGGCCCAGTGGTGCAGGGGCGCAGCCCTGCCGGGTTCGAAGGGACGGAACCCCTCGTGGGGGTCGAAGGGGCGAGCCCCCGGGGAAGGGAAGGGTAGGGGCGGCGGGGGCGAGGAAAAGTGCAAGGAAAAAGCAAGCGCTTAGAAAATTGCGGTCAGGGTCACACCTCGCCCCCGGTGACCCCGCCCATACGGACGGGTAACTTCCCACACAGCCATACCCATCCCGTACGCCAATGGAGCCGTGATGCCCGAAGCCGTCATCGTCTCGACCGCCCGCTCCCCCATCGGCCGCGCCGGCAAGGGCTCCCTCAAGGACCTCCGCCCGGACGACCTGACCGCCACGATCATCCAGGCGGCCCTCGCCAAGGTCCCCGAGCTGGACCCCAAGGACATCGACGACCTCATGCTCGGCTGCGGCCTCCCCGGCGGCGAACAGGGCCACAACCTCGGCCGGATCGTCGCCGTACAGATGGGCATGGACCACCTCCCCGGCTGCACGATCACCCGCTACTGTTCCTCCTCGCTCCAGACGAGCCGCATGGCCCTGCACGCCATCAAGGCCGGCGAGGGCGACGTCTTCATCTCGGCCGGTGTCGAGATGGTCTCCCGCTACGCCAACGGCACCTCCGACATGCCGGGCACCCACAACCCCCTCTTCGCCGAGGCCGAGGCCCGTACCGCCGCCGTCGCCGCGCAGGAGGGCACCACCTGGCACGACCCCCGCGAGGACGGCCTCCTGCCGGACGCCTACATCGCGATGGGCCAGACCGCCGAGAACCTCGCCCGCTGGAAGGGCGTCACCCGCGAGGAGATGGACGAGTTCGGCGTCCGCTCCCAGAACCTCGCCGAGGAAGCCCTCAAGAACGGCTTCTGGGAGCGCGAGATCACCCCGGTGACCCTTCCCGACGGCACGGTCGTCGCCAAGGACGACGGTCCCCGCGCCGGCGTCACCATGGAGGGCGTCGCGGGCCTGAAGCCGGTCTTCCGCCCCGACGGCCTGGTCACCGCCGGCAACTGCTGCCCCCTGAACGACGGCGCCGCCGCCCTCGTCATCATGAGCGACACCAAGGCCCGCGAGCTCGGCCTCACCCCGCTCGCCCGCATCGTGTCGACCGGCGTCTCCGGCCTCTCCCCCGAGATCATGGGCCTCGGCCCGGTCGAGGCGTCGAAGCAGGCCCTGCAGCGCGCCGGCCTCACCATCGACGACATCGACCTGGTCGAGATCAACGAGGCGTTCGCCGCCCAGGTGATCCCCTCCTACCGCGACCTCGGCATCGACCTCGACAAGCTGAACGTCAACGGCGGCGCCATCGCCGTGGGCCACCCCTTCGGCATGACCGGCGCCCGCATCACCACCACGCTCATCAACTCGCTCCAGTTCCACGACAAGCAGTTCGGCCTGGAGACGATGTGCGTCGGCGGCGGCCAGGGCATGGCGATGGTCGTCGAGCGCCTCAGCTGAGCCGCTCGACAGCCGTCGCGCGGACCTCTCGGTAGCCGCGGCGGCACCCACCGTGAGCCGATAGCCCGGAGTCCGGGAAACACCTGGACTCCGGGCCCTTTTGTGATCCAATCTCCCCCAGGATGTGACCTATCTCCCTCCCCGGAGGGATTCACGCAGCTCAGAGCCGTTTCACACCAAGCCCCAGGCCCCAAGTCCTGTCCGTTTCGTGATGTTACGTACTGACAGCTGGATAGTCCGCCCTTCAAGCTGATGTAGGAAGTCGGGGGTCGACTTTGAACCGGGAGTACGTCAGTGAGCGCCATGCCGATCGCCTTGCTGGTCACCACGGCCGCCACGGGCGCCGTGGGCGTCGCCGTCCTGCGCACCCTCGTGCTGCTGCGCCGGCAGGTGGCAGCCCTGCACACCCAGCTCGCGCAGAACCACGCCGCCGACACGCACGGCCTCGTTCCGGCCGCCCGCACCGCGGCCGACACGGATGAGATACGCGCCGCGGTGGCCGAGGCGCTGGCCGAGGAGCGGGAGCGGGAACTGGCCGAGGCGCGCGCGTTCTGGGCCGCCCAGGAGGCCCGTGACACCCCCGACGCGCCCTCCCTGCTCGGCCTGCCGGACAGCGAACTGTTCCTGCCCCGCCAGGTCGACTTCGCGGGTCTGGAGCACCTGGAGCCGGTGACCGAGCCGACCGCGGACGCCGAAGAGTTCGCGGGCGACTCCCCGGAACTGGCCGCGGCCCGCCGCCGTCACCCCTCCCACCCGGACTTCGTCCCGGTGCAGTCACCGGTCGTCGGCGACCACGAACGCACGGTGGCCGCCCTCGAGGAACTGGCCGCCTCCCGCACCGAACTGACCGACGTCCGCCCGGGCCCCCTCGGCACCCTCGACGTCTACGTCTTCGCCGACGGCACCACCCTGTGCATGACCCCGGGCCACCGGGAAACAGCGGAACGCCTGGCAGCGGCCCTGACGGCCGGCGAAACGCCGTACCTCCTGGGCGGCTCGGGCATCTCGGGGGCGTACACCCTGACGTTCGCGTGCGGAGAAGAGAACGTCTACATCCTGGCGGACAGAGTCATAGCGAGCTTCTAGGCCGTCGCCCACAGGTTCCCAGGCGCCTGGGGCTTGGGTGTCCGTCCGGGCGCTTCGGTGCCCGGGTGCTTCGGTGCCCGGGTGCCTTCAGGGCGGCGTCAGACGCCCGCGCGCTTCTGCGCCTCTTCGACCAGCCGCACCGCCTGCGCCACTTCACCCTCGCTCGTCAACACGACCGCCAGATCATGCCCCGCCACGGTGATCTGGTCAGCGGCGGCGAACATCCCGGCATCAGGCATCTCCCGAGGTTCGCACTCGGGATCCTCGAGGACCTGCGCCCATCGGGCCAGCTCTCTGGCCAGCGCCAGCGCCTCCGCGGCAGCGCCGCGCTGCAGGCGGGACTGCGGCGCCGCCCTCAGACGATCGGCAAAGTGATCCACCGCACGGGACAGAGGCGTCGTATCAACCACGCGGTGAGCGTACAGCGCCGCAGCAGGACTGTTGCCAACAGGCGAACGCTCAGGCACCGTGACCTGAAGGACCGGCTTACACCCCATTGCGTCCGGAGGCGCCGATGTCCCACGTCCTCTCCGAGGAGACCCACCGCAACATTCTCGCCCGCATCCCTCACTGCACCGGTCGTGAAGTCTCCGACTGGCTGCGCACCGTCGACGAAGGCCCCGCTCTCCGCTTCGAGGAGAAGGTCAGCTGGCTGCGCCACGAGTACGACCTCGCGTACGGCCACGCCAAGGCGATCATTCACGAGTACGACCTGAGGAGGGCCGCGCGCAAGCTGCTGTAGCGCGCCCGCACGACACCACACCGACCGAACACGGCGAAGGGGCCCCGGGAGATCCCGGGGCCCCTTCAGTGCTCACACATGCCGCGCACGTGCGGGCGCGGAGTGCTAGTCGTCGCTGTTCAGGATCGCGAGGAGTCGCAGGAACTCCATGTAGATCCACACCAGCGTCAGCGTGAGGCCGAAGGCGGCGAGCCAGGCCTCCTCGCGCGGCGCACCGTAGGCGATGCCGTCCTCGACCTGCTTGAAGTCCAGGGCGAGGAAGCAGGCGCCGAGGATGATGCCGATGACACCGAAGACGATGCCGAGGGCGCCGCTGCGGAAGCCGAGGCCGTCACCGCCGCCGAAGACGGTGAACAGCAGGTTCACGGCCATCAGCAGGACGAAGCCGAGCGCGGCGGCCATCACGAAGCCGACGAAGCGACGGTTGACGCGGATCCAGCCCGCCTTGTACGCCACGAGCACACCGGCGAAGACCGCCATCGTGCCGAGAACGGCCTGGGCGACGACGCCGTCCGCGATGTACGTGGACACCGCGCTGGAGATCACGCCGAGGAAGACACCCTCGAGGGCGGCGTACGACAGGATCAGCGCGGGCGCCGGGCGCCGCTTGAAGGACTGGACGAGCGCCAGCACCATCGCGACCAGGCCGGCGCCGACGGCGATGCCGTAGGACCTGCCGAGGTTGGCCTCGTCGACGGGCAGCAGCAGCCAGGACAGGACGGCGGTCACGACCACGGTGCCGAGCGTCGTCGCGGTGCGCGCGACCACGTCGTCCATGCTCATCGCACCGGTGGTGGTGACCGGGGCCTGCGGAGCGCCGTACTGCACGTCCTGCTGGGCGTAAGGGTTCTGCGCGTAGGGGTTGCCGGCCGGCTGGGCGTACGGGGTGCCGCCCTGCGCGTACGGGTTGCCCTGCTGCGTACCGACAGCGGGACCCCCGGCCTGCGGCGCGGCGTTGAAGCCCGCGTAGCCGTTGTCGCGGCTGAACCCCCGTCGCGAGAAGACCGGGTTTCTGCTCCTCATTTCACTCCTCCATGGCCGCACAGCGCGGCCTTGGCTCAAGAGTAATAGGTAGGCAAAGGATTGACCCTAGTGCTTGGGGAGGATCTTTCCCTCGTCGTGCTGGCCAACACGCTACGTGCATCCCTGATTCCCAGCACCGGAGGGCCTCATTCATGACCAACCCGGTACACGTCCGGAACCGTCCGGAGATCACCCCGGCGGGTCACCCGAACGGGAACCCCGTGTACCCCTCGGCCAGGTCGGTCTCCGCGGCGCGGGAGGAGGCGATCCGCTCCAGCCGGGCGAGCTGCAGCCGGTCCTCGAAGGGGGTGGCGTCGGGGGCGCGGTGCAGCAGGGCCGTCATGTCGTACGAGAACCGCTCGGCCTGCCAGACCCGGCGCAGACAGGTCTGCGAGTAGGCGTCGAGCAGCTCCGGCGACCCCGTCTCCTTCTCGTGCGTCAGGGCGCGCGCGAAGGTGACGACGTCACCGACGGCCAGATTCAGCCCCTTCGCGCCGGTCGGCGGCACGATGTGGGCGGCGTCGCCGGCGAGGAAGAGCCGGCCGTGCCGCATGGGCTCGTGGACGTAGGAGCGCATGGGGGTGACCGACTTCTGGGTGATCGGCCCGCGCCGCAGGGTCCAGTCGTCGTCCGTCTCGAAGCGGCGCTCCAGCTCGGCCCAGATCTCCTCGTCGCTCCAGGCCTCGGCGTCGGTGCCCTCGGGCACCTGGAGGTAGAGGCGGGAGACGGACGGGGAGCGCATGGACAGCAGGGCGAAGCCGCGGTCGTGGCGGGCGTAGACCAGCTCGTCGTGGGAGGGCGGTACGTCGGCGAGGATGCCGAGCCAGCCGAAGGGGTACGTCCGTTCGAAGACGCGGGTGAGCTCGGCGGGGACCGCCTTGCGGGAGACGCCCCAGAAGCCGTCGCAGCCGACGACGTAGTCGCACTCCAGGACGTCCTCGCGGCCCTCGTGCCGGAAGCGGACGCGGGGCCGGCCGGCGGCGTCGTCCGCGACGTTCTCGACGGCGAGCGCCTCCGCCTCGAAGAGCAGCGGGCCGCCCTCCTTCAACTGGAGGGCGATGAGGTCCTTGCACACCTCCGTCTGGGCGTAGACGGTCACCGACCGGCCGCCGGTGAGGTCGGGGAAGTCGACGCGGTGGCGCCGGCGCGCGAACCGCAGCTCGATGCCGTCGTGGCGCAGCCCCTCGCGGTCCAGTCGCCCCCCGGCGCCGGCCGTCCGCAGCACGTCCGCCGTGCCCTGCTCCAGGATTCCGGCGCGCTGGCGCTGCTCGACGTAGGCCCGGTCGCGGCTCTCCAGGACGACGGAGTCGATGCCCGCGTTGTGCAGCAGGCGGGCGAGGAGGAGGCCGGCGGGGCCGGCGCCGATGATGCCGACGGTGGTGCGCATCGGGCTTTCCCTTCAGACGGGCGTCATTGCCGCGGTGGTCCGGTGATGCCAGGAGGCTGACTGTGTTCGTGTGGTGAAATTTTTTTCACTTCCGCGCGACCTGAGTCTGCGCCCGGTTTCACCGGGTGTCAACGGTCCGCACGGAGACGGTCGAGGTCTTGAGGGAGGGCTCGGCGCAGGGGAGGTCGGAGGTGCCCGGAACCGGACTTGAACCGGTACGCCCGCGAGGGGCAGCGAGGTTTAAGCTCGCCGTGTCTGCATTCCACCATCCGGGCAGGCCATGGGCTCCGCGTCGAGGTCCGAGCCTATCGGTGAGCGTCCCCTCAACAGCGAACCAGCGGCCCGATGTTGTCTTATTTTATTGAGGTCTGAGGGAGCATCAGCACCGGGAACCGGCCATCGGCACTTGCCAGTAGCCTCGCGTGCGGCGGTCGGCCGCAGGCGCGGAATGACGGAATTTCACCGTCCGAACGAGGGTGCTCCACCGGTTCTTGACGTTCCCTGACGGAGCGGCGCCTCAGGGACGCGTGTCATCCCCTGGTATGACCCGGCGGCCGACGGTCCGACCGAAGTCGCCCCTCGGAACCGGAACAGCGGCTGACTACACGGCCACGGGCGGCCGGGACGATGGTTCACGTCCCCGAAGCAACGTCGTCCCGACAGGAGCCATATCCGTGACCACCACCCCTCTCGCCGACCGGACCACCGCCGTGGCCGCACGTGCCACGGACCTGTCGAAGATCTACGGGCAGGGCGAGACCCAGGTGGTCGCCCTGGACCGGGTCTCCGTCGACTTCCGGCAGGCCGAGTTCACCGCCATCATGGGCCCCTCCGGGTCCGGCAAGTCGACGCTGATGCACTGCGTGGCCGGTCTGGACACCTTCTCCTCCGGCTCCGTGCGCATCGGCGACACCGAGCTGGGCTCCCTGAAGGACAAGCAGCTCACCAAGCTGCGCCGGGACAAGATCGGGTTCATCTTCCAGGCGTTCAACCTGCTGCCCACGCTGACCGCCCTGGAGAACATCACCCTTCCGATGGACATCGCGGGCCGCAAGGCCGACAAGCAGTGGCTGGACAGCGTCATCCGGATGGTCGGGCTCGCCGACCGGCTCAGCCACCGGCCCTCGCAGCTCTCCGGCGGCCAGCAGCAGCGCGTCGCCGTCGCCCGCGCCCTCGCCTCCAAGCCCGACATCATCTTCGGCGACGAGCCGACCGGAAACCTCGACTCGCGCTCCGGCGCCGAGGTGCTGGGCTTCCTGCGCAACTCCGTGCGGGAACTGGGGCAGACCGTGGTGATGGTGACGCACGACCCGGTGGCCGCGGCGTACGCGGACCGGGTGGTGTTCCTCGCGGACGGCCGGATCGTCGACGAGGTGTACGGGCCGACGGCCGACTCGGTGCTCGACCGGATGAAGCGGTTCGACGCCAAGGGCCGCACCAGCTGAACCCGTTGACGCCCCCTCACCCTCGCACCCTGGACTGAGACAACCCATGTTCCGTACCGCCTTGCGCAACGTCCTCGCGCACAAGGCCCGGCTCCTGATGACCGTGCTCGCCGTGATGCTCGGCGTGGCCTTCGTGTCGGGGACCCTGGTCTTCACCAACACCCTGTCGAACGCGCTCCAGAAGAGCTCCGCCAAGGGCTTCGACCAGGTCGACGTCGCCGTCACCGCCGAGGTCCAGCAGGACGTCGGCGACCGCATCGTCAAGACGCCCGAGCTCACCGAAGCCCTGCGCGAGCAGAGCGCGAAGGTGCCCGGCGCCGCGTCCGCCGTCGGGGTCGTCACCGGCTTCACCGCCATCGCCGACAAGGACGGCAAGCTCGTCGGCGGCGGCTTCCAGTCGCAGGGCGGCAACTACTGGGGCTCGAAGGACGCCCGGTACCCGCTGGTCAGCGGGCACGCGCCGAGCGGCGCGAACGAGGTGCTCATCGACTCGAAGACCGCCGAGCGGGCCGGCTACCGGGTCGGCGACACCGTACGGATCTCGGTCGACGGACCGGTGCTCGCCCCCGAGATCACCGGCATCTTCACCACCGACGACGGCAACGTCGCCGCCGGCGGCAGCCTCGCCCTGTTCGACACGGCGACCGCGCAGCGGCTGTTCGGCAAGACCGGCACGTACGACGAGATCGACGTGCAGGCCGCCGCCGGGACCTCGCAGGCCGCGCTGAAGACGGCACTGGACGCCGCCCTGCCGAAGGGCAAGGTGGAGACCACCACCGGTAAGCAGCTCGCCGACGACCAGGCGGAGCGGATCGCCGCCTCCATGAGCGGGCTCAAACAGGGTCTGCTGGTCTTCGCCGGGATCGCGCTGTTCGTCGGCACGTTCATCATCGCCAACACCTTCACCATGCTGGTCGCCCAGCGCACCAAGGAGCTCGCGCTGCTGCGGGCCGTGGGCGCCTCACGCCGGCAGGTCACGCGGTCGGTGCTGATCGAGGCGTTCGTGGTGGGCACGGTCGCCGGGGTGACCGGTCTGGTGGCCGGGATCGGCATCGGCGCGGGGCTGCGCTCCCTGATGAACACCCTCGGGGCGACCGTCCCCGACGGACCGCTCGTCGTCTCGCCCGGCACGATCGCCACCGCCCTCGCCGTCGGCGTCGTCATCACCATGCTGGCCGCCTGGCTGCCCGGCCGCCGGGCCGCGAAGATCCCGCCGGTCGCCGCCATGAGCAGCGTGCACGCCAAGGCGACCACCAAGTCGCTGGTGCTGCGCAACACGCTCGGCGCGCTGTTCTCGGCGGCGGGCGTCGCGGTCGTCCTGACCGCGACGACGATGAACGGCTCGGACGGCCAGGCGCCCATGGGCCTCGGCGCGGTCCTGCTGATCATCGGCGTGTTCGTCCTGACCCCGCTGCTGTCCCGGCCGCTGATCGCCGCCGCGGCGCCGGTGATGCGGATCTTCGGGGTCTCCGGCAAGCTGGCCCGGCAGAACTCGGTGCGCAACCCGCGCCGTACGGCGGCCACCGCCTCCGCGCTGATGATCGGGCTCACCCTGATCACCGGCATGACGGTGATGGCGGGCAGCCTGCAGAAGTCGATCGACAAGATGGCGTCCTCGGCGATCAGGGCCGACTACGTCGTGTCGATGGCGAACGGCAACGAGCTCTCCCCCGGCGTCGAGGAGAAGCTCAGGACGACCGAAGGGGTCACCGCCTCCAGCCCGATGCGCAACGGGTTCGGACGCATCGACGGCAGCACCGAGTACCTCACCGGCGTCACCGGCTCCGCCTTCGGCCGGCTCACCGACCTCAAGGTCGACGACGGCACGTTCGAGGTGGGCGGCACCCAGGTCGTCGTCGACACCGGCACCGCCGAGTCGCACGGCTGGAAGGCCGGTTCCCCCTTCACCGTCTCCTACGAGGACGGCCGCAAGCAGCGGATGACGGTCGCCGGGGTCTACGAGGGCAACGAGCTGATCTCGGGCATCATCCTCGACAACTCCACCCTCTCCCCGCATCTGGACGACCCGGCCGACATGCAGGTCCTGGTCAAGACGTCCGGCGGCGCGTCGGACGCGACCAAGGACCGGCTGGAGAAGGCCCTCGGCTCCAACCCGGCCGTCAAGGTGCAGAGCAAGAAGGACCTCTCCAACGAGGTCGCGCGGATGTTCACGCTGATGCTGAACATGCTCTACGGACTGCTCGCGATGGCCGTGATCGTCGCGGTGCTCGGCGTCATCAACACCCTGGCGATGTCGGTGTTCGAGCGGTCGCAGGAGATCGGCATGCTGCGGGCCATCGGGCTGGACCGGAAGTCGGTGAAGCGGATGGTGCGCCTGGAGTCGCTCGTGATCTCCCTGTTCGGCGGAGTGCTCGGCATCGGGCTCGGCGTGTTCTTCGGCTGGGCGGCCGGTGAACTGCTCGGCACGAGGATGCCGACGTACGAGCTGGTCCTGCCGTGGGGACGGATGGCCGTGTTCCTGGCGCTGGCCGCCGGGGTCGGCGTCCTGGCGGCGCTGTGGCCGGCGCGGCGGGCGGCCCGGCTGAACATGCTGACGGCCATCAAGTCGGAGTAGCGGGAAGCGAGTTCGGGGCCCCGTCGCGGATGCGGCGGGGCCCCTTCGTGTCGTGGGTCAGTGGCGTTGTGGGTCAGTGGCGTTGTGGGTCAGTGGCGTTGTGGGTCAGTTCCAGGTACGGGCGCGCAAGGGCATGCCGGAGGTGCCGGAGGGCGGGGTGCGGACGGCCAGGACCTGGTTGACGCCGATGCGGTTGCCTTCGAAAGCGAGGGCGGAGGCCGCCATGTACAGGCGCCAGACACGGGCACGGCCGGGGCTGGTGAGCTGCACCGCGCGGGCCCAGTCGGCCTCCAGACGGGCGACCCACCGGCGCAGGGTGAGGGCGTAGTGCTCGCGGATGGACTCCACGTCACGGACCTCGAAGCCGGCGCGTTCGAGTTGGGTGACGGTGCTGCCCACGGGGGCGAGCTCGCCGTCCGGGAAGACGTAGGCGTCGATGAACTCGTCCACGCGGTAGTCGGTTTCGTCGCGTTGCGGGCGCCGGGCAATCTGGTGGTTGAGCAGGCGGCCGCCCGGCTTGAGGAGGCCGTACAGCGCGTTCGCGTACTCCAGATAGCGCGCGGCGCCGACGTGCTCCGCCATGCCGATGGAGGAGATCGCGTCGTACGGACCGTCGGTGACGTCGCGGTAGTCCTGGACGCGGATCTCCACCTTGTCGGTGAGGCCGGCGTCCGCGACACGCTTGCGGGCGTACGCCGCCTGCTCCTGGGAGAGGGTGATGCCGACGACGCTCACTCCGTGCTCACGGGCCGCGTGGATCGCCATCGAACCCCAGCCGCAGCCGACGTCGAGGAGACGCCGGCCCGGGGTCAGGGCCAGCTTCCGGCAGACCAGTTCGAGCTTGTCGCGCTGGGCGTCCTCGAGGGTGCCGTCCGGGGACTCCCAGTAGGCGCAGGAGTAGACCATGGAGGGGCCGAGGACCAGCTCGTAGAAGTCGTTGCCGACGTCGTAGTGGTGGCTGATGGCACGTCTGTCGGTGCGGCGGCTGTGGAGGTGGGTCGTACGGCGGACCTCCTCGCGGGGCGGGCTGGGAGGCAGCGGGGGCCCGGCGAGCCTCAGCAGACCTCTGGCCGCCGCGCGGAACTGCGGGTCGCGGAGGGCCTCGGTGAGCGTACGCGCGTCCTCGCCGCGCTCCCAGATGAGGCCGGAGACGAGGTCGAGGGCGGTGTAGAGGTCGCCCTCGATCTCCAGGTCGCCGGCCACCCAGGCACGGGCCAGGCCCAGTTCGCCCGGTTTGAACAGCAGGCGGCGCAGCGCCCTGCGATTGCGTACGACCAGGGTCGGCGCGTCGGGCGGGCCCGCCTGTGAACCGTCCCAGGCGCGGATGCGTACCGGGAACGGGACTCCCAGCAACTGCTCTACAAGGGCGTGGAGCCGCGGCGCGGCGTCAGCCATGGTGCACACCTCCGTGACGGTAATCCCGGAATGTCCTGACACCACGTAAACACCCGGGGGGCGCGGGTGCAGTCCCCCATGCGCGTTACAGCTGCGCAAATCATTCGAGCCGGGGGGTTGGGTGCCGTCGCGGGGCTCCGCCCCGGACCCCGACCTCGCCCACCCACCCGCCCGACTCGCTCGGCCAAGAGGGCCCCACCCGGGGCTCCGCCCCGACCCCCGGCGGGGGCTTCGCCCCCTGCACCCCCACGGCGCCCCCCGCACCCCACGGCTCCGCCGCCCCTCCCCCACGAAGCCAACATCCCCCGCCCCCTCCACACACACCACCCCACCCAGCCCACCCGGCATATGAGCCAAGCCCGTTCAGCGCCGACGGCGGGGGACGGGGGCGGCAGCCGCCGGTGGGGGCAGGTACGCCGAAGGGGCCGCCTGCACCACGGATGGCAGGCGGCCCCTTCGGGGTGTTCAGTGACCGGAGGTCAGGAGGCCTTGGCCTTCTCCTCGGTCTTCTCGGTCTTCTCGGCCTTGGGGGCCGCGGCGACCGGGGCCGGCTTGGCGGCCTCGTAGAACTCCTCGCGCGGGGACTCCAGGGCGCCGAGGGCGACGACCTCGCGCTTGAGGAACATGCCGAGCGTCCAGTCGGCGAAGACGCGGATCTTGCGGTTCCAGGTCGGCATGGCCAGACCGTGGTAGCCGCGGTGCATGTACCACGCCAGGCGGCCACGCAGCTTGATCTTCATCTTGCCCATGACGATCATCGCGACGCCCTTGTGCAGGCCGAGGCCCGCGACGGCGCCCTTGTTGGCGTGGCTGTACTCCTTCTGCGGGAAGCCCCGCAGGCCGGAGATCACGTTGTCGCCGAGGACCTTGGCCTGACGCAGGGCGTGCTGCGCGTTCGGCGGGCACCAGGCGTTCTCCACGCCGGCCTTGCGGGCGGCGATGTCCGGGACCTGGGCGTTGTCGCCGGCGGCCCAGATGTAGTCGGTGCCCTGGACCTGGAGGGTCGGGGCGCAGTCGATGTGGCCGCGGGGGCCGAGCGGGAGGCCGTAGCGCGCCAGGGCGGGGTTCGGCTTGACGCCGGCCGTCCAGACGATCGTGTTGGAGTCGACCTCGAGGCCGTTCTTCAGGACGACGTGGCCGTCGACGCAGGAGTCCATGGAGGTGGAGAGGTAGATCTCCACGCCGCGGCTCTCCAGGTGCTCCTTGCCGTAGGCGCCCAGCTTCGGGCCGACCTCGGGAAGGATCTTGTCGGCGGCGTCGACGAGGATGAAGCGCATGTCCTCGCGGGACACGTTCTTGTAGTACTTGGCGGCGTCGCGCGCCAGGTCCTCGACCTCACCGATGGTCTCCGCACCGGCGAAGCCGCCGCCGATGAAGACGAAGGTGAGCGCCTTGCGGCGGATCTCCTCGTCGGTGGTGGAGTCGGCCTTGTCGAGCTGCTCGAGGACGTGGTTGCGCAGACCGATGGCCTCCTCGATGCCCTTCATGCCGATGCCCTGCTCGGCGAGGCCGGGGATCGGGAAGGTGCGGGAGACGGCGCCGAGCGCGACGACCAGGTAGTCGAAGGGCAGCTCGTACGCCTCGCCGACCAGCGGGGCGATCGTGGCGACCTTGCGGTCCTGATCGATGGTGGTGACCCGGCCGGTGAGGACCTCCGCCTTGGGCAGCACGCGCCGCAGCGGGACGACGACGTGACGCGGGGAGATGTTGCCGGCGGCGGTTTCGGGGAGGAAGGGCTGGTAGGTCATGTACGACCGGGGGTCGACGACCGTGACGGTCGCCTCGCCGTAGCGCATCTTCTTCAGGATGCGCCGAGCTGCGTACAGGCCTACGTACCCACCGCCTACTACGAGGATCCTGGGACGCTCCGTGGTGCTCATGCCATCGAGTATCCACCCGCCCCAGGGGGGTCGCTCGTGCGCCCCTTCACAAGCTTCCGCAGGGTGTGTGCTATCCTCCGCGGCCCGCGTGATCCACATCATGGCGGACAACGGGAACCCGTGCGCGGCGCGCACCGTTGTCAATGCCGCGTGAGCTGCCTCTCCGGGTGAAGAGGGGCCGGGTGAGGGCTCCGAAACACCGCCGCAGCGGACTCCGCGAAACGTCCGCGCCTTCCGCTTTTGAACACGTTCACACGGGCGATGGGGCCCCGGAAGGGTCAACGGGGGTGTCCGCGTCCTCCGACAGGGCCGAATTCCTTGTGAAGAACTTCACGAAGTTTTCCGGCGGGGTGTCTCCGGAGCGCCACAGAGGGGCCCACGAAGGCCCCTCCGGCACGCTCATACGTTATCCGTACTGCTCAGCAGAGTGCTACCCGTCGGTAACAAAAGAGAGCTACGCCACCGACCACGCGATGCCGTCGAGGATGTCGTGCTCGCTCACCACGACCTCCCGCGCACCGATCCGCTCCATGATCGAGCACAGGACGAGGGCGCCCGCGGCGATCACGTCCACGCGGCCGGGGTGCATCGCCGGGTGGGCGGCGCGCTGCTCGTGGGTCGCCTTGAGAAGGGCGTCGCTGATGCCCTTGACCCGGTCGTACCCGATCCGGGAGTGGTGGATCCTCGCGGAGTCGTACTCGTCCAGGCCCAGCGCGAACGCCGCGACCGTGGTGACCGACCCGGCCAGGCCCACCAGCGTGTGCGCCTCGCGCAGCGGGACCGTCTGCTCGGCGAGGTCCAGCGCGGCCTCTATGTCGGCGCGCATCGCGGCGATCTGCTCCGCGGCCGGCGGGTCGGTGATCCTGCCGTCCACGACCAGGTGCCGCTCGGTCATCCGTACACACCCGACGTCGACCGAGCGCGCCGCGCGGACGTGGTCGTCGCCGACGACGAACTCCGTGGAGCCACCGCCGATGTCCACCACCAGGAACGGGCGCTGCAGGTCGTCCCGCCCCGTCAGCTCCTTCGTCGCTCCCGTGAACGAGAACTCGGCCTCCTGATCACCGGAGATCACCTCGGGTTCCACACCCAGGATGTCCAGCACCCCGCGCACGAACTCGTCCCGGTTCTCGGCGTCCCGGGAGGCGGAGGTGGCGACGAAGCGCAGACGCTCCGCGCCGTGCTCCTTGATGACGGCCGCGTACTCCCGGCAGGCGGCGAAGGTCCGCTCCAGCGCCTCGGGGGCGAGACGGCCGGTGCGGTCGACGCCCTGGCCGAGACGGACGATGGTCATACGGCGGTCCAGGTCGACCAGTTCACCGGTGGCCGGATCCGCGTCGGCGACGAGGAGGCGGATGGAGTTGGTACCGCAGTCGATGGCGGCGACGCGGGTCATGGCAGTTCCTTGTCGTCTGGGGTCGTCTGAGTCGTCTGAGCCGTCTGAGTCATCGAGGACGGCGTGGCCGGTCGGGGGCGCCGGGGGCGCGGCCCCGGGGCGGGACTGTCCCTGCGGTCACTTCTCCGCTGCGGGAGCGACGCAGCTCCCCTTGCGCCACCACTCCGGCAGCATCCCGAGCGCCTCGTCCCCCAGCGGATTCACGCCCGGGCCGGCGGCCAGGGAGTGCGCCACGAGTACGTGCAGGCACTTCACCCGGTCCGGCATGCCGCCCGCGCTCGGGAAGCCCTTCAGCTCCTCGATCTCGTCCCGCCGCCGGATGTAGTCCTCGTGGGCGGCGCGGTAGGCGGCGGCCAGCTCCGGGTCGGTCTCCAGGCGGGCCGTCATCTCCTTCATCACGCCGTTCGCCTCGAGGGTGCCGATCGCGGAGTTCGCCTTCGGGCACGTCAGGTAGTACAGCGTCGGGAAGGGCGTGCCGTCGGGGAGGCGGGGGGCCGTCTCCACGACGTCCGGCCGGCCGCACGGGCAGCGGTGCGCGATCGCGCGCAGACCGCGCGGCGGGCGCCCGAGCTGCTGCTGGAAGGCCTCGACGTCCGCGTCGGTGGGCTCGGTGCGCGGGGTGGTCGGCGGGGGGGTGTCCATGCGTGTCTTTCTCTTGGGCTGTCGCTCTTTGGCTGTCGCTCTTGGGCTGTCGCTCTTGGGCTGTCGCTCTTGGGCTGTCGCTCTTTGGCTGTCGCTCTTGGGCTGTCGGGCTGGGGCGGTCTCACCGGTCGGAGGCGTCGGACTTGTCGACGCCGTCCCAGACGTTGGAGTACCAGGGGCGGTCGGCGGCCCCCAGGTCGGTGCGGGCCTGCTTCGCCGCGTCCGGGTCGATGACGACGAAGCCCGTCTCCCCCGGCATCACATAGTGCAGCCGCTGCCGGATCTGCTGCTCGGCGTACGCGTCGTCCTGCCAGCGTGCCTTGAGGTCGCGCAGTTGTTCCACCCGCTCCTTGGCCTGCTCCCGCTCGCGCTCCAGATCGGCGATCTCGGCACGCTGGGAGACGTACTGGCGCATGGGGTAGGCCAGGGCCACGATCAGCGAGCACAGGACGAGCGCGAGGAGGGCCGCCCGGCCGGTGAGGCGGGAGCGGCGGGCCTGGCGCCGGGTCTGGGAGCGATAGACGCGGGCCGCCGTCTGTTCGCCGAGCAACCGGATCCTGGTCGCGGTGGAGAAACGGTCCCGGTCCTTCGCGGCCACTGTCCCCCGCCTCCCGTCTCACACGTGCGTACGTCCCCGGACACGGTACGGGACCGAGTACGGGGACGTACGTACGACTGGCTGAGGCCTGGCCCGCCAGGGGCCGGCCCTTGCTGTGCCTACTGGTCCGCGAAGCGGAACCGGGGGAAGGCCGAACGGCCCGCGTACACCGCGGCGTCGTCGAGGATCTCCTCGATGCGCAGCAGCTGGTTGTACTTGGCGACGCGCTCGGAGCGGGCCGGGGCGCCGGTCTTGATCTGGCCGCAGTTGGTGGCGACGGCCAGGTCGGCGATGGTGACGTCCTCGGTCTCGCCGGAGCGGTGGGACATCATGCACTTGAAGCCGCTGCGCTGGGCGAGCTCGACGGCGTCCAGGGTCTCGGTGAGCGAACCGATCTGGTTCACCTTCACCAGCAGGGCGTTGGCGGCGCCCTCCTCGATACCGCGGGCCAGGCGCTCGGGGTTGGTGACGAACAGGTCGTCGCCGACGAGCTGGACCTTGTCACCGAGCTTGGCGGTGATGGTCTTCCAGCCCTCCCAGTCGTCCTCGAACAGCGGGTCCTCGATGGAGACGAGCGGGTACGCCTCGACGAGCTCGGCGTAGTACTCGGTCATCTCGGCGGCGGAGCGCTCCTTGCCCTCGAAGGTGTAGGAGCCGTCCTTGTAGAACTCGGACGCGGCGACGTCGAGGGCGAGGGCGATCTGCTCGCCGGGGGTGTAGCCGGCCTCCTTGACGGCCTCGAGGATGAGGTCGAGGGCCTCGCGGTTGGAGCCGAGGTTCGGGGCGAAGCCGCCCTCGTCGCCGAGGCCGGTGGACAGGCCCTTGTTCTTCAGGACCTTCTTGAGGGTGTGGTAGACCTCGGTGCCCCAGCGCAGGGCCTCGGAGAAGGACTCCGCGCCGATCGGGGCGATCATGAACTCCTGGATGTCCACGTTGGAGTCGGCGTGCGAGCCGCCGTTCAGGATGTTCATCATCGGCACCGGCAGCAGGTGCGCGTTCGGGCCGCCCAGGTAGCGGAAGAGCGGCAGGTCGCTGGCCTCGGAGGCGGCGTGGGCGACGGCGAGGGAGACGCCGAGGATGGCGTTGGCGCCGAGGGAGCCCTTGTTGTCGGTGGCGTCCAGGTCGAACATCGCCTGGTCGATCAGGCGCTGCTCGGTGGCGTCGTAGCCGACCAGCTCCGGGCCGATCTGCTCGATGACGGCGAGGACGGCCTTCTCGACGCCCTTGCCCTGGTAACGGTTGGGGTCGCCGTCGCGGAGCTCGATGGCCTCGAAGGCACCGGTGGAGGCGCCGGACGGGACGGCGGCACGACCCGTGCTGCCGTCGTCGAGGCCGACCTCGACCTCGACCGTGGGGTTGCCTCGGGAGTCCAGGATTTCCCGGGCTACGACGACGTCGATGGACGGCACGAGCATCTCCTTCTTGGGATGTGACGCTGGTAGTGCGGGGCACGTGTGGGCCGTGATGAGCCCTTGCTGAGCCTTGCGACTAGAGCCTAACCGTCCCGGGGCCGTCGGCAGCCGACCGACCGTCCCGTGGACAGACTGACGGTACACATTGTTCCCGGTCGGAACAAAGGGGGCCGGGGAAACTCCGGGAACTGAAGGGCGACTCCGGGAACGCGAGGTGAACCGCGGGACACGGGCGGGCAAGGAAAAACCCCGCCCCGGTGCGTACGGGGGAACACGCACCGGGGCGGGGAGCCCGTGAGGGCGGGGGGCACCCTCACGAGGCCTTCAGTGTGCGGGCCTCGGTTGTGAGGGGGCTGTGACTTGGGTAAGAGCCGCCTCTTACTTCAGGTGCAGCTGCTGGCCCGGGTAGATGAGGTCGGCGTCCTCGACGATGTCCTTGTTCAGCTGGAAGAGCTTCTCCCAGCCGCCCTTGACGTTCTGCTCCGCGGCGATGGAGCTGAGGGTGTCGCCCTTGACGACCTTGTACTCGCCGTCGCCCTTCTTGACCTTCTTGCCGGTCGGGGTGGTGACCGTCTTCTGGGTCTTCCGGGTCTCGGTGGCCGGGCGCTCGGCGGAGCGGGAGGCGCTGCGCTCCTCGGTCGAACGGGTGTTGGCGCCCGACGAGCCGGAGCCGGAACCGCTGTCGGCGGAGCCGCCGTTGTACCCGGCGCTGGACAGGCCCTTGCCGCAGACCGGCCAGGCACCCTTGCCCTGGCTCGCGAGGACCTTCTCGGCGACGGCGATCTGCTGCGCCTTGGAGGCCTTGTCGGCGGTGGAGGCGTACTGCGTGCCGCCGTACGCGGCCCAGGTGGAGGCGGAGAACTGCAGACCGCCGTAGTAACCGTTGCCGGTGTTGATGGACCAGTTGCCGCCGGACTCGCACTGGGCGACGGCGTCCCACTCGGAGGCCGTGGCGGCGGAGGCGCTGCCGGCCGCCATCAGCGGGGCGGCGACGGCGGCGGTGGTGACACCGGCGACGGCGATGGCGCGAGTGGCCTTGGACGGACGACGGTGCTTGCCCTTGCCGGAAAACAGCATGGATCGATCCCCTCACCGACGCCTGCGAGGTGAGCTGTCGGGTTCGGGCCGGTTGAGTTGCCCGGCCACTCCTCCGTGGGAGGTGTGGCTTCACCCCTAGCCGCGGCCGTCAACTGCCCGGTGCGGCACTTACCTTGGGTCCCCCGCTCCTGCCTGCGGCGCTTGACGCGACGACTGTTCCCGGGCGGCCGCTGGCAGGATTCGGCGTTGCGACAGCCGGGGCTCGGGTTGCCGAGCGCTCATGACCGTAGACACGCGATCGGCGGAATTTCAAAGACGATCAGCGCTTCTGAGACTCATCCCACACTTTCACCAAACCGGACATTCGGGTGCGAAGTGTGACGTGAACTCCCCCCGTTTTCTCGGGATTTAGGCCCTATTCGACCCCGGTCACAAGAGTCTGACCGGGAGCGATGTCGCTCGGGTCGGCGCCGATGACGTCCTTGTTCTCGGCGTAGAGGGCGCGCCATCCGCCGTCGAGGTCAAGGGAGTCGGCGATGGAGGCGAGGGAGTCGCCCGCCCGGACGGTGTAGGTGCCGGCCGTGCCGCCGAGGGTGCTCGCGGCGTGACGGCCGGAGGAGGCGGCGGACTTGTCGTCGGTCGCGCTCTCGTCGGCGGTGCCGCCGCGGTGACGGCCGGAGCCGGTCGCGTCGGCCGCGGTGTCGGCCGCACCGGTGTCGACGAGGCTCCAAGAACCGGCACTCTGCCCCGAGTTGTCCGAGTCGTCCGTTTCGCGGGTGCCCGTGGACGAACTGTCGCCCGCCGGTGAACCGCTCGCGTCGGCGCCGGTGGACGGGCCGGACGCGGCGGAGCCGCCCGGCGTGGAGGAGGTGGAAGACGAAGGGGATGAAGGGGACGAGGAGGGCGAATTCGTGGAATCCGGTGAGGAGTCGGCGGACGGGTCGGTGGAGGTGTCGCCGGAATCCTTCGAGGAGCCGGAGGAGTCCGAGGAGCCGGACGAGCCCTTCGACAGGTCGGACAAGCCGGACGTTATGGAGGAGTCGGACGAGTCGCCCGCCACGCCCGTGTCCAGGTCCAGCGAGCCGGACTCCTTGCTGAGCCCGGACGTCAGCCCGCAGGTGCCCCACGCGCCGACGCCCTGGTCGGCGAGGAGCTTCTGGGCGACGGAGATCTGCTGGTTGCGGCTGGCCAGGTCGGGGCGCGAGGCGTAGTCGAGGCCGCCGTACTTCTCCCAGTCCTCCTGGGTCAGGGACAGGCCGCCGTACTCACCGCCGCCCTTGTCAGCGCTCCAGGAGCCGCCGGTCTCGCACTCCGCGACCTTGTCCCACACCGTGCCGTCGGCGGCGCTCGCGCCGGAGGCGCCGAGCAGCGGGATGGCGATGGCGGAACCGGTCACCCCGGCCGCGACGAGGAGGGCCGGGGCCTGGCGGGGGCGACGGTGACGACCGTTCCCGGAGAGCATGCGGGCGCCTTTCTCGAGACAGCAGTGCCCGCGCGGCGACCGAAGCGGGGTCGCCGCGCTGACGAGTGAACGTATCGGCAGACGATCACTTGTCACAAGTTAATGCCGCGCAGATCACGTGAAGATCACAGAGTTGAGGAACGGTCACCTTTGCTTCGCCGTACGGCCACATCACGGCGGGTCAGCGGACGGGTGCGAAAGGTGGGCCCCGGTTCAGCGTGGTTCAGCCGGTGCTACGGGGGTGAACTCCACGGGCAGGGTGCGCAGTCCGCGCATGATGAGGCCGCCGCGCCATCGCAGGTCGGCCGGGTCGGCGGCGAGCCGGAGGTCGGGGAGACGGGTGAGGAGGGTGGCGAGGGCGGTCTGGCCCTCCAGGCGGGCGAGCGGGGCGCCGAGGCAGTAGTGGATGCCGTGGCCGTAGCCGAGGTGCTGGTTGTCGCGGCGGGAGAGGTCGAGGACGTCGGGGTCGGTGAAGCGTGCCGGGTCGCGGTCCGCGGCCGCGAGGACGACGAGGACGGGGTCGCCGGGGGCGATGTCCTGGCCGCCGAGGGTGAGGGGGCGGGTGGCGAAGCGCCAGGTGGCGAGTTCCACGGGGCCGTCGTAGCGCAGGAGTTCCTCGACGCCGGTTTCGAGGAGGGCGCGGTCGCCGGAGTTCAGGGAGTCCTGGAGCCGGTGCCGCTGCTCGGGGTGGGTGAGGAGGGCGTAGGTGCCGTTGCCGATGAGGTTGACGGTCGTCTCGAAGCCGGCGAACAGGAGGATGAAGGCCATGGCGGCGGCCTCGTTCTCGGTGAGGTGCTCGCCGTGGTCGGAGGCGCGGATGAGGCCCGAGATGAGGTCCTCGCCGGGCGTGGGCTCGGCGGACAGGGCCTCGCGCTTGCGGTGGATGAGTTCGGCGAGATAGCCGCGCATCTTCTTCACCGACCGCGCGACACCACCGCGCGGGCCTCCCCCGTGCCGGATCATCATGCCCGCCCAGTCCCGGAAGTCGTCCTGGTCCTCGCGGGGAACGCCGAGGAGGTCGCAGATGGCGTAGATGGGGAGGGGGAACGCGAAGTCGTGGATGAGGTCGGCGGTGCCCTGCGGGGCGAACCGGTCGATGAGGTGGTCGGTGAGCTCCTGCACGCGGGGCGCGAACTCGGCGACACGGCGAGGTGTGAACGCCTTGCTGACGAGGCGTCGCAGGCGAGTGTGGTCCGGCGGGTCGATGTTCAGCAGGTGCGTCATCAGCTCGGCCTTGCGCTCACCGGGGATGCCGGTCTTGCCCTTCGCGTGCGCGGGCTCGTCGTGATGCGCGGGGTTCTTGCTGAGCCGCTGGTCGGCGAGGGCCTGCTTGGCGTCGGCGTACCGCGTGACCAGCCAGGCCTCCACTCCGCTGGGCAGGCGCGTCCTGTGCACAGGCGCGTGCTCGCGGAGCCAGGCGTAGGCGGGGTAGGGGTTGGTGGCGAATTCCCAGGTGAAGAGTTCCGGGGCGGTGCTGTCGGGGGTGGGCTGGTCGGTCACTCCTCGACGGTAGCCGGGATGTCGGCGAGGGCTTCGCGGAGGGCGGTCAGCTGGGCGGCGGCGGACTGGGAACCGGCTTCGGCGGCCCGGGCCAGCCAGTGTTCGGCGCGCATGAGGAGGAGGGGCCCGATGTCCTGTACCGCGACGGGGTTACCGGCCTCGGCTGCCGCCTCGTAGTAGCGGATGGCTTCGGCGTGCTCACCCCGCCCGGCGAGGTACTGGCCGAACAGGAAGGTCCCCCAGGTCTTGCTCCGGTCCGCCAGCCTCTCGTACCAGAACCTGGCGTCGGTGTGGTCCTCGGCAAGGCCCGCGAGGACACCGAGGGTGTTCATCGCGTTGCCGTCCCCCGCCTCACCCAAGGCGCGGAGGGCCGCGCGTCCCGCCCGGACCACGTCGTCGAAGTCGTCCGGGCTGTGCTTGTGCGCCTCCCGGACAGCGCTCAGCCACTGGTCGTGCTTCAGCGGAGACAGGTCCGGCGACCGCAGGGCATCCGCGACCAGGGGTCCGCTCGCCCGCCACGTCCCGGTTTCCTCTCCCCGGACGAGAAGGCCGACGGTGCCGAGCCGGGGCCTGACCGCCCATTCGAGAGCCTCGTCCAGCCAGGGACCGGTCAACGTCGTCAGGGGCTCCAGCGGCACCGCCGCCGTGACCCCGCACCGGGCCAGGTCGACGGCCGCCCGCACCAGCTGGTGCCCGCGCTTGCGCGCCAACGACCGGCCGGCCCGCAGCCACTCCTCCCACAGCTCCGGCCCGACCGCGAGGAACTGGGTCACGCCCAGCGTCCCGCGATGCCGGCGGGCGTCCACGAGGCGCGGATCGGCCGCCTCGTCGAGCCGCGCCAGTTCTGCCTCGCTCCAGTGGCAGGTCAGCTGCACGGTGGACGCTCCGCTCAGCACGCGGGCCGTGGGCCCGTCCCCGAAGCGACGGTCGTCGTAGGCCGCGTCGCGCATGGTGGCCAGGACGAGGACGCCCTCGTGGACGCACTGCGCCAGCAGACCGGCTGTCAGGCCCTGTTCGCCGAGGTGGCCTTCGAGGTCGTCCAGCCAGACGACGTGGTTGCCCGAGCGGTCCCGGCCGCGCAGGGCGGTGGGCAGGCCGCGCAGGTCCGTGCCCGGCTGGGCGTTGTGGACGCGGGTCCGGATGCCGCCGCCCACCCGGCGCAGTGACGCCCAGGCCGTCCTCGACTTGCCGGAGAGCGGTTCCCCCGTGACGACGACCAGTCCGCCGGTGCGCAGGCGCTCCTCGACGATCCGGTCGAGTAGGTCGTCGGTGTCACGGCGCACGTACGGCGGCAGCGTGGGCTCGTCGCCGAAGCGGCGGGCGGGGCGGATACCGAGGGTGAGACGGCGGACGGCGCGGAGTTGAGGCCAGGTGTCGGCGAGGGTGACGGGGGTGGGGGCGGAAGCGTAGTTGTACTGGGCGCCGATCACGGCGGCGTGGAAGGTGCCGTGGCTGAGGTCGACGTGATCGCGGGAGGCGGCCGGGGCAGCCTCGGCGGGCACCACGGGAACGTCGACGTGGTCACAGGTGGGGGCGGGGGCGGGGGCGATGGGAACCGGGATCGACTCGGCTTCCGGTTCGCGCAAGGGCGTACCGCACACCGGGCAAGCGCTGTCACGGCTGCTCGTGGAGGTGCCGCACTCCCTGCAACTCGCAAGGCGATACCTCGTGTTCCTCCGCGCCATACAAGCCCCCGCGCCCACGCCGACGAATCAGAACCCCACCGTACTAATCCCCCACGCCCTCAACCCCGCGAATCGCATCCCGGTAAGCCCGAGCCGCCGCCCGCAGCGCCGCCTCCGGGTCCACGCCCTCCCCCTCGGCCCGGGCCGCCAGGGCGAGGAGCTCGTAGCCGATGCCCTCGGAGGCCGGCAGCGGCACCTCCAGGCCCGCCGACCGCACCCGGGACGACAGCTTCGCGGCGAGGGCCAGGCCCGGCTGGTGGAGGGGGATGCCGTCGGTCACGGACTCCCTCCGCTTCTCGACGGCCTTCGTGCGGAGCCAGTGCTCCTTGACCTCCTCGGGGGTCGTCGCCGTGGCGTCGCCGAAGACGTGGGGGTGGCGGTGGATGAGCTTGGTGACGATCGTGGCCGCCACGTCGTCGATGGAGAACGGGGAGTCCGGATCCTCCTCGGCGATCCTCGCGTGGAAGACGACCTGGAGGAGGACGTCGCCCAGTTCCTCCCTCAGCTCGTCCCGGTCGCCGTCCTCGATGGCCTCGACGAGCTCGTAGGCCTCCTCGATGCCGTACTTGGCGAGGCCCTTGTGGGTCTGCTGCGACGACCAGGGGCACTCGGCGCGGATGCGGTCCATGACCTGGATCAGGTCGAGGAGGCGGGCGCCCGGGAGGTCGTAGGAGGCGGGGAGGAGTTCCAGTTCGGGCATGGCGACGCGGCCGGAGCCCGCCAGGCGGGCGAGGCCGTCCGTCAGGGCGGGTTCGCCCTCGCCGGTCGCCACGACGACGACCGTGCGGCCGCCGGCGCAGGCGGCGACCAGGTCCTCGGCCGTCGGTGAGGTCTCCTCCACCGGTATGCCGGCCTCGCGCAGGTACGGCAGCTGGGGGTGGGCGCCGTCCGCGCACAGGACGCGGTCGGCCGTGCGCAGGGTCTGCCAGGCGGGCCAGGACAGCAGGCCGGGGGCGACACGGTGGCTGGTGGTGAGCAGGACGACTCGGCCGGAGCCGTCCTCGGGCGTCGCACTCGTTGCGCTCGTTGCTTTCACACCCCGAACGTAACCCACGCCCGCGGACCGGCTCCGCCGGTTGTCCACAGGGCGGGCCGACCGGTCATACGATCAGCTCGTATGCCCGGTTCCTGTGATCAGGTCGGTCACCGGTGGCCATGGTCGGGTGGTCTGCCGCCTGCCGTGGTCAGGTCGTCTGCCGGGTCCCTGCCGACGTGACCTCCCGGACCCACGGCGTCTTCGCGTCGACGCGGCTGACCTTGTCGACGTCCCAGGCGCCGTAGCGCGGGTTGAGGTCGACGCCGAGTTCCTGGGACGTCTTGGACAGGGCGTTCCAGAAGGCGGCCTGGCTGGTGTCGGTGCCGAGCCGGGCGGCGAGTTTCTGGGCCTCGAGCTGGAGGCGGAGGTTGTCGTCGAGGCGCTGCGACGGGATGCCGTACTGCTGGAGCCAGGTCATCTCCAGGCCCTTCGCGCCGCCCGCCTGCTGTTCCAGGCCGGCCCGCATCTCCTGGACCTCCCTGCGGGTGACGGTGACGCCCGCGTCCTCGGCGGCGCGGTGCAGGACGCGGTCGAGGACCATGCCGTGCAGGGTGTCGCGGGTGAGGGTGCCGGTCTGGGAGACGGCCTGCGCGTACTGGGTGTCGTCGGTGACCGCGGCGCGCTGGGCCGCGCGGACCTCCTTCACCCGGTTCTCCAGCTGGGAGACGGTGATCCGCTGGCCGCCGACGACGGCCGCCGCGCCGGGATGCGCCTCGTTCCCGCAGGCGGTGAGGAGGGGGCCGGCCGCGACGATCGTGGCGGACAGCAGGAGCGCGGTGCGACGACGGCGGCTGTGCAAGGAAGCCTCCCGAGGAGATTGTGCGACGGTGCACAAAGTCTTGCGGTGATCGATGGTAGGCAGTGGTACGGCTGTGGCCAACCCATTCGACCAACGATTCACCGGGACTTGCGGCACCGCCGCGCCCGTCCACCGCCGTCCCCCGGTGCCCACAGGTGTCCATCAGGCGCCCACAGGCGTCCCTGGACCGTCCCGCTCCTCGTCTGCCGGCCCACCCTCGGCTGCTCCCCAGCGCGTCCCCGGGCTCCTTGTCCGCGCGCGCCTCCCGCGGCCCGTTCCGGCCCGTTCCCCAGCTGCTCTCCGCGCGCCCCCGTGGCTCCTTATGGCCCGTTCCCCGGCTGCTCTCCGCGCGCCCCCCGCGGCTTCTTCCGGCCCGTTCTCCGGCCCGTTCCCCGGCTCGTCCACGCGCGCGCGTGGCGTCAGTGGCTCGCGTCCGTCGTGCGTTCGACCGCGTCGGCCACCTCCGCGCGCAGGCCCTCGCCCGCGCCGACGGTGGTCACGTTCGCTGCGGCGTGCGTACCGCCCACGAGGACGAAGGCGACCTTCTTGTACCGCGGTGCCGTCTGCTCCGCCGCCGTGACCTCGGGTGCCCCCACCGCGAGGACGACGTCGCAGGAGCGCTGAAGGAGGCCGTTGAGGAAGGGGCGCGCGTTGCCGGCGCTCTGCTCGCCGGTGACCTGCGTGTAGCTCACGCGCGTGTGCGTCTTCAGGGACGCGTCCTGCATGCCCTGCCAGACGGTGGCCGCGGGGGTGCCGGCGGTGATGCCCCGCTCGCCGGTGAGGAGGCAGGCGTCGACGTCCGTGTAGGCGCGGGCGCGGGTGTCGGGGATGGGCGGGCGGTCGTCGTGCGAGAAGAGGAGGACGGCGGTCACGGCCAGGGCGGCCGCGACGGCGAACGCGCCGGCCGTGAGCGCGATCGTGCGCCCGCGCAGGGCGCGCAGCCACGCGAGGGTGGCGCGCCCGACGGCGGACGCACGCCCTTCGCGCAACGTACGCGCCGGGCGCGCCGGGCGCGCCTGGGACACCTGTCTGACCTGCTTGCTCACCGCACCTGTCTCCTACTCCCCGGCCGGCCTGCGCGGCCAGGACAGCCACGCGTGCGTGGCCGCGCCCGCCATCGACAGCAGGATCAGCAGCAGGTCGAGGGCGAACGGCGGCCCGTGGGTGTCGACCGGGGTGAGTGCGAGCTCGGTGAGCCAGGCCGCCAGCACCGCCGAGAACCCGGCGAACGCCCACCAGTCGGCGCGGGAGCGCCGGCGCAGGGCGAGGACGAGGGACGGGACGGGGCACAGCAGCCCCAGGCTGATCACGGGCACCAGCGCGAAGCCCAGCCGGGCCACGGGTGTGCGCAGCACGGCGCTGGACATCGCTGCGGTGACGACGGCCTTCATCTGCCCCTCTCCCGCCCCTCGCTCACTCGGTCCGGGTCAGCCGACGATCGCGACCGGCGCGTCCCACGCGTCGCGGTCCACGGTGATCGTGTAACCGCCGCGGGTCTCCTTGCTGTTGACCATGTACTGGTGGCCGCGGCTGTGGTTCGTGTACTGGGTGGCGCCCCACGGCCAGTCGGCGGTGGTGGTGTTCTGCTTGTCCCACAGCGCGTACCAGAGGTTGCCGGGCAGGTCCGTCTTGTTGGTCGCGGTGGCGACGGCCTTGGCGCTGGAGCTGCTGAAGCCGTAGTAGCCGGCCCGGTAGATCTTGGCGCGCAGCGTCTTGGTGAAGGAGCGCACGTACGTCAGCACGGCGTCGTTGCACGCCTTGTTGGTGATGTCGTACGGCTCCATGTCGAGGTAGATCGGGCTGCCGGCCTTCATGCCGAGCGCGGAGGACTTGGCGACGGCGTCGGCGGCGTCGGTCGCGCCGAGTGAGGCGGCGGTGGAGGCGGAGATCTTCTCGGGGCTGGAGCCGGTCTGGCAGGGCGGCTGGGCGCCGACGTAGATCGGGATGAGCTTCCAGCCGACCGAGTTCACCGACTTCACCCAGGACGCGGTGAGGTTGGGCTGGGCGCAGCCGCGGTTCTTGCCGCCGACGTAGACGGCCGCCCCGCCGTAGAAGCCTTCGGTCTTCCAGGCCTTCATCGCGGCCAGGGAGGGGGCGGTGCAGGTGTCGAAGGCACGGCCGGTGAAGGTCTTCTGGGCGGGCCAGGTGGTGGCCGCCATGGACTGCTGTGCCGCGATCCCGGCACCGGCGACGACGGCCGCGGCGGCCACGCCCCACGTGATGTATCTGCGCTTCCTGGACTGCCGGTGCTCGGCCATCCCCACCCCATCGTCGATGTGTTCGGTTGTTCGGGTCCCCCTGGGTCGGAACGCACCGTAGCCTGCGCCGGTCTGCGATCGGAAAACACAGGCCTCTCGTAGCCACAAGATTCCCTCATGCCGCGGTAAAGAAAGGGAGGTCGGCAGCGGTCCGAGTGCCGTGCCCTACCCTTGCCCTCTGGCTACTTGGGGGGCGAGATGACGACGGCGACGGCGACGAGACCGCAGAAGCGGCTGGAGGGCGGCTGGTTCCAGCGGCTGGCCTGGGGGGCCCTGGTGTGGTTCTCCCTGGGCGTGCTGGTGTGGCTGCCCTTCCTGTACGTGGCGATCCGGCGGGGCCGCTCCTCGGACTGGGGCGCCTTCGCCTCGTTCGCGCTGTACGAGGTCCTGACCCTGCCGTGGGCGCTGATCACGTCGAGCGGCGAGGGCGATCCCTTCCTGGGCGTCGCGGTGATCGTGACGCTGCTGGTGGCCACGTGGATGCTGCTCTTCGTCCTGTTCGACCCTCGGACGCCGCCGGTGCCGTACGGGATGCCTGCGGCTTCGCACCCCCAGCCGCCGTACCCTCAGGGGTACCCGTACGGGCGGTAGACCCGTTCGGACAGCTCCTCGTCCACGGTCTGCCGGTCCTCAGTCGCGAGGGAACGCCCTGAGCGCCGGCACCAGCTCGCCGGCTGTAGTCGTCGCGCAGGGTGATCAGCTCGCGTCCCCTCGCCGGGAAGGCGTCGTCGGGTTCGCCGTCCAGCCGTGCCGCGCCGCGGCGGAGCAGGGAGCCGACCGCCGCCCGGTCGACCCCCACTCCTGCGGCATCTCCAGGTCCGACAGTGGCGCCTGCAGCCGGCGCAACGCGAAGAACACGGCCTGGTGCCGCCGGGCCCGGTCCATCCGCCGTATCCACGCCGTCAACGTGTCGTCGAAACGCCAGTCCCGGGCCGGATCCCTCACGTCACACGTACCCGAATTGACGCAGACACTGCCACCATTGATCAGATTCGTCGGCACCTGTGATGCGTAGATACCCGGGGCCGAGTCCGTACTCCGACACGAACTCGGCAAGGCTGTCCGCCACCCTCTCGAATCGGCGGCTCGCCCACCAGGAGGTGAGCATGTCGGGGTAGGTCCAGATCGAACCATCTCGGCGATTGGCCAGCACGGGGTTGTCGTCGATCTTCCCGACGACGAACCAGTCACCTGGATCTTCGGGAACTTCGACCATCCCCGGCGCGATCAACGCCTGCGCCTTCTCGGCGTACTTCCTGTCGAGGATCACCACCGACCCCATGATGGCCCCGTCGGCAGCCAGCAAGAAGTCCAGGTACTCCTCCGGAGCATCCAGTTCCGGCCGCCGGGAGAGGCCGGCAGGAACCGAATTGAAGATGCTCCACTCTTCGCTGGAGTCGAGGGCTTCACGAACCCTCGCAAGGGTCTGCCTGAACTCGTCCGTGATCACTAGGGCCCCTGAATGGTTACGGATATGGGTGAATAGTCCGGCAGATGCATGATCTGCTGCCTGATCTGCCTACCAATGGCTTGGTTGGTATTGGCGTCAAGCATATGGAGATTGTCCGCGACGTCGGGACCCCCCAACTGCAGTTCCCAGACATGATCCGGGTTCATGCCTCCGAAGATTCTCCGACGGGCTGCCGCGACAAATTCAGGGTTCTTGTCGTTGAACTGAGCGTAAACCCTCTTGAAGAAGTCCTGCTTGTAGCCCTTCTCAATGCCGGCTCGCGGCGGAAGCGGATTGGGGGCCTTGACGAGCTTCCCTTCGTCACTGAGTTGCTTGAGGGCGTCCGCCTTGAGTTTGAACTGAGACTTGGGCATTCCCGGTTCCCAGCTGACCGTGATGTCAGTCGGGCACGCTTCGTCGTCATTGTGGACGAGGACCGGGACGGTACCTGCCTGGACATAGTACGTGTGGAGTGTGCCGATGGTGAGGTCGTACGTCGTGGTGTTCGCGTGGTACAGCCGGACCCCGGTGACCTGGGCCGTGCCCGTCGGCGTCTGGAGGACGTCGCCGGGGTGCAGGTCCTTGGCCTCGACGAAGGCCGACTGGGTCTCGTCGTAGAAGGGGTGGTGGAAGGTCGTCTGGAGGTGGTCGCCCTGCGCGGGAGCGCCGACCGCCGTACTGACCGCCGCCGCCACCGGCTGCTCGGCCTGCTGGTCGCCGTGGCCGTGGGAACCCGCCAGCGCGCCCAGCACCGCCGCCGACGCCGCCAGACCGAACGCCGCCTTGCGCGCCGCCTTCTGGACGACTGTCTTCACCGCGGACTTCTCCGCCCCGGCCTTCTCGGCGGCCTTGCGAGCGGTCTTCCCCGCTGCCGCCTTCACCGTCACGTCCACGAAGTCGTGGTCCGTGTGCGTCACGATCACATCGGTGACCTCGTGCACCTGCGTGCCCGTCGCGCCCGGCACCGAGTTGGC
This sequence comes from Streptomyces aurantiaciflavus, assembly GCF_049808595.1. NCBI lineage: Bacteria > Bacillati > Actinomycetota > Actinomycetes > Kitasatosporales > Streptomycetaceae > Streptomyces > Streptomyces aurantiaciflavus. The sequence goes on along the minus strand of NZ_JBNCAQ010000005.1, from coordinate 274,995 downwards.
GATCTTGTCGCCCACCTGCACATGGTCGATCGCCTTCGTCGTGCCATCGGCCATCAGCACCCGAGTCGAACCGCTGAAGCTGTGCGGGATCGGGCAACTGGCGGGCTCCTCCGCACCGCCCGCCTCATCCGAATGCGACTGAGCCCGAGACCCCGCCCCCTCCGAGTCCGCCCGGGAAGCCGCCGCCTCCGTCGCGTCCGTCGCCGCCGTCTCCTCGGCCTCCGTCGCGCCCTTGCCGAAGAGGCCGCCGACGACCTTCATCGCCTTGGGGGCCGCCTTCGCCAGGAGCTTGCCGCCGATCTTGCCGAGGGCGCCGCCCACCGCGCCGGCGATCGCGCCCGTCACCGCCGCGCCCGCGAAGGCGCCGGCGCTGCAGTCGTCGCCGCCGTTCTCGGCGCAGGCGAAGCCCTGTTCGACCAGGGAGCCGACCGCGCCCGCGGCCGCCGCGCAGCCGATGGAGCCGACACCGGCGGTCAGCGCCTCACAGCCCGCGAAGACCGCCGTGGAGACCACGAAGGAGGTGATCGCCGCCGCGTGGTGCTTGACGAAGGTCGCCGTCGCCTTCGCCGCCTTCACGGTGGCGTGGTAGGCCGTCCTCGCCGCATGCGCGACCGCGTGGGCCGCCTTCTTCACCGCGTGGGTGACCTTCTTCGCCGCCTTCTTGACGGCGTGCACCACTCTGTGCACCGCGTGCGACACCTTGTGGTACGCGGAGTGCACCGCATGGACCACCCGGTGATACGCCCGTCTCACATGTCGCGCCGTGTAGTGGTAGACGCGGCGCACCACCCGCACCGTCGCGTGGTAGACGTCCCGCACGTGGTGCACGACCCTGTGGGCCGCGTGCTTCACCGCGTGAACGACCTTGCGGGCCACGTGCTTGACCGCGTGGTAGACCTTGTGCACGGCGTGCTTCACCGCGTGGGACACGTGATGGACGGCCTTCTTCGCCCCGCACACCACGTCGTACCAGGAGCAGTTGCCCGACTCGTCGGTGCCCGCCAGCGGGTTGTCGTCGACGTAGGCGAAGGGGTTCGCCGACACCGAGTTCGGGACGGGGTTCAGCGACAGGCTGTCCTTGTTGAGGAACACGCCCGTGTCCGGGTCGTACCAGCGGGACGCCGTGCCGACGTCGCCCGTTCCCGGTTCCGTCCAGCCCGACTGGAAGCCCAGGTGGCCGAGCACCGTGTTCGTCGGGGAGACCACCTTGCCCAGCGGGTCGTAGGACGCCGATCCCGCCAGTGTCGTCGAGCCCGAGGTGAAGGAGCCCACCACGTCGTTGTGCTGGTCGGTCAGGGCCAGCACCCCGGAACCGCCCGTGTCCTTGACTCCGACCAGGCCGCCGGCCGGGTCGTAGGTGTAGGTGTCGTCGCCGTCGGACGCGATCGTGTTGTCGGCACCCGAGTACGCGAAGGTGCGGCTCGCGCCCGTGGTCGTGTCCCGGTCGGTGATGTTCCGGCCGGTCGCGTCCAGCGTGTAGGACTGCTCACCCGCGACGATCTGCCCGCCGAAGGCGTCGGTCTTGTAGGCGACCGTGCCGCCGCCCGTCGACGACTCCTGCGTCATCGTGCCGCGCGCCGAGTAGGAGTAGGTGTGCGTGCCGTCCGACGTGAGCTCGTCGCGCTCGTCGTAGGTGTAGACGTCGGCGCCGTTGCGGATGCGGTTGCCGGAGGCGTCGTAGGCGTACGAGGTCGTGGCCGTGCCGTTGTTCCAGGACGTCAGGCGGTTGGCCCAGTCGTAGGTGTACGTGTTCGCCGACGCGCCCGAGACGCCTGTCGTCGTCTTCGACGTCAGGTTGCCGTTCTCGTCGTAGCCGTAGGCGAAGCTCGCGACGGTCGAGGCGCCCTGGACGAGGACGTCGTTCGTCAGCTCGTGCTGACTGTTGTAGGTGAAGGTGCGTGTCTGACCCGTCGACCCGTACTTGATCGTCTTCAGGTCGTTCAGCTGGTCGTAGCCGTACGTCAGCTGGGTGCCCGTCGCCGGGTCGTTCAGGGAGGCGAGACGGCCGGCGGTGTCGTAGCCGTACGTCGTCGTGCCGGCCGCGTCCGCGCGGGAGGTCACCGCGCCGTCGTCGTTGTAGGCGAAGCTCGACGTGCCCGCCGAACCGGACGTCGTCAGCAGGTCGCCGCGGTCGTCGTAGGTGAACGCGTCGTGCGTGGCGGCCTGGTGGTCGGCGGCGCCGGAGACGCCCGCCTCGTCGGTGTCGGCCGACAGCACGCGCCCGTCGGCGTCGTAGGTGAAGCTGCGCCTCGCTGTCGCCGCGTCCGCGCCCGCGCCGGACATGGACTTCAGCTGGCCGAGGTCGTCGTACGTCATCGACGTCGTCGTCCCGCCGGGGAGCGTGACGTTCGTCAGCTGTCCGTCGGCGTCGTAGGCGAACGTCGTCGTCGAGTCGGCGGCGGAGCTGTACTGGGCCGTGGTCGGCTCGACGATCGTCTGCTGCTGGCCCCACGGGGTGTAGGTGTAGCGCCAGGAGTTGCCGCGGCCGTCGGTGAAGCGGGTGCGGTTGCCGGCCGCGTCGTAGCCGAAGGTCGTGGTGATCGACGTGGAGGCGTCGACCGGCTGGATCTCCTGGGTGATGGTGCCGGCCGCGTCGTAGGTGAAGTGGCTGGTGTGCTGGCGGGCGTCGGTCGAGGCGACCAGGTTGCCGACACCGTCGTACTGCTGCGAGGTCGACCACAGCTGGACGTTGTTCTTGTCGTACCCGCGGGTGGCGACCGGGTCGCCGTCGGCGTTGTAGTCGGTCTGGGTCCAGGTGCCGTCGGCGAGGATCGTCTTCTGCTGGTTGCCCTGGAAGTCGTAGGTGTAGCTGGTGGTGTTGCCCGCGCCGTCGGTGACCGAGGTGACGTCACCGGCCCGGTTGTAGCCGTACGACGTCTTCACCCCGCCCGGCGAGGTGACCGAGGAGGCGTGCGCCCCGTAGGGGTTGCCCGTGGTCACCGCGTAGGAGGTGGTGGTGGTCAGGGTCTTCGCCGACGGGTAGCGCTCCATCGTCGTCGCGGTGACCTGGCGGCCGAGGTAGTCGTACGTGGCCTGCGCCTGCGCGCCCGTGCCGTCGGTGGCGGAGAGCTGCTCGCCGTTCTTGTCGTAGACGGCGTGGGTCTTGGTGCCGTCCGGCTCGGTGATCTGGGCGAGATCGCCCATCTGGTCGTACAGGTAGGACGTGGTCTTCCCGCCGGGCGTGGTGACGGAGGTCTGGTGGCCCTCGCTGTCGTACGTCCACACGGTGGTGCCCGCGTTGGGGCCGGAGCCGCCCGCCGGGGTGTACGAGGGGAGCGTCTCGGAGACCTTGTTGCCCTCGGCGTCGTAGACGGTCGTCGTCACCAGGCCGTTGGGGTCCTCCTCCTCGACGGCCTCGCCGAAGGTGTTGAAGCCGCTGGTGGTGACCGGGCGGACGGTGGCGGCGGTGGTGCCGTCGGGTTCGGCCTGGACGGCGGGCGCGGTGGTGACCGCGAGGTTGCCGGCCTCGTCGTAGGAGTAGTTCGTGGTGTGCTGCTCGGCGTCCGTCATGGACGTCGGCAGGCCGCGCCGGTCGTAGGTGTACTTGGTGGTCTGCGCGTCGGAGGAGCCGACCGTGCCGCCGGTGCGGCCCTTGCCGTAGAGGGAGGTGACCTCACTCGCCGACAGCGCCCGCTGGTAGACCTGCACGTCCCCGACCTCGCCGTTGACGACGTCGGCGACGGTGCCGCCGGCCGTCTTAGTGCCGCCGATGGTCAGCGGCCCGGTGCCGGTCCACGGGGAGGTGTCGGTGGCGGAGCCGTCCTGTGCGCCGTTGACGTACAGCTTCATCGAGCCGTTGCTCGCGTCGAACACACCGACCAGGTGGGTCCAGGTGTTGAGCGGGGCGGGCGCGCTGGCCTGGGCGTCGTAGAAGGCGGACGGGGAGGCCACGTCGGAGCTGGCCGCGTGGAAGCGGAAGGAGTTGGAGGTCTTGTTGTACTGCAGGTAGAAGGAGGCCCGGTTGGTGCCTCCCTGGGCGACGAACGTGCGGATGGCGGAGGTGTCGGCCAGGTTCACCCACGCGGAGACCGTGTAGGAGGCGCTGGTGTCCAGGACCGGGCCGTTGGTGGCGACGATGTCACCGGTGCCGGTCGCCGAACCCGCGAACTTGGCCGCGTCGTCCGCCCAGGTGACCCCGGGGCCCGCCGTCGCCGTGTTGCCGGTGCCGGAGGCGTCGGTGACCGAGCGGCCGGCGGTCTGGTTCAGCTTCCACCAGCCCGCCGGGTGGCCCGAGGCGTCCCCGTACAGCGTCTCGCTGAGCAGGTTGCCCATGTCGTCGTAGGCGTTGGTGGTGGTGCGGTCGTAGCCGGAGGAGTCGTGGTCGTTCTCGGAGGCGACCTGGTCGTCCGGGGTGTACGACACCGTGGTCACCCGGTCCACGCCGGTCGGGTCCAGCTCGGTGGAGGTGGTCCGGGAGGCCGCGTCGACCGTGTACTTGGTGACCGTCTCGCCGTTGTCGGTGGTCTGCTGGGTGAGGTTGCCGGCCGCGTCGTAGACGTCCGACTCCAGCGTGTAGGTGCTGGTGCCGTCGGCGCTGGTCCGCTTCACCGTCGCGGTCAGTCCGTCGTCGGTGTAGGTGTACGCCGTGGTGTCGCCCATGGCGTCGGTGACGGACGCGAGCCGCCCGGCCGGGTCGTAGGCCCGGGAGGACTCGGTGAGCAGGGTCGCCGTCTGCGGGTTCACCGGGTCACCCATGTACATCAGGGCCTGGGTGAGCAGGTTGCCGTTGTCGTCGTAGGTGTAGCGGGTCTCGTTGCCGGCGCTCGTCACCTCCTTGGTCTTGTTGCCGGAGGTGTCGTACGTGTACGTCGTGGTGTTGCCGTTGGACGCGCCCTCGGCCGCGTTGGCGTCGGACTCGGTCAGGACGCGGTCGTAGGCGTCGTAGGTCCAGGTCTGGGTGCGGGAGTGGTCGCCGCCGCTCGCGTCGGCCACGGTCTGGGAGGTGACGTCGCCGTCGTCGTCGTAGACGGAGGTGGTGACGGCGGCGTGGGTGGCGCCGGTAACGCGGTCGGTGAGCTGCGGGTCGTGCTCCTCCAGGACCTGGCCCGCGGCGTCGTACTTGTAGCTGGTGGTCAGGCCGTTCGGGTAGGTGTCGGAGACGACCTTCTCGGTGACGACCTGGCCGAGACCGTCGTAGGTGTACGACGTGACGAGGCCGATGGCGTCGGTGGTGGACGCCACGTCACCGTTGGAGAAGTACGACACCTGGTTGACGGCGCCGCCCGGCGAGACCGTCTTCACGGGCAGGCCCTTGGGCACGACCCCACCGTCCGCGGACGGGTAGGCGCTGGTCCCGTCGCTGTAGACGGTCGTGGTGGTACGGCCGCCCGGGAAGCCGGGGACGGCGGGGCCGGTGATGGCGGTCTGGTTGCCCGCGGAGTCGTACGTGTACGACGTCAGGTAGGTGCTGTCGGTCGCCGACGCCGACCTGCCGTCACGCTCCGTCAGCAGCTGGTCGTTGCGCGGGTCGGCGGTCGTCAGCTGAGCCGTGGTGTCGTCGGGGTAGTACGTGTAGTACTCGGTGTTGCACTTGTTGGCGGCCTGGTCCTGGCAGGACGTGGACGAGACCACGTTGCCGCGCACGTCGTGACCGGTGATGGTCACCGCGCCGTTCGGATCCGTCACCGTGTGCTCGAAACCGGCCGAGTCGTAGCCGAAGCTGGTCTTGTTGCCGAGGCCGTCGGTCTCGGTCAGGGCCCGGTTTCCGTTGGTGACGTCGTAGGTGTACTTCAGGGTCGAGGTGGTCGGAGAGGTGACCGTGACCGTCTCGACGGGGAGCAGGCCGGTGGAGTTCTTCGCGGCCTCGTACTGCTGGGCCACGTCCGCGTCGGACAGTTGCGAGCGGAAGAGGGCGACCTCGGCGATCGAGCCCTTGAAGTAGGTCGCGTACCCGGTGTTGGAGGTGGAGCTGGTGTGCGCCTCGTCCGGCCAGTTGCCGCCGTCGAAGCCGGCGCCGACGTAGGTGTACGTCTGCCCGGACATCGCGGCGGTGCCGGTCTGGGTGCCGATGAGCGTGCCGTCGAGGTAGAGGGACTGGCTGGTGGCGCTGGTGGAGAGGACGACGTGGTGCCACTTGCCGTCGGTGACCGTGGCGGTGGAGACGAGGGGCTTGGTGGAGCCACCGGAGAAGTAGAACTCGCCGTGCAGTTTGCCGCTGCTGCCCACGTAGAGGACGGGTGTGTAGCTGGTGGCGGTGGTGCCGGCGCTCAGCGGGTCCTTGGACGCGCCGAGCAGGACGCCGTTCGCGGTGGTCGTCTTGAACCACATGCTCGTCGACTCCGCGCCCGAGCCGGGCACCGAGCCGCTGGGCAGGGTCACATACGAGGTGGAGCCGTCGAAGGCGGCCGCCTTCTGGTCGCTGAACGGGCCGGCGGTGCCGAGGGTGACGGAGGTGTACGTGCCGTCGCCGCCGCGCACCTGGTCCACGGCCGTGGCCGCGCCCGCCGCCTCACCGAGCCGGAAGTACTGCGAGGGCGCCCCGCCGAGGACGGCGCCCCGGTAGGTGTCGCTGGAGCCGGTGACGGTCGGCGCGCCCATCACCCAGGTGCCGCCGTTCTCGTCGGTCATCTGCGACAGCGCGGTGGTGTTGGTGTCGTACGTCATCGCCGCGTATGTCTTGCCGGACGGCCGCTTGACCGAGGTCAGCAGGGACTCGCTGTGCGTGCCGTACGTGTAGAGGGCGCTGACGTCGGCGGCGACCAGCGGGCGGCCGTACCAGGCGACGTCGGCGATGGAGCCGTTGAAATAGGTGGCGTAGCCGGTGTCGTCGGAGGTGGAGGCGTGCGGCTCGTCGGGCCAGTCGCCGCCGAGGAAGCCGGTGCCGAGGTAGTTGAAGACCTGGTTCTTGCCGAAGGCGGTCGCGCTCTTGATGGAGATCGTGCCGGTGCGGGAGCCGACCTTGGCGTTGTCGAGGTAGAGGCTCTGCGAGTTGCCGGCGGCGGACAGCACGACGTGGTGCCACCTGCCGTCGGCGACGGACGCCGAGGAGACGATCGGGTTGACGCCGCCGCTGTACCAGAACTCGGCGTTCAGCTTGCCGTCGGTGCCGACGTAGATCGACGGCGTGTAGAAGCCGGCCGCCTGCCCGGAGCCGATGGGCTGGGAGGCGTAGGAGTAGAGGACGCCGGGCCCTGCCGACGTCTTGAACCACAGCGAGATCGCGCCGGAGTCGGTGTCGTTGCCGAGGTTCTTCGGCAGGGAGATGTCGGAGGACGTGCCGTTGAAGCCGGCGGCCTTCGCGGAGGAGCCGGTCAGCGGGCCGGTCTGGCCGAGGGTGACGTTCTCGTAGGTCGCGTTCGTGGTGCCCTCGTTGGCGAGGACGGCGTCCTTGGCGGTGGTGCCGGAGGTCTCCGACAGCGGCCAGAAGGTGTGCGGGTCGAGGTCGAGGGCCGCGTTCTGGTAGCCGGAGCCGGTGGTGTAGCCGTACGTCGTGCACTTGGTCGTCGACAGCGGCGAGCAGACCTTGGTGAGCTGGTCGCCGGTGTAGCCGTACGTCCAGGTCTGCGTGGTCGTCGTGTCGCCGGGGGTGACGGGGTCGGTGACGACGGTCGCCACGTGCGCGGCGAGCGCGCCGGACGGGGTGGACCAGGTCAGGTTCAGGGAGCGGCCGGAGACCGCGGAGGTCATCCTGGTGATGTGGCCGCTGGTCCAGGTCAGGTTGACGGCGCGGCCGTTGGCGTCGGTGACGGAGGTCAGGCCGTAGGCGCCGGAACCCAGGGACTGGGTGAAGGTGTAGAGGGTGTCGTCCTTGTCGGTGAGGGTGTAGCCGCCGGTGACCGACTTGAAGGTGGCGAAGCGGCCGCCTCCGGGGGTGAAGGTGCCGTCGCCGTTCTTGCCGTAGCCGACCTGGGAGCCGTCGGGGTAGGTGACCTGCACGCTCGCGACGGCGCCGGACGCCGTGTACTGCTCGGTCGCCCGCGCGTCGAAGATGCTCGACCAGCCGGAGCCGAACGCGCCCGTCCAGCGCGGGTCGCGGGAGTTGTAGTCGCGGTCGACGTCCAGGGACGGGCCGACGGTGGAGATCGAGGCGTCCGTGTCGGAGGTGGTGTAGTTGCCGATGGAGGCGTCGAAGCCGTGGTCGCTGCTGTTCTGCGACAGGCCGGAGGTGAGGACCGTCTGCGGGACCTGGACGGATATCTCGTACGGGTCGGCCGGCGAGTACAGGTTGGTCGCCGAGTCGTACGCCTGGACGGTCCACGAGTACGACTTGCCCCAGGCGAGCTTGCCCGCGGGGACGGTCCAGTCGCCGGTGGCCACCAGGCCCGAGTCGGCGACCTTGGTGCCGGAGGCGTCGTAGACCCGGAACAGGTACTGGTTGCTGCTGCCGCTGGTGGAGTTGGCGCCGCCCGCCCAGGCCGTGAACTCGGGGGTGGTGGTGCCCACGACCGCGTTGTCCGCCGGGAACTGCTCGTAGAGCTGCGGGGCGGTGTTGCCGGTGTAGGTGACCTCGATCCAGGGGCCCTTGCCGGGGTCGTTGAAGGAGCCGAACTGCTTCCAGTGCAGGTTGTCGGTGGTGGACGCGTAGACCGCGAGGCCGTGGTCGGCGGTGGCGCCGCTGAACCAGCCCTGGATGGCGGAGGTGGACAGGGACACGCTCACCCAGTCGCCGACGGTGCGGTCGGCCGCGGTGTTGGCGCACGCGTCGGGCACGCTCGGAGTGGCGTTGCCGATGGAGGAGCCCTTGGACGGGCCGGGGTAGCCGGTGACGCCCTCCGGGGTCCAGGCGCTGGTGACGAGCGCGACGTCGAAACGTTCCGCCGTGCAGGTGGAGGCCCAGGTGTCGAACAGGTGCAGGGTGGCGGCGGTGACGGTGGCGTTGCTGCCGTCCCAGGCGGTGTCCCAGTGGTTGACGAAGCTGTTCGCGGAGTGGGTGCCGGAGTCGTAGGAGCCGACCTTGACGGTCTGCTCGTAGGAGTGGTCGATGTTGTTGCCGGACCCGGACTCGGCGTAGGTGGTGGTCCATCCGTCGGAGACCGTGGGGTCGACGGTGACGGGGAAGACGCGGCTCTTCGCGTGGAGCCAGGCGCTGTCCAGGGTGATCTTCAGGGCGTGGCCGCCGTGGCTGTCCCGGACGAGCTCGGTGGTGACGGCGTGGGTGGTGGCCGGGTCGCCGGAGCGCGGGTCCACCTTGGAGTCGTAGGCGTACGCGGGCGGGATGCGCTCGACGGTCTTGCCGGAGGCGTCGGTGAGGTCGATCCAGCCGGTGCCGGTGTCCTGGACGGGGGTGAGGCCCTCCAGGGTGAGCGGGAAGGTCCAGGTGTTCGTCGCGTCGGCGGAGTCGAGGACGACGGATTCCTTGACGCCGGTGGCGGTGGGCTGGAGCTTCAGGTCGGTGCCGGGGAGGACCTGGTCGTACGTGACGGTCGAGCCGTCGGCGGTGCCCTTGACGGGGGCGGCGCCCTGCAGGGCGTAGGCGACGCTGTGCGACGCGTCGGTCGCGAGGGAGGCGAGCGCGGGGTCGGTGGCCTTCGCGGCGAAGTCGACGGTGAGGGAGTTGGCCGTCTCGTGCCAGCGGCCGTCCGGCCCGGCCCGCACGTCCACGTCGATCGGCGCCCATCTTCCCTTGCCCACCTGGTAGTTGACGGGAGTGGGCGAGATGCGGCGGGTGGTGGAGCCGTCGGCGTTGTCGTAGACGGTCTCGGTGCGCGTGGAGTGGGTGGCGCTGCGCTTGCTGGTCTTGGCGTCGAACCCGGTGGCGCCGGCGCTGCGGCCCTGCTGGATGTCCGGCTTGTGCGGCTGGTAGGCGGGCAGCTCTCCGTGGCCCTTGCCGGGCGCGTGGCCGGCGCCGCGGTGGGCGGCGGTCGCGGCGGCCGGCACCTGGTGGCGGTGACCGGCCGCGGTACCGGACTGCTGGTGCGGCAGCTTGCCCCACTGCGGGTCCGTGAACCAGGACGCCAGCGAGGCGAGGCTCATGGTCGGCAGGTCGATGCTGCCGAGCTCCAGCCCTTCCGCCACGGCCTGATCCGTCGTCAGCATCAGGGCGAGGGCGGTGAGGACGAGGGCGGCGATGCCGCGCAGGGCTCGGCGGGAGCGGAGTGCGGTGCGCCTCGGAGGGCGTGGACGGCCCGCGCGGCGCAGTCGGGGCATACGGCGCGGGCAGTGGTTCTTCGGCCGGTGGGGCAGCACGGCGTGGACTCCAGCAGTCGGTAAGAGACACGAAGCGCGCCGATCTTGCCTTCTGTGCGCAAGCTGTGGACAGAGCCAAGGTGCGATCTTGCACCTGACTTGACCGGCTCTTGCTGAACCCGACCGTTTTGCCAGGCCATGGGTGTTTGCGGCCTGTGCATTCCTTTACCGGCTCATCGAACTGTCCGCACCGACTGTTCATGCGCGGGACGTTCCCCTGGAGGCGTGGCGCGTCTCCAGGGGCCGCCACTCAGAGGCGGTGCCGCATCCACACGTTCGGCTCGACGTACACCGCGTGGTCCCGCTCCGGCTCGCAGCGCACCGGCACCAGCGCGCCGGGCACCTCGACGTCCCCCCGCGTGTCGAAGGGCAGCCCCGTCCAGCGGCGCCACTCCTCCAGCGACGCGGCCACCGTCATCGACGCCGGCGCCACCCGCTCGATCGTCGCTCCCGCCCGCACGTGCACCCGCAGCCACGGGTCGTAGGGCAGCCCGTCCTCCCGCACCCGCTGCGCGTACTCCTCGATGGGGGTGTGCGGTTCGCGGTGCTTGGCGTTGGGGCGGACCGGGGCGACGACCTCGCTGAAGCCGTGCGCCCGGGCGTTGTCCCGCATCGCCGCGAGCATCCGCCCGGACAGGCCCAGGCCCTGGGCGTGCGGGGCGATCACGATCGAGATCGCGCTCACCGTGTCGGGCCGCGCCCCGCGCCGCTGGTCGGCGAAGGCCCAGACGAGCACCTGGTCCCAGCCCCGGGCGGGCAGCTCGCCCCGGCCCTCGGTGTGCAGGACGAAGGGCACGCTGTAGGCGTGCGCCACCACCTCGCCCCGCTCGTCCTGCGCGAACAGCGCGTACTGCGGGAACTCGACGGGGATCCGCCCGTAGTGCGCGTTGCCCACCGGGTCCTGGGTGGTGAACTCCGGCCAGCTGTCGGGCATGTCACGGACCGGCCCCAGCATGTCGGGGCGGTCGGCGAGGGAGGAGACCTTCAGTTCCATACGGCAACCGTAGGCCGGGGGCCAAGATGCCGGAAACGGGTTTCCCGGCGTCCCCGGACGCGCTCAGTCCGCGTGGAACCGCTTCGGCGCCTCCGTGGGGTTGCCGCCGGTGGGGAGTTTCTGGGCGGGGCAGCCCGAGAGGACCTTCTCCATCGCCGTCTTCTCCGCCGCGGTGACCCACAGCCCGTACTTCTTCTTCACGGCGACCTGCGCCGCGACGTACGGGCACCGGTACGCCTTGTTGGGCGGCAGCCATGTCGCCGTGTCGCCGTCCCCCTTGGAACGGTTGGTGCTCGCGTCGACGGCCAGGAGGTTGAGGGGGTCGTTGGCGAGGGCTATCCGCTTGCCGGCGTCCCAGTACTTCGCGCCCTTCTGCCAGGCGTCGGACAGGGCGACGACGTGGTCGATGTCGACCTTGCTCGCGCCGCGCCGGTAGACGACCTCCTTGCCGGAGTACGGGTCCGACTCGAGCACGCCGTAGGACACCTTGCAGGTCCCTCCGGTGAACCTCACCTCCTCCAGGTCGCGTTTGAGTATGTCGTCCCGGGTGTCGCAGTCGTTGGAGTCCGTGTCCGCCCAGGCGGTGCCGAACCTGTCACGGTCGTAGCCCGTTCTGGGCGCCCGGCCCTTCACCGGCAGCGACTCGGCGGCCGCGAGCGCCGCTCCCCCGCCCGCGGTCCCGGTCGGTCCCTGTCCGGGGGATCCGGTGCCGGCGGATCCGGTGCCCACGGTCTGGTCCGTGCAGCCGGCCACGGCACACACCAGCACGACGGCGACCGCCGCCCCACCTCTCAGACGCCTCACGTGCGCCCCTCCCCTTGCCCGACCGCTGTCACCCCGTACAGGGCGGCTTCCCCTGCCGGGCTCGGGTACACCGTAGGCGAGGGGGCGCGCGAGGGCGGAGGGGAGGTCCGGGCCGTCCCGGCCCCAGGTGGGCGTCAGGGGTGAGCGGTGCACGGCGCCGGTGGCGAGTCAGCTCTGCAGCTCCCAGACGCAGCAGGGGAGTTGGTCCACTCGCCGTCGTCCACGGCACGCCCACCCTCTGCGCCCGACGTCAGACCTGCCCGAACCTGGCGGTCAGACCTTCCCTATACCCAGCGTCGACTCCGAGGGCAGCAGGCCCGAGCCGATCACCGCGACCCAGTAGTCGCCGAGCAGGGTGGCGAGACGCTCGGTGTCCTGCGGGCCGAGAGCCTGCCAGGGGCCGAGTGCCAGCCGGTCGGTGTCCTGTTCGAGACGGCGGCGCAGGTCGCGGCCGGCCTCCGTGGCCGTACCGTCTGGGTCGACCAGGCCTCGGGCGGTGAGGCGCTCCTGTGCCGCCGTCCACTCCTGCGGCGTCCAGCCACGGCTCGCGAAGCGCTCGACCGACGCGGCGCCTGTCGCGGCGAAGGACACCAGGGCCTCGGTCGGGTCGAGGCCCGCGGTGAGCAGAGCGGCGAGGTGGCCGTCGCCGCGGTGCTCACGGAGGACGGTCGCCGCGTGCCACAGCTGGAGGTGGGGCTCGGTGGGCCAGTCCAGCGCGGCGTTGGCCGCGGCGAGGGGGCGTCCCGCCGTGTCGGCCGCTTCGGCGGCACGCCGGGCCAGGGCGGCGGCCTCGGTCAGCTCGGGGCTGCCGACGCGCTCGCCGAACAGGGTGCGGTAGGTCCGGTCGATCCCGCGCAGTCTCGCCGCCAGCACCGCCTCCGGATCGGCCACCTTCCAGGCGCCGTCGACATACCGGGCGACCATGCCGGGCCGGAAGCTGTAGAAGGCGGAGGTCACCGCCGTACGGCCGACCGGGCCCAGGGGTGCGGCGCGGAACGGGAAGTAGCTCGGCCAGCGGTCCTCGGTGGAGTAGCCGAGGGCGCCGGCCTCCTCGAAGACCTCGGGCGCGTAGTACAGCACCGCGTGCAGCGGCTCCAGGAGGTGCCAGAGGCGGCGCGCCTGGGCCGGCTGCACCGGCTCCCCGCCTCGACCCGCACCCTGGGCCTCGCCTCGGCTCTCTGCCTGATGCGGATTCTTCGCGTGCTCGGACATGACTGCTCCCCCTCGTCCCGTACAGCGACCCCAACAACTTGCCACTGACAAGATTGCCCGGCTCCCGCCAACTTGTCAATGGCTAGATCCGGCGTACGCTGCTGTCCATGAGCGACCGCCCCTACCACCACGGCGACCTGCGCCGCGCCATCCTCGCCGCCGCCCTCGACGTCATCGCCGCCGACGGCCCCTCCGGTCTGAGTCTGCGGGACCTCGCCCGCCGCGCCGGTGTCTCGCACGCCGCACCGGCCCACCACTTCCGGGACCGCACCGGACTGCTGACGGCGATCGCCGCGGAGGGACACGGGCTGCTGGCCGCCACGCTCGCGGAGGCCACGGATCTGCGGGACGCCGGCGCGCACTACGTCCGCTTCGCCCGCGCACACCCGGCTCACTTCCAGGTGATGTTCTCGCCCGAGCTGCTGCGCGCCGACGACCTCGAACTCACCACGGCCCGTGGCCTCTCGACCGCCGCCCTCACCAACGCCATCGCCACCGGCGCGACCCCGGGCGACGCCGGCGCATCCGGGGGCGGCGACGCCGGCGCATCCGGGGGCGGCGACACCGACGCCCGGCCCACCCGGATCGCCGTCTGGTCCCTGGCCCACGGCTTCGCCACGCTCCTGCTGAGCCACAACCTCGACGGCCTCCTGGGCGACGACGACCCCGAGGAGGTGTTCCGCAGGCTGCCGATGGGGCTGTTTCCGTCCGGCTGAGCCTCCGGCGCCGGGCGCCCGCCAGAGCTTGACGACCGGCGCCTCCCCGGTCGTTCCGTGCCCCCACGGGCAAGCAGGTCTCCCCGGCGCCCGGGCGCGCCGCTGACGGCCGCGCCCGGCCGTCGACGGCACAGGAAGGCCCAGGATCGGCGGCACCGTCGAAATGGCGGCACAGCGGAGACGGCGGCACCGCCGAAAAGAGGACACCGCGGAGACGGCGGCACCGCCGAAACGACGGCTGCGCTACGACCCCAGCACCGAAGCCAGGAACTCCCCCACCCAGCCGAGGAGTTCCCGCCCGACCAGCGGCTTGCCGCCCACCTTCGCGGTCTTGGGGCGGGGGATGAGCACCTGGTGGACCGCCGGCTTGATGACCGACCCCGGATACAGCCGCTTGAGCCGCAGCTCCTGCGACTCACGCAACTCCACCGGCGCGAAGCGGATGTTGGCGCCCTGCAAAACGATCTCGCCGACGCCGCACGCGCGCGCGAGCATGCGCAGACCGGCCACGAGCAGCAGGTTCTCCACCGGCTCGGGCAGCTTGCCGTAGCGGTCGACGAGTTCCTCGCGTACGGCCTTGATGTCCTCCTCCGTGTTGGCGGAGGCGATGGACCGGTAGGCCTGCAGGCGCAGCCGCTCGCCGGGGGCGTAGTCGTGCGGGACGTGCGCGTCGACGGGCAGCTCGATCTTGACCTCGAGAGGCGGCTCCTCGATCTCGCCGGTCTCCAGCTGCCGCCGGTAGTCGGCGACGGCCTCGCCGACCATACGGACGTACAGGTCGAAGCCGACGCCCGCGATGTGACCGGACTGCTCGCCGCCGAGGAGGTTGCCCGCGCCGCGGATCTCCAGGTCCTTCATCGCCACGTACATGCCCGCGCCCATCTCCGTGTGCTGGGCGATGGTGGCCAGACGCTCGTGGGCGGTCTCCGTCAGCGGCTTCTCCGGCGGGTACAGGAAGTACGCGTAACCCCGCTCGCGGCCACGGCCGACGCGGCCGCGCAGCTGGTGCAGCTGCGACAGGCCGAAGGTGTCGCCGCGTTCGACGATGAGGGTGTTGGCGTTGGAGATGTCGATGCCGGACTCGACGATCGTCGTCGAGACGAGCACGTCGAACCGCTTCTCCCAGAAGTCGACGACGACCTGCTCCAGCGCCGCCTCCGACATCTGGCCGTGCGCGGTCGCGATCCGCGCCTCGGGGACGATCTCGCGCAGGCGGGCCGCCGCACGGTCGATCGACTCGACCCGGTTGTGGATGTAGAAGACCTGGCCCTCACGCAGCAGTTCGCGGCGGATGGCGGCGCCGATCTGCTTCTCCTCGTACGGGCCGACGAAGGTGAGCACCGGGTGGCGCTCCTCCGGGGGCGTCGTGATCGTCGACATCTCACGGATGCCCGTGACCGCCATCTCCAGGGTGCGCGGGATCGGGGTCGCGGACATCGTCAGCACGTCCACGTTGGCGCGCAGCTTCTTCAGCTGCTCCTTGTGCTCGACGCCGAAGCGCTGCTCCTCGTCGACGATGACCAGCCCCAGGTCCTTGAACTTCGTCTCGGACGAGAACAGGCGGTGGGTGCCGATGACGACGTCCACGCCCCCCTCGCGCAGCCCCTCCAGGACCGCCTTCGCCTCCGTGTCGGTCTGGAAACGACTCAACGCCCGTACGTTCACCGGGAACTGCGCATACCGCTCGCTGAACGTCCCGAAGTGCTGCTGCACCAGCAGCGTCGTCGGGACGAGCACCGCGACCTGCTTGCCGTCCTGGACGGCCTTGAACGCGGCGCGGACCGCGATCTCCGTCTTGCCGTAGCCGACGTCGCCGCAGATCAGCCGGTCCATCGGGACCGACTTCTCCATGTCGTCCTTGACCTCGGCGATGGTGGTGAGCTGGTCGGGCGTCTCCGCGTACGGGAAGGCGTCCTCCAGCTCGCGCTGCCAGGGGCTGTCCGCGCCGAAGGCGTGGCCGGGGGCCGCCATACGGGCGCTGTACAGCTTGATGAGGTCGGCCGCGATCTCCTTGACGGCCTTCTTCGCGCGCGCCTTGGTCTTCGTCCAGTCGGCGCCGCCCAGCCGGTGCAGGGTGGGCGCCTCGCCACCGACGTACTTGGTGATCTGCTCCAGCTGGTCGGTGGGAATGTAGAGGCGGTCGCCGGGCTGGCCGCGCTTGGCGGGGGCGTACTCCACGACCAGGTACTCGCGGGTGGCGCCCTGCACGGTGCGCTGCACCATCTCGATGTAGCGGCCCACGCCGTGCTGCTCGTGGACGATGTAGTCGCCCGCCTCCAGGGTGAGCGGGTCGATGGTCTTCCTGCGGCGGGCGGGCATGCGCGCGCCGTCCTTGCCGGCCGCCTTCTGGCCGGACAGGTCGGTCTCCGTGAGGACGGCGAGCCTGAGCGCCGGGTCGACGAAGCCGTAGTCGATCGAGCCGCACGCGACGTGGACGAGGGACGGCGACAGCTCGTCCAGATCGGCGTCCAGACGGGCCGCCACGCCCTCGCCGCCCAGCACCTCGACGGTGCGGGCCGCCGGGCCGTGGCCCTCGGTGACGAAGACGACCCGCCAGCCGTCGGCCAGCCAGCCCTTGGTGTCGGCGAGCGCCTTCGCGGTGTCGCCGCGGTAGGCCTCCGGAGCGTGCATGCCGAGCTGGAGGGTGTCCGCCTCCCGTTCGAGGTCGGCGCCGCACGGCGACCCCGACCCCCACCTCAGGTCCCGCGCGCGCGCGCGGTCGCGGACGTCCGCGATGGACCACAGGGAGGCCGCGCCGACATCGATCGGCGCGTCGCCGCCACCGGCGGTGGCGGCCCAGGACGCCTGCAGGAACTCCTGCGAGGTCGCCACGAGATCGGCGGCACGCGTGCGTACCCGTTCCGGGTCGCACACGACGGCCATGGCGCCCTTCGGCAGCACGTCGAGCAGCAGCTCCATGTCGTCGACGAGGACCGGGGCGAGGGACTCCATGCCCTCGACGGCGATCCCCTCGGCGATCTTGCCGAGGAGCTCGCCCAGCTCGGGGTGGCGTTCGGCGAGGGCACGCGCGCGTGCGCGGACGTCGTCCGTGAGGAGCAGCTCGCGGCAGGGGGGCGCCCACAGGCCGTGCTCGGCGACTTCGAGGGAGCGCTGGTCGGCGACCTTGAAGTAGCGGATCTCCTCCACGTCGTCGCCCCAGAACTCGACGCGCAGCGGGTGTTCCTCGGTGGGCGGGAACACGTCGAGGATGCCGCCGCGTACGGCGAACTCGCCGCGCTTCTCGACGAGCTCCACGCGCGCGTACGCGGCCGCCGCGAGGGCCTCGACGACGTCGTTGAGATCCGCCGTCCGGCCCGACTTCAGCGCCACCGGCTCCAGGTCGCCCAGGCCCTTGACCTGCGGCTGGAGCACCGAGCGCACGGGGGCGACGACGACGGAGACCGGGCCGGTCTCGGGGTCGTCGAGGCTGGGGTGGGCCAGGCGGCGCAGGACGGCGAGGCGCCGGCCGACGGTGTCGCTGCGGGGGCTGAGGCGCTCGTGGGGCAGGGTCTCCCAGGAGGGGTACTCCACGACGCCGTCCGGGGGCAGCAGCGAGCGCAGGGCGGCGGCCAGGTCCTCCGCCTCGCGGCCCGTCGCCGTCACCGCGAGGACCGTGCGGGCCGTCTCGCGGGCGAGGGCCGCGATGGCGAAGGGGCGGGCGGCCGGGGGGCCCACCAGGTCGACGTGCATGCGGTTGCCGTCTGCGGCTGCCGGGATCGCTTCCGCGAGGGCGGTGTCCTTGACTACGGCGTCGAGCAGACCGTGCAGGCTCATGGAGGGCTTTCCGTCCGGGGTCCGAGGTGGTGGTCCTAGGACCTGGGTCGTTCCAGGCGGTCCTAGGTGTTCTGGGTGGTTCCAAGCGGTCCTGGGTGGGCAACGCGAAGGGCCCGACGCGTGTCACGGGCCGGGGGTGTCCAGAGTACGACGGGGGCGGGTTCGTGTGCCGGGGCTGTGGACAACGCCGGGGGCGGGGGTGGCGGGTTCGGTGGCGGGTTTCCTCGCCCCGTCGCTCCTCCCCGGCCTGTCCCCAGGGGCTCCGCTCCTTCGGCCCCCTTGGGGGCGTGCGCCCCTGCACCCCGGCGTAGGGCTCCCACCGGCCCGGCCCCCGGTGCGGCTGCCGCCCCCGCACCCAATGGGGGGATCCCACCGGCCCGGCCCCGGCGGGGCTGCGCCCCCGCACCCCCTGCGGGGCTGCCGCCCCGCACCCCGCTCCGGTCCCGAACGGGCCTCGTCCTCACACGCCGGATGGCTGGATCGCCCTGCCCGACGCTCGTCAGCAGCCTCGGCCGGGCTTGATCACCCTGTCCGGCGCTCGCCGGTCACCGCCAGGCAGGTTCAACGTGCGGCCCGCCCTTCATCCGCCCGAGTCGGGCAGCGGGTGGGTACAGGCCCTGGAGTCCAGACGGCAGAGCACCCTGGGCGGGCTGCAGGAGCCTCGGCCTCGCACGCGGATGAGGTGAGCCCCGTAAAAAAGACCCGGCGCCGAGGAGTCCCCCGTGACTCCTCGGCGCCGGGCTCCCCCGTGCGCGGTGGCTAGTCCGTCGCGATCGCGTTCAGCACGTTCATACGGCCCGCCCGGAACGCCGGGATCAGCGCGGCGAACAGGCCCACGAAGGCCGAGGCGATGAAGACGCCGATGATCGTCGGCCACGGGATCTCGAGGACGTTCAGGCCCTCCAGGGCGAGGAGTTGCTGGGCCGTCGCACCCCAGCCCATGCCGAGGCCCAGGCCGAGCAGGGCGCCGAAGAGGGCGATGACGACCGACTCCATACGGATCATGCGGCGCAGCTGACGGCGCGAGAGACCGATCGCCCGCATCAGGCCGATCTCCCTGGTGCGCTCCACCACCGACAGGGCGAGGGTGTTGACGACGCCCAGGACGGCGACGACGATCGCGAGCGCCAGAAGGCCGTAGATCAGGTTCAGCAGCTGGCCGATCTGGTCCTTGAGGGCCTGCTTGTAGTCGGTCTGGTCGCGCACCTTGTACTGCGGGTAGTCGTGCAGCGCCGACTTCAGGGACTTGTACGCCGCGTCCTGCTGACCTTCCTTCGCCGTGGCGAAGACGAGCTGGTCGAGCGGCATCCGGTCGGCGGGCACGTACTTCGCGACCGTCGAGATGGAGGCGTACATGGCGCCCTTGTCGACGACGACGTCGTCGCTGGTGATCGCGCGGACGGTGAGCGAGGCGGTGGTGCCGTCCTTGAAGGCGACGTCGACCTTCGAGCCGAGCTCGATGCCGTGCTCCTTGGCGAAGCCCTCGAACACGGACATCGAGTCGGGGCGGTAGGCGTCCGCGAGATTGCCGGCCACCGTCTCGGTGCGCAGGTCCGTCGCGTACGTCGGGTCGGCCGCGTTGATCGTCTCCTTCTTCGACGTCTTGCCGTCGGGGGTCTTCAGGTCGGCGTCCAGGACCTTGTACTCCGTGACGCGCTCCAGGCCCGGTGTCGACTTCACCGCCTGCACGGCCTGCGAGGTGATCTGCTGGCCGTTGTCGTTCTGGATGATGAAGTCCGTGCCGACGGTCTTGTCGAGCTGGTCGGTCGCCGAGGCGACCATGGAGGAGCCGACCACCGACAGACAGGCGACCAGCGCGAGACCGATCATGAGGGCGGCGCCCGTGGCGCCGGTGCGGCGCGGGTTGCGCAGGGCGTTGCGCTCCGCCATCCGGCCGACCGGGCCGAAGGCCCGCAGCAGGACCGCGCCCAGGACGCGGACCACGCCGCTCGCCAGCAGCGGGCCGATCACCACGAAGCCGATGAGGGTGAGCACCACACCCAGGCCGAGCCAGAGCGAGCCCTCCTTCGCCTTGTCCGCCGCGGCGGCCAGGTAGAGGCCGCAGCCGCCGGCCCCGGTCAGGAGCAGGCCGAGCACGGCCCGTACGACACCCGCCTTGGCGTCGGCGGGGGCGCCGGCGTCGCGCAGGGCGGCCATCGGGGAGACCTTGCCGGCGCGACGGGCGGGCAGGTAGGCGGCGAGGACGGTGACGACCACACCGAGGACCATGCCGATCACCGGGGTCGTCCAGGCGACCGTCAGGTCGTCGGTGGACAGGTTCATGCCGGTCATGCCCATGAGCTTCATCAGGCCGACGGCGATGCCGACGCCCGCGCCGACACCGAGGACCGAACCGACGACGCCGAGCAGCAGCGCCTCGGCCAGCACGGAACGGTTGACCTGCCGGCGGCTGGAGCCGATGGCCCGCATCAGGCCGATCTCACGGGTGCGCTGCGCGACCAGCATCGAGAACGTGTTGATGATCAGGAAGATGCCGACGAGGAAGGCGATCCCGGCGAAGCCGAGCATCGCGTACTTCATGACGTTCAGGAACTCCCCGACGTCCTTGCGGTTGGCGTCGGCGGTCTCCTTGGCGGTCTGCACCTTGTAGGCGCCGCCGAGCGCGGCCGCGACGTTCTTCTTCAGCTGCGCGTCGGACACCCCGGCCGCGGCCGTGACGTTCACGTTCGTGTAGACGTTCGACTCGCCGACGAGGGTCTGCTGCGCGGTCCTCGTGTCCAGGTAGAAGATCGCCGCGCCGGGGTTGGTGACCTGGAAGGCGGCGATGCCGGAGATCTTCGCGGTGTGCGTGCCGACCGCGCTGATCACGCCGATCTCGTCGCCGAGCTTCAGGTGGTGCTTGTCGGCGGTGTCCGCGTCGACCATCACCTGGTCGGAGCCCTTGGGCGCGGCACCTTCGGTGACCTTCATGGTGCGGGCTTCGTTGGCGTTCCAGCTGCCGACGATGGTGGGCGCGCCGCTGGAGGGCGACAGGTTGTCCATGTCGGCGTCCACGACGGTCACCGCGCTCGAGAAGACGCTCCCCTCCGCCGACTTCACGCCGTCCACCGCGCGGACCTTGCCGAGCACGGCGGCCGGCATGACCGGCGGCTTGCCGTTGCCGGAGGTCGTCTCACCGGTGTCCGAGGCGCCCTTCGCGCTCACCGTCACATCGGACGAGGTGGCCGCGAACAGCTTGTCGAAGGTGGTGTTCATGGTGTCGGTGAAGACAAGGGTGCCTGTCACGAAGGCCACCGACAGCAGGACCGCCACGGCCGACAGGGCCATGCGTCCCTTGTGCGCGAAGAAGTTGCGCATCGACGTCTTCATCACGGTCATGACGTACGCCCCCGCGCGTCGAAGTCCTTCATGCGGTCCAGAACGGTGTCGGCGGTCGGCTTGTACATCTCGTCGACGATCCGGCCGTCGGCCAGGTACAGCACCCGGTCCGCGTACGAGGCCGCCACCGGGTCGTGGGTGACCATCACGATCGTCTGGCCCAACTCGTCCACGGAACGGCGCAGGAAGCCCAGCACCTCGGCGCCCGCGCGCGAGTCGAGGTTTCCGGTCGGCTCGTCACCGAAGATGATCTCGGGGCGCGCGGCGAGGGCGCGCGCCACGGCCACGCGCTGCTGCTGGCCGCCCGAGAGCTGGGTCGGCCGGTGCTTGAGCCGCCCGGCCAGGCCCACGGTCTCCACGACCCGGTCCAGCCACGCCTTGTCCGGCTTGCGGCCGGCGATGTCCATGGGCAGGGTGATGTTCTCTATCGCGTTCAGCGTGGGCAGCAGGTTGAACGCCTGGAAGATGAACCCGATCCGGTCCCTGCGCAACTGCGTGAGCTTCTTGTCCTTCAGGCCCGTGATCTCGGTCTCGTCCAGATAGATCTGACCGCTCGTCACGGTGTCGAGACCGGCGAGGCAGTGCATCAGCGTGGACTTGCCGGACCCCGAGGGGCCCATGATCGCGGTGAACTGACCGCTGGCGATGTCCACATCGACGTGGTCCAGGGCGACGACCCGGGTCTCCCCGGACCCGTACGCCTTGACGACCTGCCGCGCCCGCGCGGCAACGGCCGTACGCCCTCCAGTGCCCCCGTCCCTGGGAATGGTCACAGCCGAAGTCACGGTATGTCTCCTATGTCGGAAGCGAATGAGACGCGCCGAGTGCCGCGTCGGTACGTGGTGAGCAGTCCTGCGAGCTGCTCCGAACTGCTACGAGTCCTGCCAGTCCCTGCCGGGTCGTGCCAGGTCGTGTCAGGTCGTGCAGGCCTTGCCGGGTCGTGCAGGTCCTGCAAGGTCGTGCCGGGTCCTGCAAGGTCGTGCCGGGTCCTGCGAAGTGCTACGACGAAGAGTCTGTCGGCGGAAAGGGGTCCGGCGCGCTGGTGCTCAGGCCCGTCTTTCCGGGGGGTTAACCCCACCCTCCGTCCCTGGGGGTGGCCCGCCCCCAGCGGCGTAAAGCCAGGTTAAGGACGGTCCCCGGCCCATCTCGTCCTCCGGCGGTACGAACCCTCCCCCAGCCGTAGTACGGAGGTACCCCTAGGGGCAGTCCACCGGCGGGTGGAGTGCTCCTAGGGGTCGGCTCCACCCTCCGGCTCCACCCTCCGGCCCTCTCAGGCTCAACCCTCCCGTCGCGTCAAGGTCAAGTGGGAAGCTGTGGGCGGCAGATAGCTGCAAGGGACACGGGACACGGGGGGCATCCGGTGGGCGACACGAGACCCGCGACACGGCACGCCACACAGCACACGGCCACCGGGAAACGGGGAGCGGTCGTCGCCGCGCTCATGCTCTCCATGGCGCTGGCCGCCCTCGACTCCACCATCGTCTCCACGGCCGTCCCGCAGATCGTCGGCGACCTCGGCGGATTCTCCGTCTTCTCCTGGCTGTTCTCCGGCTACCTGCTCGCCGTGACAGTGACCCTGCCCGTCTACGGCAAGCTCTCCGACACCTTCGGCCGCAAACCGGTGCTGGTGGCCGGTACGGCCCTCTTCCTGCTCGGCTCGCTCCTGTGCGCCCTCGCCTGGAACATGGGCGCCCTCATCGCGTTCCGCATCGTGCAGGGCCTGGGCGGCGGAGCGTTGCAGGGCACGGTGCAGACGCTCGCCGCGGACCTGTACCCGCTTCAGGAGCGCCCGAAGATCCAGTCGAAGCTGTCCACGGTGTGGGCGGTGTCCGCGGTCGCGGGCCCGGGCGTGGGCGGCGTGCTGGCCGCGTACGCGGACTGGCGTTGGATCTTCCTGGTCAACCTGCCCATCGGCGCGGTGGCGTTGTGGCTGATCGTGCGTCACCTGCACGAGCCGGCGCGGGATCCGGTGCGGGAGCCGGCGCGGGAGTCGGCGCGGGAGTCGGCGCGGGAGTCGGCGCGGGAGTCGGCGCGGGAGTCGGCGCGTGCGCCGGAGTGCACGCCGGGGCGCACGCCGGAGCAGGAGCCGGGTCGGGCGTCGCCCGCACGCGCGCGTGTCGACTGGGCGGGCGCGCTGGCGGTGTTCGCGTGCGGCGGGGTGCTGCTGACCGCCCTGGTGCAGGGCGGCGTGGCCTGGCCGTGGCTGTCGGCGCCGTCGCTCGGCCTGTTCGGCGCCGGCCTCGCGCTGGCCGCGCTCGTCGTCGTCATCGAACGCCGGGCCGCGCAACCGATCATCCCGGGCTGGGTGTGGCGCCGCCGTACGATCGCGGCCGTCAACCTCGCCCTGGGCGCGCTGGGTCTGCTGATGGTGGCCCCTACGGTGTTCCTGCCGACGTACGCCCAGTCGGTGCTGGAACTGGACCCGGTGAGCGCCGGATTCGTGCTGTCCGTGTGGACGCTGAGCTGGCCGCTGTCGGCCGCCCTCAGTCAGCACGTCTACCGGCGGATCGGCTTCCGCGACACCGCCCTGCTCGGCATCGGCACGGCGACGCTTATCCTGCTGGCCTTCCCGCTCCTGCCCTACCCCGGGCAGGCCTGGCAGCCGACGGTGCTGATGCTGCTGCTCGGCGCCGCGCTCGGCCTGTTCCAACTGCCGCTGATCGTCGGTGTGCAGTCGACGGTCGGCTGGTCGGAGCGTGGCACCACGACGGCTTCCGTGCTCTTCTGCCGGCAGACGGGCCAGACCGTCGGCGCCGCCGTCTTCGGCGCCGTCGCCAACGGCGTCCTGGCCGCCCGTCTCGGCGGCGCGGGCGACCTGGACTCCGTCACGCGCGCTCTCGACGCCGGACCGGCGCACGAAACGACCCGGCGCGCCGTCGCGGACGCCGTGCACGCCGTCTACCTGGGCGCGTCCTGCGCCTCAGCGCTCGCCTTCCTGGTCCTGCTGCTCCTCGCCCCGCGCCGCTTCCCCGTCCTGAAGGACTGAGTCAACGCGGACAACAGCCCGGGCCGGCAGCCACGCTCTTCGCCACACGCACGCGTGCGGCATCCCCGCGCAGCGAGACGCTGCCGGCCCCCTGTCCGCGCCGGCCGTCGGCGGGCCGACGATCCGCAGGGGGGACTTGACGCGGGTGAGCGGAGGAAAGGGACGGGCCGGACACGCCGGCCGGGCCGGCTACTCCACCTGGTCGAGGAGCGAACGGGCCGACGGCTCGACCTGGTCGAGGAGAGGATGGGCCGACGACTCCATCACACGCCCCGTGAGCGCCCTCAGGCTCTCGCTCACGGAGTCCATGTGCGCCTGCACGTCGTCGCGCCGCTCACTGTGCTCACGCAGCACCCGTTCCGTCTCCCTGGCGATGCGTTCCTCCCGGAGACGGGCCTCGGCGAGGAGCGTGTCGGCACGCGCGCGTGCCTCCTCCTCCCGCCGGCGGGACGCCTCCTCCGCCTCCGCGAGGTCCCGCTGCGCCTCGGCCAGGGCCTCCTCGGCACGGGCCATCGCCCGGGCATGGTGCGCGTCGAGGGCGGCGGCCCGTTCGGCGGTCTCACGTTCCAGCGCGGCCAGCCGCTCGGCGTACTCCCTCTTCGGTTCCACGAGCAGGCCGGCGGTGCCGTGCCGCACCTCGCGCAGCGCCGTGATCGCCTCGGTACGGAACTCCTTCACCTTGCGCCGGGCGCCGGCGCGGATGCCGTGCGCCTCGGCGCGCGCGGAGAGCATCCGCCGGTGTGCGTGTTCCTTGGCCTCCGTGCGGACCTCGTCCGCATGTTTCTGCGCCGCCTGGCGCATGGCGACAGCCTGCGCCTTGGCCTGCGCGACGTGCTCGTCCGCTTCACGCCGGGCGCTTTCGCGCAGTTCCGTCGCCTCTTCCTCCGCGAGCTGGAAAACGCGCCGTGCGCGCTCCCCGAGGCTGTCGTACGTCTGCGGTTCGAGCCCCGTCACTGCCTCACGCAACTGCTTGGCTTCCACCACCATCTCCTGGGCGAGCGTGGTGAGCCGGGCGACCCGCTCCCAGGCGGCGTCGCGTTCGGCGGAGAGCGCGGCGGTGTACGCATCGACCTCTTTGGGCCGGTAGCCGCGCCCGCGAACGGTCACGAACCCCAGCGGTGACACCTTTGCGCTGCTCATTCTGTAGCCCCTCACATCAGAGACGGACGCGAAATGATGATTTCGGTCATATCTTGATGTATCAGGCTTAAGTGTTCATAACGCGACACTCCGCACGCGGGTCGCAGGCAGCTACGAACACAAAAGGGCCGGGCCCGGTCGTACG